>CAZWGJ010000035.1:0-15499 GCA_964633375.1 uncultured Desulfovibrio sp.
CGATAGCCGGAGAAATATAGTCATATGCTTTAAGTGTTTGAAAATTTTGCATCATAGAAATACCCTCCTTTCGTGCTCATATCATAACCCAAATAAGCACAAAAGTTAAGCGGGCGTGTTCCTGTTGCGCCTGTCCTGCAAAAAAAACCGACAAAAAGGCTCTTCGGGGGGATTTGCGGAAGCTGATGAGAGCCACAGATTTTTCCCTTCTCGAAGCGGGGAAAGCACTGTGTTTCCCTTACCACACCAGCCATTCCCGTCCCATGATGAAGGGAGCTTTGCTCTGTCCACAAGAAGTCACGAAGAGCCCAAAAAAGCCGCGCACAAGGCTGGGCTCAGCTCTTGCCGCCCTGCCCCCCAAAAATGTGGCAAAGGCTGCCGAACACTTGACGATGGTTTTGCGATGAAGGTGGCAGCCTAAGGTGCACACCCCTGCCTGCTGAAGGGACGGGAAGGTCCGGGCTTGTCAGGGCTGCGGCTGCGGCCCAGGGCCGACAGGCTGGCTGAAAATAAGACAGCCGGCGGTCAGCCTGCTCCCAAAAGAGCATAGTTTTTGTACAGGCTGGAAAGCTTTGTGCCTGACGAAAAAGCTTCGGCAAAAAAGCGGCAAGCCTGCGCAAGGAAAACGGGCGGTGCAGAAGGCAGAAAAATAAAGCCTGCCATTCCAAGCAGTTGGACATTCGAGCGACAATTTAGCGGCGACTTTTACATCAGCTTTGGCACGCAAATTGCAGTACTCCTGCTGCCAGGCGCCAAAGCCTGCAGCAAGTCCTGAACAACTCTCTTCAACAGCCCTCTTCTGCACAGCAGATGCTGCGGGCTCCTCATCAACCCTTTCCTTATCTTCCCTTTGACAATCGACTCGGTGTGCTTACCTTAAGGCAGGAAAGCCTGCCCAATCTATGACAGGCACACCAGGAGATCATCATGCCCATCAGCAAAATGCCGCTTCTTTCCGCCCTGGCTGCAGCCCTGCTTCTTGCCGGGTCCCCCGCATGCCTTGCTGCCGAACACGCCCGTCCGGGGCAGCTGCCCCCGCCTGCCACCAGGCCGGCTCCGCCAGTGCACAAGCCGGCTCCGGCGCCCAAGCACAAGCTGCCGCCCAAGCCTCCGCGCCCTGCCGACGCCAAATGGCACAACGGGCAAAAGCACCACAACGACCACGCAGCCCCCTACAAAAACGGCAGCCATTATAAAAAGCACGACAGCCGCTACGGGCACGACTAATTATGAGCCGCAGGGCAAGATGCCCAGCCGCCCACACCTTCATCATCCCTTTAGACTAAAAACTTTGGTGCGCCCAAGGGCAGAACTCCTGCCAAAAGTACAGCCAGGCGCACCCAGAAGGAACAAACCATATGCGCATCAGCAAAACCCCTCTTCTTCCGGCACTGACGGCAGCCCTTCTTGTGGCAGGCTCAGCCGCAAGCTTCGCTGTTGACCAGAACAGCCAGGCCCAGTACGCAGCCGGCGACCGCGTCGTCAACGGTGCACCCGCTCCTGCCCCTGCACCTGCAGCAGACAAGCAGGCCGCGGACAAGCAGGACCAGCAAAAGCCCTGCGCCGAGGACAGGGCAAAAATCGAGGCCATAGCCGCCAAATATGCCAACAAAATGCAGGAGCTCAAGGACAGGAGCTTTGTGCTGAGGACGGAGCTTGAAGTCCTTGAGAACAGGGGCGACGTCAAGGAAGCCGTCGCCAAGGCTGCCGAAATCACCAAGGTCAGGTCAGAGAAGCGCGCCCTTATCAAGGCCATGCAGGAAGACATGGAAAAAGCCGGCCTGAAGCTGGGCCCCAGGGATATGCAAAGAGGCTCCTGCTTCGGCATGCCTGATGACGAGGAATTTGACGAGAGAGCCATGGGACCGCGCCCCGGCGATCCAATGGGAGCCCCGAAGGGTCCCAGAGGCCCCAAAGGCCCCAAGGGTCCGATGGATCCCAACGGCCCCTGCCCCGGCATGAACCCCGGCATGCATCATAACGTTCCTCCCTGCGCCCAGGGACCGGCAGACGCCAAGGATTTTGCCAAAGTCGCAAAGGTGCACGGCAAATATGCGGATGAGATGCACAGCCTGAACGACAAGCTCTTCTTGAAGAAGGCTGAGCTCAAGGCCTTAAAGAACGCCAAGGACGCCGACCTGAAGCTGGTCAGCAAAACAGCCAAGGAGTTCACCGAGCTCAAGGCTGAAAAGCGCGCCCTGCTGGAAAAAATCTTTGAGGAAATTAGTCATCTCAAGTAGCCAGTCCATGTCATAAACCCTCCTATGACGCCCCTTTGGCCTTTCCCTTCAAGGGATATCGCCAAAGGGGTCTTTTTTTTGCGTGTGTGCGACGCCCGGCGACGTTCTGACGACAACCTGACGGCGTGCCAACGGCATCCTGGCGCAACAAAAAAGCCCCCGCCTTAAAGACGGAGGCTCCAGGGGATTGCGGGGCAGCCAGAATCAGATGCTCTTCAGGCAGCCGGCATCAGGCTATTTCTTCTCGGCAAAGGCATAGACGTTCTTGCCAAAGAGGCGCCCGAATGTGAGAACGTCGAAAATGCGTCCCAGGGGGAACAGGACGCGATCGTAGATTTTGAGCATGGTCAGATTGAGGGAGCCGTCCTGATGCCCGAAATGCTTGTTGTAGACCGAGGCGGCAAAGCCGGCGCTCTCGGAGTAGCGCACATCGGTCACGGCAAAGCCTCCTGCCGTCAGCTTCTCCTTGAGATCCTTCCTGTGGTAGCGCCTGAAATGCCCGACCTTTTTGTCCATGCTCCCGTAGAGGCACATGAAGGCAGGCAGGTAGACAAAGAGCCTGCCGCCCTGCTTGAGCTTCCTGTGCCACATTTTTATCGTTGCAGCATCGTCCTCTATGTGCTCCAGGACATGGCAGCTGAAGATGCAGTCAATGCTCCCGTCAGGGACAGTTTCCAAATCGTCGGTCACCTTCAGGCCATGCCCTGCCAGCACCTTCTTCATTGAGGGGTCGGTCTCAACGCAGAGGATGTCGTACTTCCTGGACAAGGGCACGGAAAAGACGCCAAGCCCGGCCCCGAAATCGACGACTGAGGCGCCGGGCTTTGCACAGCTCGTAATGAGCCCCAAAACAAAGTTGTTGTAGTTTTTTGCCTCGTTGAAAACTTCCAGCTCTTCACGGCCGTTGTAGACAATTTCACTCATTGCAGATGCCTCTTTTGACAGCTTGTGGTTGGGATTTTGGCTAAAGCTGGCAGATGCCGGCGCACTTCTGCGCCTGCGAGGCAGACTGCAGAAAGAGGGCGCAGGGGAAGACGCATGCCCTGGCGGCTGCATTGAGGCTGAACAACCCTGCTTTGCTGGTTTTTCCTGGCTGTCCAGTTTCCTGCTGCGGTTTGACTGTACTGCTGAGTGGGTTTCTAAAGTTAGCTAACTGCTTGAAATCATTGCAAAATGGTGGGGGTGCTAGTTTTTGGCATGTTGATTGTATTCCTTTGGCGTTCTCAATGCGAAAAAAAGGATGAGATCGTTCCGATGTAGTGCAGTATACGATGCGAAGATTTGCGCTGCAGCCGGAGCGAACCTGTGCAGTCTATGCAGATGAGGGCAGATCTTCAAGCCGCTGCTCCCGGCATCCTGCCAGGCAGCCGGACCATGCAAAGACAAAAGGCACTCTTCCTTACGGCAGACCGATGTTCAGCCTGCCCCAAAGAAGGGTGCCTTCCTGCTCCTGCATCAAAAGCAGAAGCATCGATGGGGCGCAGCGCATGCTGTCCGAATCGCTACGCCTTTTCTTCGCCTTTCCAGTCCCTGCCCGCAAGCTTTAAGACCATCACGATTTCCTCTTCGGTCTCGCCCATGGCCCTGCCGACCTCTTTAAAGCCCAGGCGGGTGTACAAAAACTGGGCTGGATGGGACTTCTGGACGGACAGCGACACGGCTTCCCGATGCTGGCCGGCAAGATGCGCCAGCATGTACTTGATGAGGCGGGTGCCAAGCCCCTGCCCCCTGAAGCCCTCGCGCACGGCAACAACCAGCGACGGCGTCTTGTCGTCCTGATGGCTGAAGTCGTTCATGATCCTTGTCCAGACGCAGCCTATGACCTCACCATTGCTCTCCGCAGCAAAGGAGATGTCGTCCGGGCTTGAGCCAAAGTCTTCGTAGTACAGCTTGAGCTCCGGAATGGAGAGGATGGACCTGGGCTTGGGCTGGCAGCCCTCAGGCACATACAATGCCATATAGAGAAAGTCCTTGAGCAGAGGGTATTCCTCTTTGCGCATGGGTCTGATGATGTACTCCACAAAAGCCTCCTGATTGCAAGTATTCAGGCTTTTCTAGCACAGGGCGGCCTCTTTGACAAAATCCCTGCATCATCCTGCCATAACTCCCTGCCGCATGGCAGGATGCCTTTCCCAAAGCTTTCCCAAACCTGTCCAGGCGTGACGTATTTCCTTGCCCATCTGCCCTCGCCCCTTGCCCTTGTGCCGGCCAGGATTATAGCCTGAGCACCTGCTTTCATTGCAGGAATCTTTTTGGAGGCGTCCCCTGGCAAAGACCAGGGCGGACGCCCCTCCACAGGATGCACGCTTTATGACCAAGGATCCAGCGCCCGCCGCAGAGGCGGCAGCCTTAAACCCCTCACCAACAGCACCTGCCTCATGGCGCACGACCTGGCCTGTCCCGGCCGCCGTCTTATTGACCTGCCTGCTCTTTGCCGCCCACCTCACCAGGGCAGGCGCCCACGGCACAGCCCTGGCCTGCCTCATATGGGCGCTGCTCTGCTTTTTGCGCAGGGCCTGGATGCGCTGTGCCTGCACCGTCATCCTCTGCGTCTTTGCCGTCCGGTGGTTTATGACGGGCAGTTCGCTGATTCAGATGCGCCTCATGATGGGGGCGCCCTGGCTGCGGCTCGTTGCCATTATCGGCGGCATTGCGCTCTTTACCCTGCTCTCCTGCGCCCTTGTCTGGTCTGGGAGAGGCAGGGGCTGGTTTTATAAAAAGCAGGAGCACGCCCTCCCCATGGCGCTGGGCTTTCTCCTGACCTGCCTTCTGATGCTGCCTCCGCTTTCCTCGTATCCGCCCATGCTGCTGGCAGACAGGTTCTTCCGCTTCCAGGCAGGAGCTTTGCAGGTGCTTGCCGCAGGTCTCTGGGCAGCCTTTGTCGCCGGGCGCCTCCTCAACAAAAGCCTTGCTGCCAAAACAAGGCTGCGCATCTGGCCGCTCTTCTCCCTGGTCTTCTTTGCGCAGTTCGCCCTGGCCCTGGCAGGCTGCGGCATCTTTTCCATGACGGGATCTCTGCACATCCCTGTCCCGGGCGTCATCATCGGCGGGGCGGTCTACCGCCTGCATCCAGGCTTTATGCTCTTCCTCTTCCTGTTCTCCGTCATCCTGGCAGGACCTGCCTGGTGCAGCCACCTCTGCTACTTCGGCTCCTGGGACGCCCTGGCTGCATCCTGCAGCAAACCTTCCCCGCATCCGCATCCCCTTCGCTGGCGCCTCGTCTCCCTTGTGGTGGTCATAGTCTGCGCCCTGGCGCTCAGGCTTGCAGGAGCACCAACAGAAGCAGCCTGTGCCTGCGGCATCTTCCTTGGGATCCTCATCATGCCGGCTGCCCTCCTCTTCAGCCGCAAGAAGGGCATTCCCGTCTACTGCACCATGATCTGCCCCCTGGGGCTCATTTCCTGCCTGGCAGGACGGCTGTCCCCCTGGCGCATGCGCAACTCCTCCAAATGCACCCAGTGCGGCGCCTGCGCAAAAATCTGCCGCTACGGAGCCCTTACCAAAGAGACCCTGCAAAAGGGGCGCCCCGGGCTTTCCTGCACGCTCTGCAGGGACTGCGAGGCGGCCTGCAGGCATGGCGCCATGCAGCTGACCTTTGCGGGAAGATGTGGTCAAACCGTCGGCAGGGACGGCATCCCGGCTGCAGAGCAGGTCTTCGCCGCCATAGTGTCCGCCCTGCACGCCGCCTTCCTTTTCACGGCCATGGTGTAGCAGCCGCAGCCACTGCCGCATCCTGCGGCACGGAGCCTTGATTCTCCGACACAAAAAAGACACCGGAAACCTCTGCCTCCGGTGTCTTTTTTGTGCTGTGCTTTTCGTGTGCTTCTTAGTGGACCATGAAGTACCAGACTATGGGCGCAAGAACCAGCCTGTAGACGGCAAAGGGCACCAGGAAGACCCTGGCAACCAGGGCGATGAAGCCCTTGATGGCCAGAAGGGCCGCAAAGAAGGAGACTATGAAGCCCACCGCCATAAAGGGGATGTCCGCTGCCGTAAAAAAGCCCAGGGACTTCAGCATGTCATAGCCCGTGGCCGCCACCATAATCGGCACAGCCGCCACAAAGGAGTACTCCGCGGCAAGCTTTCTGGAGGCGCCAAGGAGCATGCCGCCCATGATGGTCGAGGCAGAGCGGGAAAAGCCCGGCCAGAGGGCAAGGCACTGGAAGCAGCCGATGCCAAGGGCAAGCCTGGGCGTCATGTCGTCCAGGCCGACATGCCTGGCCTCATACTGCCTGCGCTCAACCACTATCATCATCAGCGCCCCGACAATGAGGGATACGACAACCGTGGCGGGCGCAAAGAGGTACGCCTTGATGAGATCATGGCAGAGCAGCCCCAGGATGCAGGCCGGCAGGCAGGTTAAAAAGAGCATCCATATGCCCCGCATGCCTGAGAAGCTCTGCTCCGGATTTGGGCGCAGAAGCCCCCAGAAGCGCTGCCAGTAGACGACCACCACAGCCAGGATGGCGCCAAGCTGTATGAAGACATTGAAGACGTCAGCCTTGTCCCCCACAAAGTTGAGGAGATCGCTGACTATGATGAGATGCCCTGTTGAAGACACGGGGAGGAACTCTGTCAGGCCCTCCACAATGCCCAGTATAGTGGCATACCAGAGATTATCCACGCCATACCGCCTTGAATCTTGAAACGATGAAGTCCAGAACGTCAGCCGCACGGCCGGCGCCTTTTTGCGGACCCAAAAACTGACAACGCAAGATCGGCAAAAGAAGGGCTTTCGTCAAGTCCAAAGCGGAAGTTCAAGGCGCTGGCAAAAGTGCCGTCCGCTCTTGCCAGGCCCTTCCCCCTCTGTTACAAGAAGGCAGAACATAACCCGTGCATCCAAGCGACTTTGCGGACCACATGCGCCCGCAGGGAAGCCGCATCATAAAACATCCACACCTTCGCCTAAAAAAACAACAGGAGTCCGCTTATGGTAATCAGCCCATCCTCAAGAGTCAGGGAAGCCCTCAAGTACATCACGGAAGAAATGGAGGGCCAGCCGGAGGCCTCCAAAAAGAGCCTTCTCTCCCGCCTTATCGACCAGGCAGGCATGCGCTTCAACCTGACGCCCATTGACGCAAAGGCGCTGCTCCACGTTCTTTATGACGAAAAGAAGTAGGAAGACTGCCGCAGAACATGCGCTTTCCTCTCCTGTCTGCCTTCATTTTTTTGCGGCAGCACCTGCAGCGTCTGCAGGCCAAGCTGCCGCCCCTGGCGTGAGGCTGCACGTTCTCTGTGATGCGCCCGCCGCACGTTTCCATGCAGGCTCTGCGCCTGCCTTGTGTCCTTTCCCCTTTTTACAGGTACTGACATGAAAATCTCACGCCTGGCAGCCCTGACTGCTTTTGGACTGACCACTCTTTGCTTCTCTCTTCCCAACGCTTATGCCGCTTCAGAGAAAAAGGCTGAAGCAGCCTATGAAGCCTGCATGAACAAGGCTGTATCAACCGCAGACATGCTCGACTGCGGACAGACCTACCTGGATTTCTGGGACAAGCAGCTGAACATCAACTACAAAAAAGCCAAGAAGGCCTGCCAGGAGCCCGCTGACGGCAAGGCAACACCCGACCAGTGCCTCAAAAAGCTCGTGAGCATGGAGCGCAGCTGGATAAGCTACAGAGACCAGATGGCTGAGATGATTGACTACACCTCCGGCGGCACATCTGCCCGTCTGAATACGCAGGGCTTCTTGATTGAAGCCACAAAGAAGCAGGCCCAGACGCTGGGCGGCCTTTCGATTGAGGAGTAGTTTCCCCGCATAACTTTGCCAGGCAGGCTCAGACACCAGGCGCCATTGCCGGGAACTAGCCTTCCCGCATTGCTGCACCAACTTAAAAGGAGGGAGTTTTTTTCAGGCCCCCTCCTTTTTTGCGCTCTACAGTCCGCGCTCCATATCCCTTTCAATGGCGCGCTGCTTTAGGCTCTCCCTCTTGTCATACAGCTGTTTGCCGCGGCCAAGAGCTATCTCCACCTTGACCCTGCCATGGTGGAAGTACAGTTTGACAGGCACCACGGTCAGCCCCTTCTGCGCCACCTGCTGGCAGAAGCGGTCTATCTCCCTGGCATGAAGCAGCAGCTTGCGGTCCCTGTCCGGGTTCTGCTCTACGTAGCCTGCATTGTCATAGGGTGCTATATGCAGAGAGACCAGCCAGGCCTCGCCCTGCCGGAAATCGACATACGAATCCTGAAAGTTTGCCCGGCCTGCACGTATGCTCTTCAGCTCAGGACCTGTCAGGGCTATGCCGGCTTCAAGAAAATCTGAAAGCTCATAGAGATGGCGGGCTTTTTTGTTCTGCACAGTCCCGGGCGCTGCCTTGGTCTTCTTCATAGGTGAACCTTCCCTTGCTCCTTCACTTGCAACCTTCACATAACCGCGGCAGGCGTCTGCCTGCCGCTTTTTTGCCTGTCACTCGCCCATGCTGGACGAGGTCATAAAGGACAATTCATGCCCCAGGACCTTTTGGAGCATCTCCCTGACCATGTGCTTGCAGGCGGGGATGTCGGTGCTCATAAGCACCTGGCTTGCCAGCTCCATGCAGGCCCGGGCGTCCAGCTTGCGGATAAGATGCTTGATGCCCGGCAGAAAGGCGGGCGAGACCGACAAGGCGTCTATGCCCATGCCAAGCATCAGCACCACCCCGAAGGGGTCTGCAGAGAGCTCCCCGCAGGCGCTGACGCTGAGCCCCGCCTTGTGGCCTGAGTCGATGATGCGCTTCAGGGCCCTGACGACGGCAGGATGCATGGCGTCGCTTAGATAGGCCACATGCCTGTTGTTCCTGTCTATGGCCAGCATGTAGTGGATGAGGTCGTTGGTGCCGATGCTGAAGAAGTCGCACTCGCGCGCCAGAGCATCCGTAATCATCATGGCGGCAGGCGTCTCCACCATGATGCCCAGCGGCACGGTCCCGGCATGGGGGACATGGCGCATGGAAAGCTCCTGATCCACTTCCTGCAGGAGGCGGCGCACGGCGCGCACCTCCTCAACAGTGCTTATCATGGGCACCATGACGGACAGTCTGCCGGCATGGCCCGCAGCGGCAGCCCGAAGCAGCGCCCTCAGCTGCACCCTGAACAGATCCTGGTTGCGCAGGGTATAGCGCACGCCCCTAAGCCCCAGGGCCGGGTTGGGCTCCTTTATCTGCGACTTCATGAGCTTGTCTGCGCCGCAGTCCAGGGTGCGGATGATGACGCGCCCCTGCGCGTTCTGCACCACCTTGCTGTACTCTTTAGTCAATGTCTCCTCGTCGGGCAATGCCTCGCCCATAAAGGCAAATTCCGTCCGATAGAGGCCGACGCCGTCCGCCCCGGCCTCTGCCAGGGCCTTTGCCTCGTCGGCTCTCTCTATGTTGGCCAGAACGTCCACTCTGACTGCATCCGCGGTGTCCGCCGGCCAGTGCGCCATGTCGCGCGTTGCAGCCAGCCAGTTGGTGTACCTGAGGGCGCGCTCTGAGAGCTGCGAGGTGTCGTGCTCGTCCGGATCGATGAGCACATTGCCGGTCAGCCCGTCCAGGATGACCTTGTCGCCCTCCCTGGCCGCCACCATAAGGTTGGTGACGCAGACAAGGGCTGGAATGTGCATGCCCCGTGCCAAAATGGCCGTATGCGAGGTCAGGCCGCCCTCATGGGTCATGATGCCCCGTATGCGCCTGGCATCCAGGTCCATGATGTCGGCAGGCGAGACGTCCTCGGCAGCCAAAATGAGATCCGGTGCAAGCTCCGCAGCCTTGTCTGCGCCTGTGAGCTTGTCCAGGATGCGCAGCCCAACGGATCTGACATCCTGCGCCCTGTCCTGCAGATAGGGGTCTTCCATGCCCCTGAAGACCTCGCAGAGGTCGTGCACCACCTTGGCCAGCGCCCAGGCGGCATTGACGCGCTCCGAGGCTATCAGCCTGCTGGTGGACTGCACCAGCTTGGGGTCGCAGGCCATGTCCTTCTGGACGGCTATGATCTCCCGGTACTCAGGCATGTCGGAGGGCACCTTCAGCCCCGCCTGGTCCAGGTCCTCCGCCACAGCCTTCAGCGCCTGATTCAGCTTCTGCTGCTCGGCCTCCACCTCCTGCGGCAGGATGCGCCTTTTTTCCGGCACAGGCTCATTGTGCAGGAAATGCACCGTCCCTAGTGCTATGCCCGGCGAGACCGGCGTCCCGTACAGATGTGCCCTGGCCATTGTGCTGTGTCTTCCTCTCCCGTTTTTTGTCGGATTTTTGTCGGATGCCGCCCTGCCTTGCAGGCAGCGTGCTTATTCCTGGTCGGATGTGAGCGCCTGTGCAGTCATCTGCACGGCTTCCTCTGCATCAGGCCCCTCCGCCTCGATGCGCACTTCCCTGCCATAGGACAGCCCCAGGGAGAGGATGTCCAGCAGGCTTGAGGCCTCAGCCTCCCCTGTCTTAGTCACCAGCCTGATGACAGACTTGGAGCCCTGTGCGGCCCTGGCAAGCCTGGCTGCCGGCCTGGCGTGCAGGCCGTGCTCAAGCTGCACTGTCATGACAAGACTGGCTGTCTTCGAAGAGACTGTATTTTCAACCATGGTGCGGCATGCCTCCTGGCAGGGTATCCCGAAAGAGACGACGTACAAATGACGTGAGGCAGGATACAGGAAAAGACAAAAAAGGCGGAAGGCTGGAAGAGATTAGAAAAAGAGGAAGAACTGCTGATCATACAGGATGAGCAGGCAGAGGGCGGCAAGCCAGAGGAAGACTCTGGACAGATGCAGCCTGCCCACTGCAAAGGCTGCTGCCGGCACAAAAAGAAGCAGGGCGCATTTGACGGCAAGGGCGCACTCCCAGCCCATGGTCTTCAGCATGCAGAAGAGCATGCAGGCGGTCAGGATGCCGTTGGCAATCTTGATGCGCTCAGTCCAGCTGACAAGGTCAACCTTCCTGATGAGCTTTAAGCCTGCAATGCCGTTTTTTAAGCAGTAGAAAAAGCCTGCCACCCGAAAAGCCCACAAGAGGAGCAGCAGTGATGCCGTCAGCAGGCCTGCTGCAAGGACCTTGCCTGCCAAAAGCAGGCAGATGCAGGAAAGCGCCCACAACGTCCGCAGAGCGCCGCTGAAAAAGCTGTCCCCCAGGGCGGACAGGGTCGTGGCAATGGTCTGCTTCAGGCCCGATATCATGGCCTCGGGCAGCTTCCCTGCCGCAGCCTGCGCCTCAAGGTTCAGCAGGACGCCTGCGTAGCAGGGCATCATGAAGGCGTGCGTATTGGAGTGCCCGGTGTACCTGGCAAAAGCCTTCTTCCTGGCCTGATCGTCAGGGTACAGGACCCTTAGGGCCGGCGCCATGATGAACACCAGCCCCAGCTGCTGCATGCCCCTGGCAGTCACGGCTGCATTGACGGCAGCAGTCCTGACAAGGCAGGACAAGGCAGCCTTTAAGGGCAGAGGAGAAGGCTCGGAATGCGGCACAGGATGCGACACCATGAAAAGACGATGAAAAGAAGACAAGGAAAAGACACAAAGAAGTCCCGGCACAAGCCGGTGGACCTTTCGCAACTGACCTTTACACGCACTAAAGCCCCAGCGCAAGCCTGTATCCTGGAACTGTGCGCCTTAAAAAAGGCCTTCCCCTCCGAAGAGAAGAAGGCCCTGCGCAAAAGTTCCGATGAAGTTGCCGCTAGGCCAGCCTGCTTCCGTTGTCCACCTTGTTCTCGGGACGGATGAGGAAGACCTTGTCTCCGCTTTCGGCAGTGAGGATCATGCCGTTGCTCTCAGCTCCGCGTATCTTGCGGGGAGGCAGGTTCAAGATGGCGCAGACCTGGGTGCCGACAAGAGCGGCCGGATCGTAGTGCTTGGCAAGCCCTGACAGGATCTGGCGCGGCTCAGCCTCGCCAAAGTCGATGACAAAGCGCAGGATCTTGTCCGTTCCGGCGAGCTTTTCGCACTCAAGCACCGTGCCCACACGCATGTCGCAGGACTTGAAGGTGTCAAAGGAGACGGCGTCCTGCACCTGGGCTGCCTTTTCGGCGGCAAGCTTTTTCGCCTTCTCCATCTGCTTCTTGCTCTCCTCCTCCAGCTTGGCCATCATCTCCTTGACGTCGATGCGCGGGAAGATGTTGGAGGCAGAGGCAATCTTGGTTCCGGGATAAAGGCCGCCAAAGCAGTTGACTTCCTCGTCAATGGCGATCTCGGGGCAGACGCCGTGCTCGGTGTTCTGGCCAAGCTGGCGCAGCATGGTCTCGGAGGCTGTCGGCATCACCGGCCAGAGCATGATGGCAATCTTGCGCATGCAGGCCAAAAGCACATAGAGCACCGTCTTCAAGCGCTCCTCCTTGCCTTCCTTGGCCAGCACCCAGGGCGCCTGCGTGTCCACGTACTTGTTGAGTGCGCGCACAAGCTCCCACAGAGCCTCAAGGGCCTTGGCAAACTGGATGCCGCCAAAGAGCTTGAGGTAGTTTGCCAGCGCATCCTGGCAGAGGGTCATGACGGCGCAGTCCTCATCCGTCTTGTCCCTGGGCTGGGGCACCACGCTGTCCTCGTACTTGGCGGTCATGGACAGAACGCGGCTGAAGAGGTTGCCAAGGTCGTTGGCTAGATCTGTGTTGACCCTGGAGATGAGGGCGTCGTAGTTGAAGTTGGCGTCGGCGCCAAAGTGCATCTCCCGCAGCAGAAAGTAGCGGAAGGCGTCGGCTCCGAAGAGCTCTGTCATGCGCACAGGATCCACGATGTTGCCCAGGCTCTTGGACATCTTGGTGTCGCGCATAAGCCAGTAGCCGTGCACGTTGAGGTGCTCGTACATGGGCAGGCCTGCGGCCTTGAGCATGGTGGTCCAGAAGATGCCGTGGGGCTTTAGGATGTCCTTGGCGACAAGGTGCTCTGCAGGCCAGAAGCTCGCAAAGTCCTCCCCGTCCGGCCAGCCCAGGACGCTTATGTAGTTGACCAGGGCGTCAAACCAGACATAGGTGACGTAGTCTTTGTCAAAGGGCAGCTCGATGCCCCAGGAAAGGCGGCTCTTGGGGCGCGAGATGCACAAGTCCTCCAGGGCGCCTGAGTCCAGCATGCCAAGCAGCTCGTTGCGGTAGCGCTCCGGGCGGATGAAGTCCGGGTGGTCCAGCACGTACTGCTTCAGCCAGGGCAGGTACTTGGACATCCTGAAGAAGTAGTTCTTCTCCTTGATGAAGTCCGGCTTGGTCAGATGCTGGGGGCACATGCCGTTGACAAGCTCTTTTTCGGTGTAGAAGCGCTCGCAGCCCGTGCAGTAGTGGCCGCCGAACTCGCCGAAGTAGATGTCGCCCTTGTCGTAGACCTTCTGCATGAAGGTCTGCACGGCGCGGATGTGGTCGGGATCCGTCGTCCTGACAAAGCGGTCGTTGGCAATGGTCAGCTTGGGCCACAGGCTGCGGAAGCGCCCGCTGATGGCGTCTACAAATTCCTGCGGGGTCTGCCCGTTCTTGGCGGCGGCCTTCACTATCTTGTCGCCATGCTCGTCCGTGCCGGTGCAGAAGAGCGTCTTCTCCCCCTTGACCTTGTGGAAGCGCGCCATGGCGTCGGCAACGATTGTTGTGTACGCATGCCCCAGATGGGGGTTGTCATTGACGTAATAGATAGGCGTCGTCACATAAAAAGTCTTGTCCAGCAATGAAGTGCCCTCCTCAAAGCATCATTGACTCTGTAAGATATGTATTCAGGTGCCCTTCAGTCATCCTGCCGGGGCGTATAAACCCCTGGCACCTGACAGTGTTCCAGACTGCCTGCCTTAGCGGTGCAAAGGACCATTTTTTCAGCAGGCTGAATTTCTTGCCGGCCCCTGCTCTTCCTCAGGGCTCATGAAAGCCTTCCTGGGGCGGCATGGATTTCTCGGCTGCAGAAGCAGCATTGTCCCTTGCTTCGCCCCGCCCCCTGCGCCCCCTGCGGCTGCCCCTGGAAGCCTCGTTCTTGGAAGACTCATTTTTGGGTGAATCGTTCCTGGGAGAAGCATTTTTGGGCGCCGCATTTTTGTCGGAGCTTTTGTCGGCTGCTGCCTTTTGCGGGGCGCCCTTTGCCTGTGCGCCCTGGGCGGCAGGCTTCTGCGCATTCTTCTGCTGGGCGTTCCTGCCCGGGGCATTCTTCTGGGGCGCATTCCTGCCGGAAGCATTCCTTTCAGAAGCGTTTTTGGGCGCGGCATTCTTCGGCGGATTCTTCTGCTTAGGCTCCTGGGGGCGGCTGTCGGCACGCTTTGTGCGCTCCGGTGCGGGTGCAGCTTCCGCGGCATTCCTGCCTGCTGCCTGCTGCTCTGCCTCCTGCTGCCTTGCCGCAGCCTCCTGGGCGCGGGACTTGCGCGTCTTCTGCCTGAAGGACATGCGCCCCGTCACAAAGGTGTGGCGCGGTTCGTTCTTCTTTCCGTCCTGATTTGATCGGGAATCCTTGGCGCCGGCCTTTTTGCCGCCCTGGGATCCGTCATTCTCCGCACCCTGGGCAGGAGCCGGCTGGGGAGTGGATCCGTCCACCCGCTGGGGCTGCATGGCGTTCCACTCGTCAAGGGAAAACTTGCTTTCCTCGCTGCTGTCGTCCACGGCTGTCACGCTGTTGTAGAACATGTTGGTGCGCACAACCTTGTACTGCCCCCTGGAAGTCATGTAGCGCTTGCCCTGCCTGGGGGACTCCCTGTGGAACTTCTCATAGCTGTCCTGCTCATAGGCAAGGCAGCAGAGCAGCCTGCCGCAGATGCCGGACACCTTGGCGGGGTTGAGGAAGATGTTCTGCTCCTTGGCCATGCGTATGGTCACAGGCGCAAACTGGTGCAGATGGCGGCAGCAGCAGCACACCCTGCCGCAGTTGCCGACAGCGCCGACCATCATGGTCTCATGGCGCACGCCTATCTGCCGAAACTCAATGCGCACCCTGTACTCGTGCACAAGGTCCTTGACCAGTTCCCTGAAGTCTATGCGGGAGCCTGAGGTGAAGTAGAAGATGATCTTGGAGCGGTCCAGAAAGACCTCGACGTCCACCAGCTTCATGTCAAGCTTTCGCTGGGCGACGCGCTCCTTCCAGAAGGTACCTGCCTGGACTGCCATGTCCTCGTTGGCCTTGGCCTGGGCATAGTCGGCAGGCTGCGCTTCCCGCAGGATGCTGGCTGCAGCGCCCTCTTCGTCCTCTTCCTTCTCAACCTTGTCGTAGGGGCCTGAGACGACCTTGGCCAGCACCTGCCCGTGGTCTAGGGCAATGACTACATCCGTCTTCAAGGTGAGGGGCTCCTCGCTCTGAAAATAGTGTATCTGAACAAGTTTATGGTAGCTTAGGCCGTAGATGGGCATGACAAAGGTAACCTTAACAATACGAAAAAGAT
>CAZWGJ010000036.1:0-15495 GCA_964633375.1 uncultured Desulfovibrio sp.
AGACCCAGGGCCAGCACCAGGGTGGCCAATAAACGTTTCATAGAAAACTCCTTAAATTTCCTGTGCCCGACAGGAGGTGTTTGGATATTCTGGAAACCTTGTTGCACAGTATTGGGGCTGTTGTCAATCTGTTACCAGTTGCCTGCACCACAAGCTGGCAGACGGCTTTCCCTGCACCCTTCATGCTGCAAAAGAATGCAGCCTGCCCCCGTACAGGCCCCTTCGCCCCTTCATGGCAAATTGAAACCTGTTTTCTTTCATTGTATAAAGATTCTTTCTTGGCAGGCGGTCCGCCACCTGCCGGCGAAATCAAGAGTGCCGGGCACTCTTTCTATACAGGTATTACGGTAAGACGATATACCTTAATACATCCTTTAGGAGACTTTATGTTTGACACTGTCGTACTTGGCAGAACCTGCTCAAAAAAAGACTACAGCGTTCTGGCACCGAAGCTGCGCATGCAGCTTTTTGAGGCGCAGAGGGCCTGCAGGGAGCAGAAAATCCCCATGCTCATCCTTGTCAACGGCGTTGACGGATCGGGCCGCGGCAAGATCATGAACCTTCTGTCCGACTGGATGGACAGCAAGTTCCTGCGCAACTTCGTGTTCTGGAACGAGACGGACGAGCAGCGCGAGCATCCGCTTGAATGGCGCTTCTGGCAGTGCCTGCCCGGCAAGGGCGACATGCACATCTTCTTTGACGGCTGGTACGGCGGCTTCATGCGCCAGCGCTGCACAGGCGAGCTCTCCGAGCAGGAGTTCGCCAACCGCATGAACCAGTTCAAGGGGCTTGAGGAAAGCCTGGCCATGTCCGACATGGCCATCGTCAAGATCTGGCTGCACCTGGACAAGAAGACGCACGATACCTACTTGAAGCAGCGCAAGGAGAACAAGGTCCAGACCCTGTTCACGACCTATGACCAGAAGGCAGTGGGCAAGTACAAGGAGCTGGTGCAGGTGGCAGGCGATGCCATCACCATGACCGACCGCACCTACGCCCCCTGGCACATCATCGATGCAGCCGACGCCAACTACCGCAACCTCTCCGTTGCCAGCGTCATCATCAATGCCGCCAACAAGGCGCTGCGCATCAAAAACGCCATGACGGCCGGCTACAAGGTCGCCCTGGAGCAGGATCCCTCCCTGGTCAAGTTCCTGGCCAAGCCCGGCGATCCCCTGGCCCTGGCGCTGCCTGAGCAGGAGGTGGAAATCAAGAAGGACGAGCCTCTGGTCGTCATGCCCGACTCCGTGGAGCAGGAAGACCTGCAGGCCGCCACTGAAGCCGGCGTCAAAGAGGCTGCCGACAAGAAGACGCAGGAGGAAAGCGCTCTGCGCAAGGCCTATGCCCGCGGCATCCCGCTGACCAGCCTTGAGGTCATGGACCTCACCCCCACCATTGAGCAGGCCGAGTACAAAAAGCAGCTGAAGGCCCTGCAGAATGAAATCCATCAGCTGACCTACCAGACCTACAAGCGCAAGATTTCCAGCACCCTCATCTTTGAGGGCATGGACGCCGCCGGCAAGGGCGGCACCATCCGCCGCCTCATGGCAGGCGTCGACTGCCGCACGGCGCGCGTCATCCCCATCAGCTCCCCCTCTCCGGAAGAGCTGGCCCACCACTATCTGTGGCGCTTCTGGCGCCACATCCCCAGGTTCGGGCAGATCACCATCTACGACCGCTCCTGGTACGGCAGGGTGCTGGTGGAGCGCGTGGAAGAGCTGACTCCCCCCACCGACTGGAGGAGGGCCTATGAGGAGATCAACCACTTCGAGCGCTCCCTGACCAGGAACAACAACATCCTGCTCAAGTTCTGGCTGCAGATTTCCCCCGAGGAAGAGCTGCGCCGCTTCAAGGAACGCGAGCAGACGCCCTGGAAGAACTACAAGATTACCGAGGACGACTGGCGCAACAGGGCCAAGTGGGATCAGTACCTGGTGGCTGCGGACGAGATGTTCCAGCGCACCGACACCTCCTACGCCCCCTGGCATCTCATCTCTGCCGAGGACAAAAAGTACGCCCGCATCGCCGTGCTGACCAAGTGGCGCGACGCCCTGAAGGAAGCCCTGGACAATTAGTCCTGCCCGGCTGAAAAAAAAATCACCATGCATCAGGGAGAGTGCAGGATGCCTGCCTCTCCCTTTTTCACAAGGCATAAAGGAAGGGCCTTGGAAGGAGCAGATTCTGTTCTTTCCAAAGCCCTTTTTTGCAGGGCCCCGTCCGGGCCCTAAATTTTTTGTGAAGGATTATTCACCCATCCACTTCTTGACCACGGCATCGTACTTGCCGTTGGCCTTGATCCTCTTCAGACCATCGTTGAGAAGGGCGCAGAGATCCTTGTCCTTCTTGTTGAGCAGGATGGCGATGTCCTCGCTCTCAGCGGTCTTGAAGACAACGTGCATGCTGTCGGAGAAGCCCTTTTTGACGTTGGCGTAGTAGGTGGCAACAACGTCATCGCACATAACGGCGTCAAGACGGCCGCTCTTCAGCTCTTCCATGGCAAGGCCGATGTCGTCGTATTCCTTGACTTCGCAGCCGGGCTTGGCCTTTTCCAGCACAAAGATGGCGGTGGTGCCGATCTGGCTGCCGACCTTGAGGCCCTTAAGGTCTGCCAGGCTCTTGATGGACTTGCCCTTGGGCATAACCACAGCCTGGGTCATCTTGTGGTAGGGGTCGGTGAACAGGAAGGCTTTTTTGCGTTCGGGGTTGACGGTCACAGTAGAGATGACAATGTCGTACTGGCCGGCGGCAACTGCGGTGAAGATGCCGTCCCAGGCCACATTGTACTGCTCTATCTTGACGCCCAGCTCTTCGCTGAGGGCAGCCAGAAGATCGGCGGAAAAGCCGGTGGGCTGCTTGTTGTCATCCAGAAATTCCATGGGCGGGTATTCGCAGGCGGTGGCAGCCTTGATGACCTTGGGCGTGCCAGCGTGGGCTGTGCCTATGCTCATAACCAGCATAAGGCAGCAAAGAAGAAAAATACGGCGCATCATATAGTCAAGCTCCGATTGGCATTTGGGGAAGTGGCGGCACAGCTTGCCGCAAAAGAAGAGGCAGGAACGTCCCCATTCCTCCCTGCCGGATGATTGATGATCGCAAATCTACAGGCAAAGAGCCAGGACGACAAGTGCCCGCACGACAAATGATGCGGCAGCGCACCCGGCAAAAGGCCAAAAGAGAGGGCAGGGAAACTAAAACGCCTCCCCCTGCCCTCTTTGTATTGTCATCCGCCGCTTTCGGCATAAAGCCTTAAGGGGACGTTATGCAGGCTTCAGACTAATTGCCGCCCATCCACTTCTTGACCAGGGCGTCGTACTTGCCGCTGGCCTTGACCTTCTTGAGGCCTTCGTTGACCAGGGCGCAGAGCTCGGTGTCCTTCTTGTTGAACAGGAAGGCCAGCTCCTCGGTGTCCTGGGTCTTAAAAGCAACGTGCATGGTGTTCTCAAAGCCCTTCTTGACGTTGGCGTAGTAGGTGGCCACGTTGTCGTCGCAGATGACGGCATCAATGCGGCCGTTCTTCAGCTCTTCCATGGCAAGGCCCACGTCTTCGTATTCCTTGACGTCGGCGCCGACCTTGGCCTTTTCAATGACAAAGATGCCGGTGGTGCCGATCTGGCCGCCCACCTTCTTGCCCTTGAGGTCAGCCAGAGACTTGATTTCCTTGCCCTTGGGCATGACCACAGCCTGCACGACGCTGTACTGGGGATCGCTGAAGAGGTAGATCTTCTTGCGCTCATCCGTAATGGTCACGGAAGAGGCGACCATGTCAAACTTGCCGGCGGCGACAGAAGAGAAGATGCCGTCCCAGGCGATGTTGCTCTGCTCAAACTTGACACCAAGTTCTTCGCCCATGGCGGCAAGCAGATCGGTGGTAAAGCCCATGGGCTTTTTGTCATCACTCAGAAATTCCATAGGAGGCCAGTTGCAGTCGCTGGCGACCTTAATGACTTTCTTGGTGTCGGCATGGGCTGTGCCAAGCCCTATGACCAGCATGAGAGCGGCCAGAAGAAAAACACGGCGCATCATATGTCAGACTCCATTACAAAAACAGGGGACTAGCTAATAAGACAGCGCATCCAGCCCTCACGCAGGCATGCCGGCTTGTCAAAAAGACGGTCAGGCAGGATTGCCCCCATGCGGTCCTGCCAGATCTGCCCGTCTCAATACTACAGTATGACAAGGTGAGGCAAGACGCTGACCGTCCTGCCTCACCTAAAGAATTGTGCTGAAAGGCTTTTCCTACGACTTTTTGTTCAGCCCCTGCCCCTGGTGCAGGATGCCGGTCACAACGCCAAGCATATTGCCGATGTTGGCGGCGTCTGCCGGAATGATCATCGTATTGTTCTCGCCGGCCAGTCGTCCGAACTCCGCAATGTAGGCTTCAGCCAGCCTCAACTGGGCTGCCGCCATGGCGTCCCCGTTCAGCTGCTCCTTGATCTTCTCCAGGCCCTCGGCCGTCGCCTGGGCAACCTTGAGGATCTGGGCGGCCTCGCCCTCGGCCTTGTTGATCTGCGCCATCTTCTCGCCTTCAGACAGGGCTATGGCGGAGGCGCGCTCGCCTTCGGCGATATTGATCTTGCTCTGCTTTTCACCCTCGGACTGCAGGATCATGGCCCTCTTCTCGCGCTCAGCCTTCACCTGGCGCTCCATGGCGTCCATAATGCTGGAAGGCGGCGTCAAGTCGCGGATTTCATAGCGCAGGATTTTCACGCCCCAGGTGCTGGTGGCGGCGTTAAGATCCGTGCAGACCTCGCGGTTGATGTGGTCCCTGCTCTCAAAGGTCTTGTCCAGGGGCATGCGGCCTATGCTGGAGCGCAGGGAAGTCTGCGCCAGCTGCACGGCGCCCTGGACGTAGTCGGAAATGCCGTAGGCGGACTTCTGCGGATCCACCACCTGCATATAGATGACGCCGTCTATGGAGACGGACACGTTGTCCGAGGTGATGCAGGTCTGCGCCGGCACGTCGAGCACCGTCTCCTTCAAGGAGCGCACATAGGCCTTCCTTTCAATGATGGGGATGATGATGTGGAAGCCGGCAAGCAGGGTTGAGTGGTACTTGCCAAGGCGCTCCACTATCACCGCCGACTGGTTGGGAACGATGATGACGCCTTTAAGGCAAAGCAGGACCACCAGTATGGCCAGCAGCACCACCGGACTAAGACTCAGCATGGAAGAAACCTCCAACCGTTTTTTTTTGCTGTACTATATCAATCAGACTGCCTGGGGCAGGCTAAAAAGGGCTGCCGCATGGCAGGGCATCAGCCAGGCAGGACCATCAGCCCCTGCGCACATGGGCAAGCAGGGCGTCCTGAGGGTCTATTTCCACGACGACCACGCTCTGCCCCTCGCTCAAAGGCTCGTCTGCAGCGGCCCGCCAGTAGCTGCCAAGGGCGCTGATCTGCCCTTCATGCCCGGGATAAATGGCTGCGCTGACAATGCCCCTCTGCCCGACAAGGGGAGAAGCCGGACGAACTTCCTGCCCTTCTGCGGAATCTTCCGTGGAAAAGCCGGAAAAGATCTTCTTCAGCCTGCTGCGGAAAAGAACCAGGGACAAAAGGCAGACGGCCGCGGCAGCCAGGATCTGCCAGGACAAATCAAGGCCCAGCAGGGCGGCAAGCCAGCCTGCAAGGCAGCCGACGCCAAAGAAGAGAAAGGCGCAGACAGGAGAGAGGACCTCCAATGCCAGGCAGCATATGCCGGCGGCAAACCAGCAGACAGGCGCAGTAAACATTCCAACTCCATTTATGAACTGCCAGGGCGCACAGACAGCACCAGGACAGCGTGCAGGACGATGCCGGAAACGATTTGGCAGTCCAATGCTATCCCAAGACCAAACCCTGTATCAATCCCCATCCGCGGCATGAAAAAGCGCCGCCTTGACAAATAAAATCAGCCTCTATACTCACACCCATTGCAGGTGCATGCATGACAGCATGCCTGGGAAGCCGGTGCAAGTCCGGCACGGACCCGCCGCCGTAACCGGATACGACGCCAGCAAAATTGATGTCACTGTTCCCAAACAGGGAATGGGAAGACGCTGGCGAAGGCTTGAAGCCGGAAGTCGGAAGACCGACCTGCCTTGCCTTTCATGCCTTTCAGCCGCACCCACGGGTTATTGGGACGCTGTTGCAACAACCAGCCGTCTTAGCGGCCGGCCTGGGGATGCTTTTGTCTCCAGCTTTCAAGAAGTGCAAGCCGGCCCCCTGTTGGTGCCTCATGTTGTCCTTATTGTTTAGGAGCTTTCCATGAGACATCTGCCAAATTTCATTGTCCTTCTTCTCTTTTTGGTGATGGCGACGCTCGCCAATGCCGCCACGCCAAACGGCATTGTGCTGGTCGCCTTCGGCACCAGCATGGAGTCCGCCAAACCCTCCCTGGACGCCATAGACAAGGCCTACAAGAAGGCCTACCCGGACACGCCCGTCATCTGGGCCTACACCTCGGACATCATCCGCGCAAAGCTTGCCAAGGAGCAGAACAAAAAAGTCTTCTCCGTCAAAGAGGCGCTGGACGCCTGCAAGAAGCAGGGCATAGTTTCTGTCCGCGTGCAGAGCCTGCATGTCACAGGCGGCGAGGAGTTCAACATGCTGCAGCGCATGCTGGTGCGCTACCTCAACAAAAACCCCGGCAGCTTTGAGCACCTCTATCTCGGCCATCCCCTGCTTGAGTCCGGCAAGGACCTGGAAGAAGTCCTCACCGCCCTCCTTGCCAACGTGCAGAGCAGGCGCAAGGCCGGCGAGGCCCTCATCCTCATGGGGCACGGCAACGACAGGGGCCCTTCCGACATCACCCTGGCCCATGTGGCCGACACCCTGCACGCCAAGGACAAGCTTGCCTACATGGCAACCGTTGAAGGCGACAACACCTTTGAGCACATTGTGCCCTCCCTCAAGGCCTCCGGCGTCAAGAAGGCCGTCCTCATGCCCTTCATGGTTGTAGCCGGCGACCACGCCAACAACGACCTGGCTGGTCCTGAGGACGACAGCTGGGCTTCCCAGCTGAAGAAGATGGGCATAGCCGTCGAGGCCAACCTTCAGGGCTTAGGATCCATTGCCGACATCCAGAAGGTCTACCTGCGCCACACCAGGGACACCAAGGACGATCTGGCCAACCCGACCAAGAAGGACTAGCCGCCAAAAGGCCAAGCACTTCTCTGCGCGGGGCGGGCATCCTCCCATTCAAGGCAGCGCCTTTTGCGCCCTGCCCCGCGCCCTTTCCTTTTCTTTCAGGCAGGAGAGTTATCATGCAGCCAGGCACATTGTACGGACTGGGCATAGGTCCGGGCGATCCTGAACTCGTCACCGTCAAGGCAGCCCGCCTCCTCAAAAACTGCGACGTTGTCTTTACCGTCATCTCCTCGCACGTCTCATCCTCCACCTCGGAGGATGTGGTGCGCTTTTATGAGCCCAAGGGACGCATTGAGCGGCTTGTCTTCACCATGTCCCGCGTAAGGGAAGAGCGGGAGGCACAGGTCAGGAGCAATGCCGAACGGATCACTGCAGAGCTTCGGGCAGGAAAAAACTGCGCCTTTGCAACGCTTGGCGACACCCTCTCCTACTCAACCTTCGGCTACATCCTGCCCTATGTGAAGCAGGCGCTGCCCAAGGCCCGCATTGAGATTGTGCCGGGCGTCACGAGCTGGAGCACGCTTGCAGCCAGAGCAGGCAAGGTGCTGGTCGAAAACAGGGAAAGCCTGCGCGTCATCCCAGCCTTTACCAAGGACATGGCGGACAAGCTGGTCTTTGAGCCGGACACCGCCACCATCCTGCTCAAGACCTACAAAAGCCGCTCGGCCCTGACAGCCAGGCTGCGCAGGGAAAACGTCGATGTCCTCTACGGGGAGAACCTCACCCAGGAAGGGGAGTTCTTAAGCGAAAGCCTGGATGAAATCGACGCCAGGAAAGAGAACTACCTCTCGCTCATGCTGGTGCGCACCAGGAAGGGCTAATGCCCGCCGCCACCTTGCACAGCCTTTGCAAAGTCTCTGCACACAGCCTGCCCATCTGCCTGACAGGCAGTACAACGCCTGAGAATGAATACGTCATCAAATCCTGCCCAGCCGTCCGGCAATGCCGCTGCAGCAAGCCGGCCTGGCAGGCACAAAAAACGCCGGCCGCTCTGGAAGAAGCCCGGCTGGTGCCTCTTCTTTGTCCTCTCCCTGGCCCTTTCAGGCTTTTTGACGGTCTATATGCCGTCTCCTGCCATGCCGCCCAAAGGCACTGTGCAGGCAGAGCAGCAAAGCCCGCAGAAAATGCCGCAGCAAAAGCACAGCCAGAAGCAGGACGCAGAAGGCGCCACGAAGCCGGAACAAAAAGGACAGCCGGCCCAAAAGCACCACAAAAAGCACGACGACACGCCCCTTGGCAGGATACTCTACCGCGTCGACGTCTTTGGCAGGCTGCTTTTGTTTGTGGGGCTGGGAGCCCTGCTTGGCGCCGTCATTGACGGGCGCGGCTGGCACCGCTACTTTGCCAGCTCCCTTGGCAGGCTCGGCAGCTTTGCCAAACTGCCCGCCATTGTCAGCATGGCAGCCCCTGTGGCCATCACCTCGGCGCCGGCAGCAGACAGCATGCTGGTGGCAGGGCACAAGAAGGGAGCCCTCTCCCAGGCATCCCTTGTAGCAGGCGGCATGCTGAACAGCTTTCTGGCGCATTTCTCCCACTCCATGCGCATCTTCTATCCGGTGGTGGCAGCCATAGGGAGCCCAGGGCTGATCTTCTTTCTGATCCAGTTCGGCGGCATGGCCCTCTTCCTGCTGGCAGTCTTTGTCTGGCACAGGGTGAAGATGAAGGACATGGGAAGCTGCGCCCAAACGGCAGCCCCGCAGGACATGGCTGCCCCTTCCATCACGCCGTGGAAGGAGACGCTTAAAAACGGCATGCTGCGCGCCTGCAATCTCGTCTTCCGCCTGGTCTGCATATCTTTGCCGCTCATTCTGCTGATGGAATGGTGTCTCAATGCCGGCCTGCTCAATTTCTGGGACAGGCTTGTCCCAGAGGCTGTGAGCGACCTCATACCAGAGCAGCTGCTCACCATCCTGGCAGCCCAGATCGGCGGTCTTGTGCCCTCCTCCGCCATCTGCGCAGGGCTCAAGGCGCAGGGGCTCATCACCAATGCCCAGATTCTGCTGGCCATGCTCATAGCCTCCGCCGTCACCAACCCCCTGCGCACCCTTCGGCGCAACCTGCCCTCGGCACTGGCCATCTTTCCGGCCAAAACAGCCTGCACCATCGTCCTGAGCATGCAGCTGGTGCGCGTTGTCATCATGCTTGGCGCAGCAGTCCTGGTGCTGGTCTGGATGAAGGCAGGACTGGCATAAAGCTTATCGCACAAGGCATCGTCTACTCCTATGACAGCAGCAAAGGACCTATCCGACAAGAAGGCGCTTGCGCCCGTACCGGACCACTGGGATCACTGGGACGGCACGCCGCTTGAGCCGTCCCCTGCCTTGCGCTGGGGCTTCAGCACCGGCGCCTGCCTTGCTGCCGTGCTCACGGCTTCCTATAAAAAAAGGCTGCACGACGGCGCAGACGATGCTTTAGCCGGGGATACTGCAGACATCCTGTTCGGGGACAATGTTGTGCGCACCCTGCCCCTGGAAAAGGAGCTGCCGGATTTCCCAGGCTTCACAGTCATCCGCAAAAACGGCGGCGACGACCCAGACTGCACGCACGGCCTGCTCCTGGCAGGACGGATCGTTCCTATGCAGGACAGAGCTTCCTGCGGCTGCGACATGCGGGACATCGAGCTTGCAGTTGGGGAAGGCACCGTCGTCCTGCACGCCCTCTCAGGCATAGGCACTGCCACAAGGAAAGGGCTTGACTGCAGCCGGGGGCATTGGGCTGTCAATTCCGGCGTGCTGAACATGCTGGCTGCAAACTTAAAAAGAGCGGGGCTCAATAATGGCACCTGGCTTGCAGAGTTCTTCATTCCCAATGGGGAGGAGCTGGCAAAAAAGACGCTCAACCGCACCCTGGGCATCACGGGCGGGCTCTCCATCCTGGGCACCACGGGTCTGGTGCGCCCCTTCAGCCATGAAGCCTATCTTGCCACCATCCGTGTGTGCCTGCGCTCGGCAGCAGAAGCAGGCAGGTGCGCAGTCCTCTGCACCGGCCGCCGCACCCTGCTCTCAGCCATGTCCTGGGCGCAGACCGACGCCTGCAAAAAAAACTTCGGCCCCCTCGCAGAGAATGCCTTCCTCACCATAGCCGACTTTTTGGGCGACAGCCTGCAGTATGCTTCCCAGCTGGGATTTGCCCACATTCTTGTCGTCTGCATGCCGGGCAAGCTTCTCAAGTATGCAGCAGGATATGCCAACACCCATGCAGCCAAGACCAGCCAGGACATGCCGCTGCTGACAAAGACCATTGCCCGCATCCTGCCTGGCAAAAGCCTTCCCATGCAGGACATCCTCGCCTGCACCAGCATGCGCGAAGCCTGCGGCTTCCTGTCAGACGAAGACAGGGACGTCATCCTGCATGAGCTGGCGCAAATGGCTCTGGACAACTTTGCCGGACACTGCCAAAACGCTGCCAGGACGCTTTCCGGCGGGGCGTCACTCCCCTGCCCCGGCCTGCTGGTGACAGACTTTGAGGGGAAGATCCTCTTCTTGTCGCTGCGCAAGCAGGATGCCTGATGCGCAAGCCCCTGCCTTCCGCCCCTATGCATTTGAGAACGAGATGAACAGCCACAGCCAAACAAGCCAGACTTCAAGCTCCTCCAAAGACTCCCTGCCAGGACAAAGCCCTGCGGCAGGCCGCCTGGATGTTGTCTCCTGCGGCATAGGCTCCCTGGCAAAGCTTCTGCCTGACGCATCGTGTGCGGCATCGTACAAGGCATCGTGCGAAGCATCGGAAGGCTTATCGGAAGGGACTGCACCAGCAGGACAAAGCGCCCTGGCAGAGGCTGCCAAAAAGGCGCTTTTCACTGCAGAGCACATCTATGCTGCGCCGACTCTGGCAAAGCAGCTGCCCTCATCAATCAGGGAAGGAAGCCGGCTGCACTCCATCCTCCCCTCGCCCCAGAAGGCGCTGAAGGAAGCGCTGCAGCTGGTGCGGGACGGCGCCCGCGTCTGCCTTTTGGCTTCTGGGGATGCGCTCTGCCAGGGCATCGGCGGCACGCTGGCACGCCTCCTGCAGACTGTGCCGGACAAAGACTCCCTGCCGATCTGCTTTCACCCCGGCATTACGGCCTTCCAGGTCCTGTGCAGCAGGCTTGCCCTGCCCTGGGAAAAGGCCAGGCTCTTCTCCGCCCACTCCGGCAAAACCGCCCTGCGCCCCATGCTGGAATCCCCCTTTGCACTCATCTACACCGGCATTCCCTTAACAGCTGCAGAGCTTGCCAAAAGGCTCTGCGCACTGCATCCGGCCTCAAGGAACCGCTCCTGCATTATTGCCGAGCAGCTGGGCACGGAAAAGGAGCGCATAGAGGAATGCGTCCTGGCAGATGCCGTGAAGAGCAGGGCGCACCCGACCAGCATCCTGGCCCTGCTTCCCAAGGGGGCAGTTCCCATGCCCCTGCCCCTGGGCATGGAGGATGCAGCCTATGACTTTGCAGGGCACTGCCTCACTGCCAGGCAGATACGCCCTGTCGTCCTCTCCCTGCTGCGCCTGCCCTCCTTTGGCGAGCTGTGGGATTTGGGGGCGGGCTCAGGATCAGTCGGCATAGAGGCGGCGCTGCTCCGCCCGAACCTGCATGTCTCAGCCGTTGAGTGCGTGCCTGAAAGGTGCCGCAACATTGAGGAAAACTGCAGGCGGCACGCTGTCGCCAACTACACACTGCACCAAAAAGACAAACTCTCCGCCATAAGCAGCCTTCCTGCGCCAAACCGCGTCTTTATAGGGGCGGCGTGTCGCGGGAGCTGCTGCAGCGCGCACTGGATGCCCTTGCGCCGGATGATCCCGACGCCTGCGTCGTGGTCTCCGCCATCACCCTGGAAACGCTGGCCCTCCTGCAGTGCGCGGACTGCGGCATCTGCACGGAAACCATCAGCCTTGATATTGCGGTCCGATCCCCCATAGGCAGCTACACGCGCCT
Source organism: uncultured Desulfovibrio sp. (assembly GCA_964633375.1). Lineage (GTDB taxonomy): Bacteria > Desulfobacterota > Desulfovibrionia > Desulfovibrionales > Desulfovibrionaceae > Desulfovibrio. The sequence continues at coordinate 12,034 of CAZWGJ010000036.1, forward strand.
CTCGCCGCTCAACCGCATCCATCTTTTTGTCTTTGCGCCCAAAAGGGCAGCGCAGGGCAGCCGTTTGCAGGACGCTGATGATGAAGCGGACGATTGATTAGGAGACGACATGACGCATACCGACGCCTTTCTGCCGCCGCACGGCGGAGACAGAGACTCGCTGCTGGCTTTTTCAGGCAGGAGCGATGAAGAACTGCTTGACTTCAGCGTCAACGTCAGGCCGTCCGGTCCGCCGGAATTTCTGCGCCTTGCCATGCTGCGCGCCCTGGATGCAGCCGGCAGCTACCCATCCCCAGACAGCGCCGCCCTGCGCGCCCTCTATGCCGAGAAGCTGCATCTCTCGCCAGACAGCATCGTCTTTGGCAACGGCACCTCAGAGCTTTTTCATGCGCTGGCGCACGTCTTAAAGGAAAGCGGTGCCCCCTGCGCCGTCATCCCCGAGCCGGCCTTTGGGGACTATGAAAAAGCCTGCTCCCTGGCAGGACTTCCCGCCATCCGCCCTGCCTCGCTGTACTGCGCGCCAGTTAAGGAAGGCGGGCTGGCAGACTGGCAGCTCCCGCTGGAAGACCTGCTCTCAGCCCCCAAAAACGCAGCCGTCTTCCTGACCAACCCCGGCAACCCGGCTGGGACCTTTTATCCCAAAAAAAAGCTGTGCTCCCTTTTCCTAAAGCGTCCTGACATCACCTGGATTGTCGATGAGGCCTTCCTGCCCTATGCGGGGCCGGTTGACGCACTGTCGGTCCTCTCAGAGCTTGCCAAATCGTCAGGGCAGGCGGATGCAGCCTATGCGTCCCTAAACTGGGTCGTCGTCCGCTCCCTCACCAAGTTCCATGCGCTGGCAGGCATACGCACGGGCTTCTTGGCAGGAAGTTTAAAGCTGACCCAGAAGATTCAGGCGCATCTGCCCACCTGGAACGTCAACTGCCTGGCCCACGCCTGCATGAAGGCCCTCATTGAGCAAAAGGAGGCCGCGGCAAAGGATGCGCGCCTCACCCGCCAAAAGAACAGGGAAAACCGCCGCCATCTTGTCCAGAAGCTTGCCCCGCTCAACCTTACAGTCTGCCGCTCGCTGGCAAACTTCCTGCTGCTGCGCCTTGATGTGCCGAACAAGGACCTGGCAAGGCAGATGCTCTGCCAGGACGGCATAGCCGTGCGCGACTGTGCAACCTATCCCGGGCTCAATGACGGGAGATGGTACCGCGTCTCTGTACGGGACAAGGAGGACACGGACCGCCTGGCTGCCGCCCTGGCAAAGCACGTCGGCTTCCGGCAGAAGGCACAAGGGGCTGCCTGTTCGTTCTGCCAAACGGGGAAGAAAAAGAAGACGCCGGCATTGATGCTCCAGGGCACCTCCTCCGGCGTCGGCAAGTCCGTCCTGGCTGCGGCCTTCTGCCGCATCCTGCATCAGGACGGCTATGATGCAGCCCCCTTCAAGGCGCAGAACATGTCGCTGAACTCAGGCGTCACCATGGACGGCCTGGAAATGGGGCGGGCGCAGATTCTGCAGGCGCAGGCTGCAGGGATCCTGCCTGATGTGCGCATGAACCCCCTGCTGCTCAAGCCGCTCACGGACAAGGGATCACAGGTCATCCTGATGGGCAGGCCGCATTCCACCATGCAGGCGCGATCCTTCCTCCATGCCAGGGAGCAGCTGAGAGAGCCCATTCTGCAGGCCTATGAGAGCCTGGCTTCAGAGCATGAGGTCATGGTGCTTGAAGGCGCCGGCGCCAACTGCGAGGTCAACCTCAAGGAAAGCGACCTTGTCAACATGAGCATGGCAAAAGCTGCCGATGCCAGGGTCCTGCTGGCTGGAGACATAGACAGGGGCGGCGTCTACGGCGCCTTCTTGGGATCCTGGCTTACGTGCACCAAGGAGGAGCACCGCCTGCTGGCAGGCTTTCTTGTCAACCGCTTCCGCGGCGACGCCTCCCTTCTGTCATCGGCCCATGACTACATCCTGCAGGCGACAGGCAGGTCCGTGCTTGGCGTGATACCCTATATCAAGGATCTGGATCTTCCCGAGGAAGACAGCGTCGGCCTTGCCCGCTCCCTCTTCAAGCCGGCGTCGCTGCCCGATCCGCTGGATGTCGCCATGATAGTGCTGGGGAAGACCTCCAACTACACGGACATGGGGCCACTTGGCGCAGAGCCGGATGTTACGCTGCGCCCTGTGCGGAGCGCAGCCGAATGGGGAAATCCTGACCTTGTCATTCTGCCAGGCTCACGCAGCGTGGCAGAGGACAAGCTGAAGCTGGACGCATCCGGCCTGACAGGCTGCCTGCTCTCCCATGTGCAAAAGGGAGGCTGGCTTGCCGGCATCTGCGGCGGCATGCAGCTTATGGGGGAAAAGCTGCTGGATCCCCTGCATCTTGAATCTGACAAGGACAGTATTGACGGGCTTAATCTCCTGCCGCTGGCTACCGTCCTGGAAAGGGGAAAGTGCCTCACCCGCCTGCAGCAGGTGGCAACACCATTTGGCGTCACGACAAGCGGCTATGAGATCCACCACGGGCAGACGCAGATCACCCAAAAGAATGCTGCCCTGCGTCTTTTCTCCTGCGCAGAAGCCGACGGCCGCTTCCTTGGCTGCATGGTCAACCATCTTGTCGGCACCTATCTGCACGGCCTCTTTGACAACGACCTTTTCCGCCGCACCTTCCTGGACTATGTGCGCTCCTCTCTGGGCAAAAAGCCGCAGGGGGCAGTGCTCGCCCGCTGGAATCCGGACGCAGCCCTGGACAGGCTGGCTGATGCGGTGCGGGAGTCCTGCGACATAAAAGCCATCTACCGCAGCCTTGGCATCTGACAATCCCCGCAGCAATGGCGGGCTGACCCAAAGCATGAACGCCCCTGCTGTCTGCAAAGGGCAGATGGCAGAGGGCGTCGCTGAATGCTACGGCTGAGTTGTTGTCAGGCTGTCTGCATCCTGATGCTGAAGTCATCCAAAGAGTTTGCCCGAACTGACAAGCATACCAGATTGCCAAGCGTCTCCAATGAGGGAACTGCTTTTATGGCGGCAGCCAGCACTTCAGGAAGAGGTCCGAAGCGGTTCTCCAGTTTTGAAATGACAAACTGGGACAGCTTCTCTAAACCCTCCCTTTGTCTTTTTTTGATGCCAAACTCATAGCCTTTGAGAAAGCCTTTGACAAAGCCTTTCTCATACCCCTGTTGGATCAGGTTGTCTCTCCATTTCCGGGCGCTTTCGGTGATATAGGGTTCCGTCCTCTGTTCTGACATTTTGTTTCCCCTTTGACGGTTTCTCCAAAACATTGGCGTTCTCCGCTGTCAGCACAGGCGGAGACAACAGAACGCAGTGGCTCAACGTTAGACTGCCTGCATCCGGCTGCTGAAGTCATCCAAAGAGTTTGCCCGAACTGTCCAGCATAACAGCTCCCCAAGCGTTTCCCAAGAGGGAACTGCTTTTATGGCGGCTGTTAGCGCTTCAGGAAGAGGTCCGAAGCG
>CAZWGJ010000037.1:0-14913 GCA_964633375.1 uncultured Desulfovibrio sp.
CACAAAAAAAAGACCCGCACTGTTACATGCAGGTCCATTATTTGTTAAATGGTGCCGAGGGACAGAATCGAACTGCCGACACAGGGATTTTCAGTCCCTCGCTCTACCAACTGAGCTACCTCGGCGCGTTTAAGCAACGAAGAGACTTATATGCTTTCACTAAGGCTTTGGCAAGAGAAATCTTGTCTTTTTCTCATTTTTTTTCGTCATCGCCTGCTGGAAGGCATTCAAAGCCGCATTCAGGACGACGTTCAAGACGATATCCTGGGCGCCAAAGCGCCCTACTCACCGACCTTGAAGTTGACCTTGATCTTGAAGAGCTTCGTGGCCGGCAGGTTGAGGATGGGCACGCCTGTCTGGCTGGTTATGCTGTCCAGGCGCTCCTGGATGTACTCCCTTGAGGGGCCTATCACCGTAAACCAGACGTTGTAGGCATGCTCACGTTCATAGTTGTGCGTAACGCCAGGCTCTGCGTTGACCAGCTCCACAAAGCGGTCCAGCTTCTCAGGCGGCACCTTGGCGCCGCACAGCGTGGAAACCCATCCCAGCTTCTTGGACTGGAAGTTGGCTCCCATGCGGCGGATGATCTTGTCCTTCCGCATCCGGACCACCCGTGCCAGGGCTTCCTCCTCAGGAATGCCCAGGCGCTGCCCCAGCTCGGCATACGGCCTTGGGACCAGGGGGAAGTCGGTCTGAATGTAGTCCAGCAGAGCCTTGTCTACGGCATCCAGTTCTGCCATGTCTTTCTCTCCTGCAGGAATCAGCCTTTGCGCATTTTCATGGGGATGTAGGAGCACAAGGGCTCCTCGCCCATGTGGTTGCCGGTCATGCTGTAGGCCCTGGCGCGGCAGCCGCCGCACACCTTGTGGTACTCGCAGACGCCGCACTTGCCTTCATAGGCCTTCTGATCCCTGAACTGCTTGAAATAGGAGCTCTCACGCCAAATCAGCGGGAACGGCGTGGTGCGCACGTTGCCGCAGTCCAGCTCCAGGTAGCCGCAGGGCTGCACCTGTCCGGTGTGGCTGATGAAGCAGAAGCCCGTTCCGCCAAGACAGCCTCTGGTATGGGCATCCATGCCAAAGTTCTCCATGTCGACGGGCACGCCTTCCTCACGGGCCATCTGGCGCATGATGCGGTAGTAATGCGGCGCACAGGTCGCCTTGAGGTGCATCTTGGTGGTCTTGCGGAACTCATAGAACCAGTGCAGCACGTCCTCGTACTGCGCGGCGGAGATGACCTGGTCGTTGATCTCGGCGCCGCGCCCTGTGGGGACAAGCATAAAGATGTGCCAGGCAACGGCGCCAAGGCTCTCGCACAGCTCAAAGATCTTCTTGAAGCTGGCCAGGTTGTTCTTGGTGACTGTGGTGTTGATCTGGAAGGGGACGCCCGCCTCGGTCAGGCAGCGCATGCCGCGCACAGAGGCTTCAAAAGCTCCGGGCACGCCGCGGAAGCCGTCGTGGCTTGCCGCATCAGCGGCATCAATGGAGATGGAGCAGCGGTCGACGCCGGCTTCCTTGATCTTTTTGGCAGTCTCAGGGGTGATCAGCGTTCCGTTGGGAGAGAAGGCGCAGATGAGCCCCTTGTCATGCGTGGCACGGACCAGTTCGTAGACGTCCGGGCGCATCATGGGATCGCCGCCGGTAAAGATGACTATGGGGCGGCCGACCTGGGGGAAGGTCTCAATGAGCGCCATGGCTTCCTCATGGCTCAACTCCCCGGGATACGGCGCCATATGGGCTTCTGCGCGGCAGTGCTTGCAGGCAAGGTTGCAGGATCTGGTTACTTCCCAGGCGATAAGGCGGCAGGCAGGAGATCCATCTTCCAGGACCTTCGGCCCCATGGCGCCATGGGGGTGTCCCTGTCCTGCGGGATGTCCGCCAGGATGTCCACCTGGATGCCCGCCGGGGTGTCCGCCCTGTCCCGCCATGCCTTCCATGGCATGGCAGTCGTGGCTGAGCGCGCAGGCAGCCGGCATGCCGGTCATAGTTGCAGCACTCATCTGGCGAGCCCCTTGGCCAAAATCGTTTCAGCAAAGTAGGTGATGATGCTGTCGGCGCCTGCCCTCTTCAGGCCGGTCAGGGACTCCAGCATCACGCGCTCTTCATCAACCCAGCCGTTGAGGCCGGCAGCGCGGATCAGGGAATACTCGCCGCTGACCTGGTAGGCGCAGACATGCACGTCCACGTTGTCGCGCACCATGCGCAGGATGTCGCCGTAGGGGCCAGCCGGCTTCACGATGAGTGCGTCAGCACCCTCATCCAAGTCGGCAAAGACTTCGCGCAAAGCTTCGCGGCTGTTGCCGGGATCCATCTGGTAGGTCTTGCGGTCGCCGCAGGCCGGAGCGGACTCAGCGGCATCGCGGAAGGGTCCGTAGTAGGCTGAGGCGTACTTGGCGGCATAGGACATGATGGGCGTCATGGTGAGGCCTGCTGCATCCAGCGCCTGGCGCATGGCAGCCACGCGGCCGTCCATCATGTCGGAGGGGGCCACCATGTCGGCGCCTGCCTGGGCCTGGCTCACGGCAGTCTTGGCAAGATACTCGAGGCTCGGGTCGTTGAGGACTTTGCCGTCCTTGGTCAGGACGCCGCAGTGACCGTGGGACATGTATTCGCACAGGCAGACGTCGGTGATGATGAAGAGCTTGGGGAAGCGCTTCTTCAAATTGCGTACAGCCTGCTGCACGATGCCGTTTTCAGCATAGGCCTGGGATGCCTGCTCATCCTTCTTGGCAGGGATGCCAAAGAGGATGATGGAATGCAGCCCGTTGTCCACAGCCTTGGCCACATGCTCTTCCAGGGTGCGCAGGGAGAGCTGGTACTGTCCCGGCATGGAGGGGATCTCCTTCTCCAGGGACTGGTCCTCAGTCTCCACGACAAAGTAGGGCATGATGAGATCTTCCCTCAAAATGGGAGCCGTCTCACTAAAGAAAGCACGCATTTCCGGCGTCTGGCGCAGGCGGCGGCCACGATAGAATTCCATTTTACCTTTGCTCCTTCTTCCTGCTGGATATGGGTAGGAAGATCACATGACCGGAGCAGGGCGCAGCACCCGGCTCCGGCAGCTGAAAAACTTATATCAAAAGCAGGCTGGAAGGCCTGCCGGCATTCTTAACTGAAAGTCTGGGCTACTTGATGCCGATCTCTTCATCGGTGAGGTAGCAGGCAGGATCCTCCGCCCATTCGTCGCCGTAGTAGGCTTCGGCACGGGCGCGGAAGTTGCCGCCGCAGATGTTGAGGAACTGGCACTTCCGGCAGCGTCCGCCCACGTTCTCCTTCTTGGACTTCATCTTGTGCAGAAGCTCAATGGAAGGATCGTCCCAAATCTGGGAGAAGGGGCGCTCCAGGACGTTGCCAAAGACATGCTGGCGCCAGAACTGGTCGGCATGCACCTTGCCGTCCCAGGAGATGCAGCCGATGCCGCGGCCGGAGTTGTTGCCTTCATTGTACTGCAGAAGGCGGAAGACTTCCTCAGCACGCTTCGGATCTTCGCGCTTCAGGCGCATCCACAGGTACGGACCGTCGGCATGGTTGTCGACAGTCAGGATTTCCTTCGGCTTGCCCTCGTCAAAGCAGCGCCTGGTTTCGTCCATGATGAGGTCCACGCAGGCCCTTGTCTCTTCATGGTTCAGGTCTTCCTTGATCAGTTCCGAGCCGCGTCCTGAGTACACCAGGTGGTAGAAGCAGGCGCGGGGCACTTCCAAGTCGCGCAGAAGGGAGAAGATGCCGGGGATTTCAGCCACGTTCCTTCTGTTGATGGTGAAGCGCAGGCCGACCTTGAGGCCTTCTTCCTTGCAGTTTTCAAGGCCTTCCAGGGCCTTCTTGAAGGCGCCCTTCACGCCGCGGAAGTGGTCGTGCACCTCTTCCATGCCGTCCAGGGAGATGCCGACGTAGGACAGGCCGACTTCAGCCAGCTCCCTGGCCTTGCTCTTGGTGATCAGCGTGCCGTTGGTGGAGATGACGGCGCGCATGCCGCGGGCCTTGGCATGGCTTGCCAGCTCGACCAGGTCCTTGCGCACCAGAGGCTCGCCGCCGGAAAAGAGCATGACAGGACAGCCGTAGGCAGCCAGGTCGTCAATCATGGCCTTGGCTGTCTCGGTGTCGATGTCGTCCACGCCGTCCAGGCTGACGGCCTGAGCGTAGCAGTGCACGCAGCGCAGGTTGCAGCGCTTGGTCATGTTCCAGACCACAACCGGCTTCTTGTCCTTGGAAAACTGCAGAAGATGGGAAGGCAGCTGGCCGGACTGGCGTCCGTAGCGCAATACATCGGCTTCTTCAGCCTGACCACAATATAGTTTGGAAATACCTATCATAACGCTGTATCACTCCTCCCATAACCAGGAAGCCGGGGAGAATTCCTCCACGAAAAATACTTTTTGTGGGATGGCCAGAGCTGGCCACCCCACTTTATCATCTTAAAATTGCGTCCCGCAGTGCTGCGGAAGACTGCCGCTTAGCCTAGCAGAAGCTCCTTGATCTTCGCTATGGCATTTGTCACGCCGGAGAAATCTGTTCCGCCGGCCTGGGCCATGTCGGGACGGCCGCCGCCGCCCTTGCCGCCAAGCAGGGGAGAAATCTCCCTGATGACGGCAGGCGCGTCATGGCCTGCCTGCGCTTCCTTGGACACAAAGACGATGATGGAGACCTTGTCGGCTTCGCCGCCGAACAGGGCGCACACGGCGGGTCCTGTCACGCGGGAGCGGATGTCATCCATCAGGGAGCGCATGGCCTTGACGTTGATGTTCTTGAGCTCGGCGCTCATGAAGGAGATGCCGTTGACCATTTCGGCGGCATTCACGATGTCCTGGGCGGAAAGCGGTGCAGCCTGGGCCTTCTCGCTGGCTTTTTCCAGCTTCTTGACCTTTGCCTGCAGAGCTTCCAGGCGCTCCTCAATCTGCTCGGGCTTGGTTTTGAGGGCATGCGAGAGCCTCTCGACCACGCCTCTCTGGGAGGCCACAAGCTCCAGGGCGGCAAAGCCGGTGACAGCCTCTATGCGGCGCACGCCGGCAGCAACGCCGCTTTCGCCGACAATGAGGAACTGGCCTGCCTGGCCGGTGCGGGAGAGATGCGTGCCGCCGCACAGCTCCTTGGAGAACTCGCCGTCCTCATCGCCCATGCTCACCACGCGGACGCTGTCGCCGTACTTCTCTTCAAAAAGGTGGATGGCTCCGGACTCCACGGCCTCGTCATGAGCCATCACCTTGGTGGTCACAGGCATGTCGGCCATGATGGCCTTATTCACTTCCTGCTCAACTAAAGCCAGCTCTTCAGGAGTCATGGCAGCGATGTGGCTGAAGTCAAAGCGCAGGCGGTCGGGCGTAACCAGGGAGCCCTTCTGGTGCACATGCGTGCCCAAAACCTTGCGCAGGGCGGCATGGAGAAGATGCGTGGAAGAGTGGTTGCGGGCAGTTGCCAGGCGGCGCTCCTTGTTGACTTTGAGCAGCACCTCCCTGTCCAGGCTCAGCCTGCCCTTCTTCACTTCCACGACATGCACGTAGAGCGTCGGCTGCGGCTTCAGCGTATCCAGGACCTCGGCCTCCATGCCCTCTTCTTCATCGAGCATGGAGCCCCTGTCGCCGGTCTGGCCGCCGCCCTCGCCGTAGAAGGGGGTCACGTTGGTGACCACATAGCCTTTCTGGCCTGCCTCAATGGAAGGCATGCTCATGCCGGCCTCGTCAAGCAGGGCGACAACGCGCCCCTCGGCAGACAAGGTGTCGTAGCCCACAAAGCGGCTTTCGATGCCGTCTTCAGCCAGCCTGACAAAGACGGACTTGCCGTCGTCGGCGCCCTGTCCAAGCAGGCCGCCCTTCTTCAGGCTTTCCTTGGCCCTGGCGCGCTGGGCGGCCATGAGCTTGGCAAAGCCTTCCTCGTCCACGGAATAGCCCTGCTTGAAGGCGACGTCGCTGACGATGTCCAGGGGGAAGCCGTAGGTGTCGGCAAGCTGGAAGCAGACTTCGCCGGGGATGGTCTTTTCGCCCTTGGCCTTGAGCTCCTCAATCTCGCCTTCAAGCAGGCGCAGACCCTTGGCAAGCGTGCTGGAGAAGCGGACTTCCTCCTGATGCACGACGCGGGCGATGAACTCGGCGTTTTCCTTCAGTTCGGGATAGTCGTCGCCCATGGTCTCGATGACCTTGCCCACTATCTTGTAGAGGATGGGCTCGTTGACGCCCATAAGGGTGGCAAAGCGCAGGGCGCGGCGGATAAGGCGGCGCAGGACGTAGCCCCTGCCCTCGTTGGAAGGCAGCGTGCCGTCGGTTATCAGGAAGGCAGCTGCCCTGCTGTGGTCGGCGATGACGCGCAGCGCGGTATCGACGTCGTTGGTGTCGGGCTCGCTGAACGAATAGGTGACATTGGCCAGCTTGGCAGCGTACTGGATGATGTCCTGGAAGAGGTCCGAGTCGAAGTTGGACTTCTTGCCCTGGCAGACGGCGGCTATGCGCTCAAGGCCCATGCCGGTGTCGATGTTGGGGTGCTCCAGCCGCACGCGGGTGCCGTCAGGCTGCTGGTCGTACTGCGTGAACACCAGGTTCCAGATTTCCAGGAAGCGGTCGCAGTCGCACTTGCCTATGCCGCAGTCGGGACCGCAGGACAGGCTCTCGCCCTGGTCAATATAAATTTCAGAACAGGGGCCGCAGGGGCCCGTGTCGCCCATGGTCCAGAAGTTGTCCTTCTCGCCCATGCGCACGATGCGCTCGTCGCTCAAGCCCGCCACTTCCTTCCAGATGTCGGCGGCTTCATCGTCGTCCTTGTAGACGGTCACCCACAGTTTGTCCTTGGGCAGCCCCAGCTCCTTTGTGCAGAACTCCCAGGCCCAGGTGATGGCATCCTTCTTGAAGTAGTCGCCAAAGGAGAAGTTGCCCAGCATTTCAAAGAAGGTGTGGTGCCTGGCAGTGCGTCCGACGTTTTCAAGGTCGTTGTGCTTGCCGGAGACGCGAAGGCATTTCTGGGCTGTGGTTGCACGCGTGTACCCGCGCTTTTCCTCGCCGGTAAAGCACTTCTTGAACTGCACCATGCCTGCGTTGGTAAAGAGCAGAGTAGGATCGTTTGGCGGTATCAGCGGAGCAGAGCGGACAATTTCATGCCCGTGCTTTTGAAAGAACTCCAGATAGCGACGACGTATTTCTTTGGGACTTAGCATACAAAAGCGCTCCATACCGCAAATGACTTGATGCTTGAAAATGCCGGCGCTTGAAGCGCCGGCATATTGTTTTCTAATTACTCGTTGAACTCATCGAATTCCTGGGAGCCCTCTGCCTGGGCAAAAGACTTTTCAACGTCCTCCACCCTTGCTTCGACTTCCAGGGGCTGCGGCTCGCCCAGGGGGGCCACCGTGTTGACCTCGGCCTCGTTGATGGACGGCATGCCCAGGGCCTTGCGCACGTCATTTTCAATACGCGTCCTCAAATCGGCGTCCTCATTGATGATCTCGCGTATTCTTTCCCTGCCCTGGCCCAGCTTTTCGCCCTTGTAGGCAAACCAGGATCCGCTCTTGTCCACGATGCCGTTGTCGACGCCAAGGTCGATAAGCTCGCCGGCGCGGGAAATGCCCTTGCCGTACATGATGTCGAAGTTGGCGACCCTGAATGGCGGCGCAACCTTGTTCTTGACGACCTTGACCTTGGTCAGGCTGCCCAGAGGATTGTCCTTGCTGTCCTTGATGGTTCCGACGCGGCGGATGTCGATGCGGACGGAGGAGTAGAACTTCAGGGCGTTGCCGCCGGTGGTGGTCTCAGGGTTGCCGACGTAGGGACCATTGCCGATCTTCATGCGGATCTGGTTGATGAAGACCACAGCCGTGTTGGAACGGTGGATGGTGCCGGTGAGGCGGCGCATGGCATGCGACATCAAGCGGGCGTGGCCGCCCACCTGCATGTTGCCAAGATCGCCGTTCAGCTCGCTCTGCGGCACAAGGGCTGCCACGGAGTCAACGACGACCAGCTCAACTGCAGCAGAACGCACCAGCATGTCTGCAATCTGCAGCGCCTGCTCGCCGTAGTCGGGCTGGGAGACAAGCAGCTCGTCCGTGTTGACGCCGAGAGCCTTGGCATAGGACACGTCCAGGGCGTGCTCTGCGTCGATGAAGGCGCATGTTCCGCCGCGCTTCTGGCACTCTGCAATGAGGTGCAGGGTCAGGGTGGTCTTGCCTGATGACTCGGGGCCGAAGATTTCGGTCACGCGGCCGCGGGGGATGCCCCCGACGCCGAGTGCCAGGTCGAGGCCGATGGATCCTGTGGGAATAACCGGGATGGATTCTACGCTGTTGTCCGACAGGCGCATGACAGAGCCCTTGCCGAATTTCCGCTCGATCGTGGTCAGGGCGGTGGCAAGAGCATTGCTTCTGGCGTCTTCAGCTGTCGTGGACGATGACAGCGGCTTCTTTGTTGCCATATGAATGCTCCATACAAAACAATAAAAGTACTAAGAACAATACCACGTTACAATTATAAATTATCCTCCCTCTCTAGGCAAGCTCCCTGAAGCCCCGTGCCCTGCCTCATCACCCCTGTCCTTCCTGCTTCCTCTCCAAAGGGTTTTGTGAGGTGCTGCCCGCCTTGCAAAAAAGAAAGAAATTGAAATCGCCTGGCTGATAAGTTAATGTAATTGTTCGCGTTGTCTGCCTGTACAGAGGCGGCAGCGCCGGATCCAGTCTTTTTTTCCTCCCTGCAGCCCTGCCCTGCTGCAGGCTTCTCTCCAACCTGAATTTTGCCTGCAAACCATGATTGACGGTGTCGTTCTTTTTTCCGGCGGCCTAGACAGCCTTCTCACTGCCCGCCTGCTGATGGAGCAGGGGCTCAACATCTGCTGTCTGCACTATGTATCTCCCTTTTTCGGCTCTCCGCGCAGCCAGTCGCGCTGGCAGAAGCTCTACGGCATTGACGTCGAGATAGCCGACGCCGGCCAGCAGATAGTGGACCAGATCAACAACTGGCCCGACCACGGCTTCGGCAAGGTGATGAACCCCTGCGTCGACTGCAAAATCATCCTGCTGCGCCTGGCAAGAGAGCGCATGGAGGAGCTGGGCGGAAAATTCATCGCCACGGGCGAAGTGCTGGGGCAGCGCCCCATGTCGCAGCGCAGGGACATCATGAACCGCATCATGCATGAGGCAGGAGTGGACAGCCTCCTCCTGCGCCCCCTGTGCGCCCAGCATCTTGAACCCACGCCCTGCGAGCTCTCAGGGCAGGTGGACAGAAGCCGCCTTCTCGCCATCCACGGCCGAGGCAGGCTGGACCAGCTGGCCCTTGCCGAGAAGTACGGCTTTACGGAAATCCCCTCGCCAGGCGGCGGCTGCCTTTTGACAGAGCGGGAAAACGCCCGCCACTACTGGCCTTTGCGCATGCACAGGGAGAATGCCAGCGTCGAGGACTATGCCCTGACCGGCTTTGGCCGCCAGCTCTGGCATGTGGCTGACAAGACTGCCAGCTGGATGGTCGTTGCCCGCAACAACAGGGACAACGACCGCCTGCGCAATGCCCACAAGGACAAGGACCTCCTAATCGGCCTCAGCGACTTCCCCGGCCCCCTTGCCCTTCTCAGGGACGGCAAAAACTGGACTCTCGACGAGCTGCAGGCAGCCTGCTCCCAGTTCCTTTCCTACGCACCCAAGGCGGCAAACCAGCGGCTTGTGCGCGTCTGGCTCAGGGACAAGGACGGCAGCCAGGAAATCCTTTCCGTTCCGCCGGACCTGACCAGAACGGTCTTCACCAGGCCCTCATGGGAGGACATCAAGGCGGAAAAGCACGCCATTGCCAGCCGGAAGGATGCCGAGTTCAGGGAGCAGCGCCAGAAGGAAAAGGAAGCCAGGCAGAAGGAATGGCTTGAGCGCCAGGAACACAGCCAGGCTCCTGCCGGAGACGAGGCCAAATCCTGTATCTGTATTCAGGACGAAAAAGGAACTTCAGATGGAAACTAAATATATCGTCATCAAGTTTGGCGGCCACACCATGACCAATCCGGCACTGCGCGATGCCTTTGTCCAGGACCTGGCCCCCATAGCCGCCGGCGGACGCCGCTGCGTCGTCGTGCACGGCGGCGGCCCCCAGATTTCCTCCCTGCTTGAGAGGCTCAACATAGAAAGCCACTTTGAGCAGGGGCTGAGGGTCACTGACGAGCCCGCCATGCAGGCTGTTGAAATGGCCCTCTCTGCCCAGGTCAACAAGGAACTGGTCAGCGCCCTGACAGCACACGGCGTGCCTGCCTGCGGCATCAGCGGCAGGGACGGCGCCCCCCTGCTCCAGGCAAAGGTGCGCAGCCCCAAATTCGGACGTGTGGGCGACGTTACAGCCGTTCATCCCGAGCTTCTTTCCTGCCTTGTCCAGAACGGCTTTGTGCCCGTCGTCTCCCCCATAGCCGAAGACGAGCAGGGCGGCGGCGCCCTCAACATCAATGCCGACACGGCTGCCGGCGCCGTAGCCGGCGCCCTGCAGGCCGAATTCTTTGTTTTGATGAGCGACGTCCCGGGCGTTCTTGACGCCGACAAGAAGCTGCTGCCCGAACTCACCAGAGCCCAGATTCAGGAGCTGAAAGACAGCGGCGTCATCAACGGCGGCATGATCCCCAAAGTGGATTCCTGCCTGCACGCCCTTGACATGGGCTGCCAGAAGGCCCTCATCCTCAACGGCGGAGAAAAGTCAGCCCTGCGCCGCCTCCTCGAAGGAGACACCAGCCTGGGCACCGTCGTTCTGGCTTAAGCTCAAGACCGCAGACAATGCTTACGTGCCTGCCCTTCTTCCCTCAGGGGGCCAGGCACCCGCTTTAGGCACACCATCCCCCCGGTGTGCCTATCTTTTTGCCTGCCTATTTTTTTCAGGCTCAAGCTTGGGGCAGAAGTCCTGCATCTCGCACTGCGTGCAGGAAGGCTTCCTGGCACTGCACACATCGCGCCCGAACTGCACCATGCGGTGGTTCAGGTCGCCCCACTCATTGCGGTCAAAGAGCTGCATCATGTCCCGTTCTATGCGCACGGGGTCCGTGTTCCTTGTCAGCCCCAGCCTATAGCTTATGCGCTTCACATGCGTGTCAACAGCCATGCCCTCATTGATCCCATAGCCGGCAAAGAGCACGATGTTGGCCGTCTTGCGGGCTACGCCCGGCACCGTAACCAGCTCCGCCATGGTGCGCGGCGGCTCCCCGTGAAACTTTTCTGCCAGAAGCCTGGCAGCGCCAAGGAGGTTCTTTGCCTTGCTGTGGTGAAAGCCGGTGGGGCGGACGACGTCCTCTATTTCTTCCAGGTCTGCTGCTGCGAGCTCATAGGGCGTAGGCCACTTCTTAAAGAACGCAGGCGTCACTGTGTTCACCCTCTTGTCCGTGCACTGCGCAGCCAGCACTGTCGCCACCAGCAGCTGCCAGGGTGTGGTGTACTGCAGCGCCGGTGCAGGATTGGGGTAGCGCTTCTTCAAGGCCTCAAGCACAAGAGGGGCACGCTCCCAGGCTCCCTCCGGAAGATCCGCTGCATTCGCCTTTCCTTCTTCCTTCCTGCCCATTGCACCCTCCCTTCAAAGCCTCACATCCAAGGCACAGGCTGATTTTGACGCCAGGTGCAGGGGACATGCTCCATGCAGGCAGCATCCGCCCCCTGTCCGGCAGCTGAATATATTCATGTTGCAATTCAGAGTAAACCGCTCCTGTTCTTTTCACAGACTGCCTGCTTTTCCCATGCTCTTTTCTGCCGCCATAGAACAAAGCAACAAAATATTTCCTACTTTACAAGGCATTTGTTTTCCTGTAAAAGATTTGTCGTTAAAATTTTTTGTGTTGCCCTACCCTTCAGGGCAGACGAGGAGAAAAATGGAACCACAAGACATCGAAAGCATCAGGGCAATCCTCAATGACATGCTGAAGGAAGCTCAGCAGAAGGGCGACATGACTCTGGAGGAGCTCAGCGGGACGAACGAGTCCTTTGCCGACCCTGCCGACCGTGCCACAGCCGAATCCGACAGGGCCTTCACCCTGCGCATCAGGGACCGCGAGCGCCGCCTCATCAAGAAGGTCAAGGAAGCCCTGCAGCGCATCGAGGACGGCACCTACGGACTGTGCGAAGAATGCGGCGAGGAAATCAGCCTGAGCCGCCTGAAGGCACGCCCTGTCACCAGGCTCTGCATCAACTGCAAGGCCAAGCAGGAACAGGATGAAAGCCAGCGCAAGTAAGCCTGCTGACAGAAGGCAGGACAGACCTTCCTGACCTTGAACTTTTCAGAAAGCTTTTACAGAGGCATGACTGTGCGTTTCGCAGTCATGCCTTTTCTTTCCCGAAAGCAAAGCCGACTCTCACACCCGCCTGCAAGAGAGGAAGAACCCTTATGGATGCCCACCTTTTCCGCCGTTTTGCTCAAGAGCTGCTCCCTGTCCTCAAAGGGGCAAGGCTTGTCAAAATCCAGGAGCCCTATGAAAACGTCTATACCTTCAATATAGACCTCTTCTCGCGGGCCAGCGCCCTTGGCAAAAAAGTCCAGCTCATCCTGCGCCCGGGCAGAAAGGATCCCTTTCTCTTCCTCTCTACGGCACGCCTGGCTGCAGGCGCCGCCCCTTCAGCCAAGGTCATGCGCCTGCGCAAGTACTGTGCAGGGCACAGCATACGGCGCATTGAAGTGCTCTGGCAAAACCGCGAGCTGCACCTGCTCCTCACCGGCGCCATGCCGCAGGAAGACGGCACAGAATCCCAGGACGCCGCCTTCCCGGCAGGCACCGAAGACAGCCTCTGTGCCAGACAGAAGGACGCAGGCAAAGGCAGGGACAAGACCCAAAAAAAAGCACAAAGCACCTGGCTTGTGCTCTCCCTGCGTGACGGCCCAAGGCTGCATTTTGCAGATGAAGGGGTGGTGCCCTCTGAAGAGCCTGCTGTCTGGCCCGATGCCTCCAGCCTGCAGGACGCCCTTGAAGACTGGCGCTCCTGGCCTGTCCTCACGCCTGCCCTGCGCAGGACCATGGCCAAACTCGACGCCCTGGACGCCAGGGCGCTGCTCATAGACCTTGAGGAAGGCGGCGGCGACCTTTTTGTCTACAAGGCAGCTGACAAGGAAACGGCAGGGCAGACTGCGGCTGCTGCCTCCCGCGTCGTCCAGATTTCAGCCTGGCCCCTTCCTGAAAGCCTGCAGAAGGACGCAGAGGAATGCCGGGAGGACATCCTGGCAGCCGTTATGGAGGCAGGTGCAGGCCTGGTGCTCACAGAAGCAGCCAAGCGCAGATCAACCCTGGCTGCATTGCCTTGGCAGAAGAAGGAGCGCAAGGCGGAGCGCCTGCTCAAGCTGAACACAGAAGACGTAACCCGCCTCAAAAAGATGTGCGCGCGCCAGCAGGACGCCAGATGCATCCAGGCAAACTTGTGGCAGATTGAAGCGTCCAGGCACATGGACTCAGTCACGCTACTGAATGAAGCCAGTGAGGAATGCACCATCAGCCTTGATCCCAGATTCTCCCTGCGGGAGAACATGGAGCGCTTCTTCCACATGGCCAAAAGGGGGGAACGCGGCCTGGTGCGCATTGAAGCCAGGCGCAGGGAGCTTGAAGAGGAACTGGAAGAGATACGCCGCGCCAAGGAGACAGCCCTTCTCGGCCTCGCCCCGGCAGCACCCAAACACACCAAAAAGCAGCAGAAGGCGCCGCTGCCCGAGGCCCCATCCTCGGTCCAGTGCTTTGTCAGCTCGGACGGCATGACGCTTCTGCGCGGACGCAATGCCAAGGGCAACCTGGAAGTCAGGCGCATGGCATCCCCGCACGATGTCTGGGTCCACGTAGACGGCGGTGCAGGTGCGCACGTTGTCATCCGCCGCAGCCACGCAGCCCAGGAGATACCTCAAACCACCCTGGATGAGGCAGGCTCCCTGTCTGCCAGCAAAAGCTTTTTAAAGGACGAGGTCTCCGCCAAGGTCAACTACTGCGAGATACGCCATGTCCGCCAGCTTAAAGGCGCAGTCAAAGGCACCATGCGCATGGACAAAATCCTCTTCACCCGCCAGGTTGCCGTCCGCCCCGAGCTTGAGCAGACTCTGCTGCCAAAATCCGCCTCCGAAGCGGCGGATGCTAAATAGCACTACTATTAGAAGAAGCCCACTTTTTGTGAAATCAAAGAGGAGGCAGCCAGCTCCTTCAGCCAGTCCCAGACCTCTTCCAGCTGGTAGAAGCGGAGGGCGTTGTCCTCTGCCAGAAGGTCCTTGTCCACCATGGAGGCAAACTTGCCCTGCAGGCTTTCCTCTATCCCTGCAGTGAGGGCGCCGGCGCTCGGCATGCCGCCTGCCAGGAACTTTTCCAGATCGTCCTTGAAGGAGGCCAGGCTGACGTCGCGCACATCGACGATGCCGATCACGGTGCTGGCCTTCATCCCTGCCAGATGCAGCAGGGCGACAATGGTGCGGCAGAACGTGTCGCCCTTCCAGGTGAAGAGGTACAGGCTCGTCCTGGACAGCATGACAGTGCAGCTGCCAAGCTCCAGCTCGCGGAAGTTCTTGCGGCCTTCCTTGATCATCTTCTTGGCCAGGAAGGAGCAGTACTCGGGAAGATCGTTTTCCATGTAGAGCTCGCGCATGACCTCGCGCACCTTGTCGTGCACGCTCTTGCCCGTGCCGCTGAACCTTGGTGCAACGCCTTCTGTGTCCTGCGCAAGCTTGATGATGCTTTTTTCCTTGTCCAGGCTGAGCACCTTCCAGGCCCTGCCGGCAAAGAGGATGCGCTGCTCTTCCTCCAGCGGCTCCTCCATGGGCAGCCTGCCCAGAAACTGCCCGTTGTTCTCAAGCGTAAACTCGGGCGCCTGGCGGAAGGCAGTCGTAAAGTCAAGCCGGCCGACCATCTCCTGCCCCTTTTCAGCCAGCTTAATCTCGCTGTTCTCGTCCCTGTAGACGATCTTGCGTTCGGCAAGCCCTTTCAGGAAGGTCATGAAGTCTTCCTGGGTGACCGGGAAGGGACCTGTCTGGCAGAGCAGCCC
>CAZWGJ010000038.1:0-14804 GCA_964633375.1 uncultured Desulfovibrio sp.
ATCTTGCCGCCAGGGCTGAGCGCATCGGCAATGCCCTGATGGACAGGGCAAGGGCTATGATGAAGGCCTATCCCGGCATCATCAAGGAAGTGCGCGGCAAGGGCCTCTTTATCGGCATTGAGCTGACAGGCCCCGCCAAGAAGGTGTGGGAGGAGCTGCTGCACCGCGGCTTCATCTGCAACCTCTGCCATGAGGTGACCCTGCGCCTGCTGCCTCCGCTGACCATAGAGGAAGCGGACGTCAAGGCCTTTATGGACGCACTTGAGGACATCCTGTCCACAGTCAAGCTGTAGGCTCCAGGCTGCCGCTGGAAATCAGACGCAAAGAGCAAAGAACTGTCAGGGAAGGCTTGCGCAAAGCCTTCTCTTCTTTTTAGGCAAAAATTCAGACCAAATTTGCAAGGAGCAAGGTATGGATGAGTTGGATATGGCAACAGAGCTTGAGCGCAGGGACAGGGAGGAAGCCTTGTCCCGTGCGCAGCAGAGCATGCTGCAGTGCGGTCCTGAATACATCAACGGCGTTGCCTGCTGCCGCGAGTGCGGGGAGCCCATCCCAAAGAAGCGGCTTGAAGCCCTGCCCGGCGTGGCGCTGTGCGTCGCCTGTCAGGAGGAGCGCGAAGCCCGTCAGCGGTGATGAGCCGGAGGCGAGGCTGCAGGGAAAGCAAAAAAGCCTTCCTGCTGTGCCCTAAGTGGTGCGGCGGGAAGGCTTTTTTGTCGTCTGCGCTGTCGGCGGAAAGGTGGAAGGAAGTGCTGCTATTTCAAGGCAATGTGCTGCAGCTTGTCGGCGAGGCTTTGCGAGACAGGAAGGGCGCTGCCCAGCTCCGTGAGCTTGGTGATCTGCAAAGTGGCATAGGCGACAGGAAGGACTGCAAGCCGCACTTCGTCGTCTATTGTCGTTTTGTCAGAGATGCCGTGCATGGCAGCAAGAACTTTGCTCAGCTTGTTGCGGACTAAAGGCGTCAGCTCAATGTGGGAAAGAACCTCGAAGTCGTTCTGTGCGGCATTTGTCTGGCAGTCCTTGAAGCTGTCGGCAAAGCAGCCTTCATCGTAGCTGCCTGAAGCTTCTTTATCCACAAAGAACTCTGTAAAGAGCGGCAGCATGAAGCTGTACAGGCTTTTGGGCTCAACCTGGATGTCCTCAGCATACGGATGGGTGACAAGGGAGAAAACCTCTTTGTGGGCAAGGATTTCCGGCAGCCTGTTCATCCAGCTGCTGGCAAAAAGGTTGTTGATAAGGACGATCTTTTCGTTGTCGGCGCCAATGCTGTCCAGTATCCCGCTTGTGCAGCTGCCGTCGCAGCACAGCCTGCCGTACTTGCAGGCGGCTGCAGCAGCGCTGAAGGCCTGGGCAATGTCGATTGCGTTCGGACCGACAAGGAGAAGGGGCTGCTTTTCCCGGTAGCTTGCGCAGAGGAAGGCAGCCAGGCCCTGCAGGTGATCTTCGGCAACGCCGGCGCTTCTAAGGTTGCCGGCAGTTATGCCAAGGACGTCGTCCCAGCAGTAATGCACTTTGAGATGGGATGCGTCGTTGGATGCGGGGAAGACCTTGTACGGGGAGGTGCCGGTGGTGCCGGCAGTACAGGAAGCACAGGCAGGGCCGGCAGCGCTGGCAGACGGGGCAGCCGCTGGTGCATCCTGGACAGCCGCTGGTGTTGCCTGGACAGCCGCTGGCGCGGCTGTTGCTGCAGGTGCTGCACTGGCAGCCTGAACGGGCGGCTGTCCTCCGGCAAAGGCCATCTCTGCGATAAAGTCGGCTGCCTTTGCGCGTGCCTTTTGAATGCGGGCATTCACCGCCTTTTCGACGTCTTCAGCCAGTTTCTCCTTGTCAGCCAGGAAAGTTTCAGCCTGCTTTTGCTCCTGTTTGAGTTTAGCCAGAGTTTCCCGCTCTTTATTGTTCTCCTGCCGCAGTTTGTTCAGCTCCTCTGCATTCTCTTTTTCCCAGTCGTCACGAATGAGCTTTTTTGCCCTTTCCTGAAGTCCGTCATCAACAGAAAGAACTGAGCGGAGGATGTCATCTTCTAAAGACTCTCCCTTAATGTACTTCACAGCCTCAGCTTTGAATTTATTCAGCAGATCGTCAGCTTCATCAGTGGAGCAGTGGCAGGTGGACTCAATTTTCTGCAGTATGTCATTGTCTGGAATTGACTTCAGCAGGTCAGTAAATGCCTGATGGTCAATGCGGCGCACCCCTCTTGCTTTGTGGACAGACCAGGAGAGCGATTCCAAAACAATATCCTTTACGATATCCATTCTGCTCTTTAACGGATACAGATCAATGGGAATGCCGGCAAAAGCCTTTTTATAGAAAGCAAGGCCGTTGTCCAAAACCAGGATTTCATTTTGGGTGAACTTGTACACAGGCGCTTCAAGGAAGCTGCTGGCAAGGGCCGTCTTTCCTGCTGCAGTATCCTGGCTTAGTTCATTGGCAGTGCACAGAATGCCCGTGTACTGCTTCCTGACTTTAAAGGCGAACAGGACCCTGCTGCTGCGGGGCAGGTAGTCGATTCCGTCCTGCAGTACGCCGGCCAGTTCCTTAAGGCTTGCCGCTCCTGGAATGAGAACAACTTCAATGGGGTCAAGACGGCTGTTGTACTTCGAGGATACATAATCCCTGGCGGGGTCATTTTGGTTTGGCACTGTCGACCAGGTCCAAACAGCGCAGAATCCGTCCGGGATCGGAACATCATCACTGAAAATCCTGGGCCGGTTGTTGAAGAGCGGCGGCAGATCAGCATCCTTGCGGAAAAGATGGTAGCAGCCGTCAGGCTTTAAGTCAGCGTGACGATAAAGCAGAGGTCCTGAGGCGTCTGTTGTCCGCTCGCATAAGGAAACAATCTGCTTGTCTACAGCAGAAGGGAGAAGTTCGGCATCTGTATCGTCAAATTGTGCAAGGAGCTCGTGGCTGCTGACTGCAGCATAATCTTTTTGTCCTTTTGCTGGCTCATTTTTTTTGTCTGTCAATGGTGATGCAAGTGTAATTACTTTCTGTTCTTTTTGCTCATAATTTTTGATTTTTTCTTTTAAAGCCTTATTTTCTTCATTAATTTTTATAAATTCATTCGCTATATCAATTGCTTCACAAAATAATTTCTTCTTTTCTCCATCATGTTCAGTAAGTTTAAGATATAAATCTATATCATTAGCAAATGAAGATTTTACAATAAAAGCTGCCTGTGCCAGTGCAACTCCATATTTTTCAGGATTGTATGCATTAATTCCTTTGATTAAGATAGTCACCTCTTTATTCATGAAATTTTCAATAACTGGATCATCGATATGATCAAGAGCTATTTTTAAGGCTTCTTCTTCTGACAGCTTGCATGCTCTGAAACCTTTTTTTAATTTACGAAAAGCAATATCATCTTTTATGAAGAAAGCTTTAAATTTTTTGCCAGATATAACTTCACAAAGTGCTTCTTTTTCATCATCAGTAAGAAGAGCTAAATAGTCCATTGTCTGTCTCCTTGTTTAGGCCATAGTTCTGGTACGATAGAGATTCTGCAGTTTGCGGTAGGACTGCTCATTGACAGTCCCGGTCCTAATGCATTTTCGTATCCACTGGCAGAGCTGGGGTGAAGAGCTCAATTCGTTCAGCATGTTGCGCAAAGCATGCGGTGCCGGAATTGCTGCACCTTTTGCCGGGAGCTGCTTCAGGAAGGCAAGATCATCGCCTGCAGTGTCAGCAGCCGGCTGCAGGTCCTGCGGGGCAGGTTCTGCGTCAGCATTTCGGACCACCATGATATGGTCTAAATCCATGTACTCGCCAAGGTGGTTCAGGCTCACATCGGACTGCTGGGATGCCCATTCGTAGCTTTCAACGAACCATTCACACAGAGTGACAGCCTTGGGCAAAAGACGCCTGCATGTGTCTGCTGAGGAAAAAAAGCAATGGAGTGCCTCATTCCTGGCCTTTCTCAGTTCGTGAAGGATGTCGTAGATTGCATCGGGAAGGTACCTGCGCTGATACAGTGTATCGATGCGGACCATCATGGGGGTGTCGCCGTCCGGGCGGGGAAGTTTGCGACGGAAGAATATCTCATTGACGATACACTCGCTCAGCCCCCCTAAATTAGCCATGCACGAAAAGGGATCGGAGTCGCAGTACTGTTCTGCGTGCCTTCCGAAATCCGCTAAGGCGGAAAAGTTTTGGCGCAGGAAATCGAATCTTGATTGCAAACTGTTCATACTCTTCCTATCTGTTTCGGCCGCCGCCAAAGGTATCCGCTCTGGGGAGGGGACCACAAACGATTCTTCTGGCTTTTGGATGGCGGCTGTGCTGCCTCCATCACACAGGGTAAATTACTTAAGAAAGAATACACGTTCAGCAGCCTGTCAAGGGCCGGTGCGCTTTTTTGCTGCTTTTTGATGAGAGGCTGCTGCTGGAAGGCAGATTGTGCAGAGGGACGCAAGAGAGGGAAGGGGGCTGCAAAGCCTGCGCAGGTCCCGTGCAAAAGCCAAGGAAAAAGCCAGGTTCGCTTCCCACCTTGTGATTTTTTTGGGAAGCGGATCTGGCTTTTATGCAGCGTTTGCTGATTTTGCGGGAAAGATTAGCCCGGGAAGATGAGGCTTAGGACATAGTAGGAGACGGCTCCGACCACGCCGGCACAGGGCAGGGTCAGCACCCAGGCGACGACAAGCTGTCCTGCCACGCCCCAGCGCACCGCATTGAGGCGCTTGCTGGAGCCGACGCCGAAGATGGCGGCGGAAACGGTGTGGGTGGTGCTCACAGGCGCACCGATGAGGCTGGCGCAGGAGATGACTATGCCTGTGGCCGTTTCAGTGGCAAAGCCGTGCACTGGCTCCAGCTTGAAGATGCGGTTGCCCATGGTTTTGACGATCTTCCAGCCGCCGATGGCAGTGCCAAGGCTCATGGCCGAGGCGCAGCACAGCTTGACCCAGAGCGGGACCTCGACGGTGTCTATGTAGCCAAAGAGCAGCAAGGCCAGGGTGATGACGCCCATGGTCTTCTGGGCATCGTTCAGGCCATGGCTCAGGGCCATAAAGCCTGCTGACACGATCTGCAGCTTCCTGAACCAGGCATTGACCTTGCGCCTGAGCGTCCTGGCACAGACCCAGTAGATCACGAACATGACAAAGAAGCCTGCGCAGAAGCCTGCGAGCGGCGAGCCGATGAAGGGCAGGACGACCTTGTTGATGACGCCCTGGAAGTTGATGGCCCCAAAGCCGGCGTGCCCGTAGGCTGCGCCCAGCAGCCCGCCTATCAGTGCGTGGGAGGAAGAGGACGGGATGCCCAGGCACCAGGTCAGGACATTCCAGGCAATGGCGCCGATAAGGGCTGCAAAGACCAGTATCTGGCAGCCGTCCACCATGCTCTGGTGCACAAGTCCGCCGCCCAGGGTTTTGGCGACTTCAGTGCCAAGCAGGGCGCCCATAAGGTTGAGGGTCGCAGCCATGGCGACGGCGGTCCTGGGGCTTAAGACCTTGGTGGACACCACTGTGGCTATGGCGTTGGCGCAGTCGTGCGCGCCGTTGGTAAAGTCGAAGATCAGTGCTGTCAGCACGATCAAAAAAAGAAGAAGCGGTATCTCAAACATTTTTCATAACCGCTTCTTCAATCTGTTCGTACAAGTCAGAGACCTTGCGAATGACAAATTCCAGGGCATCGTAGATCTGGATCCACTTCTGGGTTGTCACGTAGCTTGCGCTGTTGGCTTCGGTTTCATCCAGGACTTCAGCCAGGCCTATGGCCAGCAGGGAGTCGCATTCCTCATGCCTGGTGCGGAAGCCCCTGGTCTTGTGGGCGTCCTTGCGCCTTGTCAATCCCAGCAGCATGTCCGTGGTCATGTCGATCATTTCCTTGAGGATGATGGCCACCCTCTGGGCTGGAAAGAGCATGGTCGGCATTTCATAGGCCGTGATGCGGATGGAAAGCCTTTGGAAGCGGTCCATGCATTCTTCCTGCATCTGGCTTATGCGCAGGATGTCCTCACGGTCGATGGGCGTAATGAAGGTCGCAGAGAGCGCCCTGGTCATCTTCCTGTAGAGATCGTCGGCCTCATTTTCCATCTTGGTGATGTTGGCATTGATGAGGTGGCGGGTTTCTGTGGCGTTGAACAGTTCGAGATTTTGGTCAGCCATGTGGCAGAGGAGCCTGTTCTGCTCCAGCAGCATTTCAAAGAACGGGGCCGATTTGGGCAGCAACGATGCAAACATGTACACTCCGCGGGCAGAGGTCTTGGAAAAAGCCGCTTCATAGGAGCATGGAGTGGCTTGCGGCCTGTAGACGGGTCCTTATGTCATACCAGCATCCGGTACCCTGGGCCAAAGGACAGACACGCCGAAGGAAGCGGCTGAAAATGCCGCACGGCGGCAGTATATACGCGAGGGCAGAGCCTTGTGGCCAGCCTTGCGCAAACGCAGGACTGTAGGCGCTGCCTGTTACAGTTCCGTGACAAAAAAGAAGGGAGATCCGGCTCAAGGAAGGAGCTTTTCCTCGGGAAAGGCCTCTCCAGAGGGTCCTGCTTCTCTTCTCATCGTGTAGCATAGAACACTTGTCAGGGCAAACAAGGATCTTCTTTCAAGCTTGTGCATCCGGCTGCCAGGGGCTTTGTACGGGCTTGTTCTGGTGGCCTTGGAAGGGCGGGGGAGGACCGCCCCTTGCGCCAGCAGGCTGGCTAGCAGCCAAGCCAGTGCCGGACTTTATTTAGTGCTTCATCCTGCAGCGGCCAGACCGGAAGGAAGGAGACGCTGCGACCAAGGAAGGACAGTCTTCCGTGGTGCAGGAAGAAGGCCGTGTCTTTCTGTGTTTTCCTGTCGTGTGCTGCATCGTCCGGCCTGCCGGCTGCTTTGTCGTGAAGGCTGCCGTAGAGGGCGTCGCATAAAAGGGGCAGCCCAAGGGAGGCTGCATGGACGCGTATCTGGTGTCTGGCGCCCCTGTGGATGACAACGCCGGCAATGGCGGCAGGATCCTCTTTGGGCAGGCCGGCTGCCTCTGCCTTGATGATGCCGTCAAGCGGGGAGGAAAGCAGAGGATAAAAGCTTGTCCAGCGGGCGCTGTCCCTGTCGTCCTCGGAAAGTGCCCGCATGGTTTTCTGCCCGCAGCGCACGAGTCTGGCGCGGACAACTGCTTCCTTTTCCAAGGTTCCTGCCAGAAGGCAGATGTATTTCTTTTCGACCTCGCCCCTTTCTTCAGCCAGGCGGAAGCGTTCCTCGCCTTCTTTTGTCAGTGCGCAGGCAACAAGGCCGGACGTCTCATAGTCCAGGCGCTGCAGAAGGCGGCAGCTTCCTGCAGAAGGCTCTGGGAGAAGACTGGGCAGCATCCTTTCAAGGGAGCGGTTCTCCCTCCCCTGCAGGGAGACTGTGTGCAGGCAGGAGGGCTTGTAGAGGACAGCATAGTCGCAGTCTATGAAGACCAGCTGCGGACTGTCTGCCGCATCCTGTCCCTGTGTTGCGTCGTGTCCCTCATCTTCCTTTGCATCGGGAACTGGCAGGCCGGGCAGGGCAGAATCGGGCAGGACTATAAGCTGGTCGCCTTCGCGGACGAAGCTGCCTGGCTTGGTTTTATGGTTGTTGAGAAGGACCCTGCCGTCTTCTATGAGCCGCCTTCTGGCACGCAGGGAAAGAGGCAGGAGCGCCTTTAAGGCGCTGTCCGCCCTGGACCCTGCCAAGTTAGAGTCTATTCGCAGGGAGGAGGCCGTCTCTTGAGACTGCAGGCTCATTGCAGGCTGCTCATCCTGGATGCTGCAGGACCTGAGCCTGCCAGCTGCATCAAAACGTCAGCAGTGGCTGCAGCGTCGTGCCCTGTCTGGTCGGCACGGACGATGGGGACGTCAAGCACTTCTATGTCCATGGCCTTTGCCAGGCTCCGCAGCTCATTTAAGCTTCCCTGATAGGCGCCGTGGCGGCTGTCCACCAGAATGTGCGAGACAAGGTGCGAGGGTTTGGTGCTGCGGCAGTCGGAGGCCAGGACGCTTAGGAGCACCAGAAGCTGCTTTTCAACGCTGTGCCCCGCCAGCTCCCTGTCGCTGCCGGTGTTGGGGATGAAGGCCTTGGGGCAGGCGAGCCCTGCCACGCAGCTTCCTACGCCTTCTGCCAGCAGGTTGGCCAGCACGCTGGAATAGAAGCTGCCCATGGGATAGCAGACAAGCGAGGCCTCGCGCAGCTTGGCCAGGGCGGCAGAGGATGCCCTGGGGCGGCAGGGGACCGGCTCGTTGTTCTTTCTGCCTGGCTCGTAGACTGTGAGGAAGATGTCTTCTATGGGGCAGGAAAGGTCTTTGAAAAGGTGCTGCCCGACCAAAATGGTGCCGTCCTCAAGCCTGGCAGCCAGATGGAAGCTGTCCTCCACAATGGGGACGACCTGTCCCCTGACGTGCAGAAGGCGCCCGTAGAGGGGGAGGACGGAGGCGAGGGTGCGTCCGTCCAGCAGGTACTTGCCTGCCATGCAGATGTTGCCAAGGCTTGCCTGCCTGGCATCAAAGTCAGCCGGCATGGCGCGCAGGAAGGCTGACAGGCAGTGCAGGAGCGTGTGCCTTGGCAGCTCGCCAACCCCCTGCCACACATTATGGTCCGGCGAGCTCATGGCAGACAGCATCTGCCTTAAGGCGGCGGCATCGCCTTCATCCGGCAGCCTGGTGTCCATGCAGCGGACGATGGCCTCGCCGCAGGCCTGCACGTCGGCAAGGGCCAGCAGCCTGTTGCGCAGATCCCCTACAGCCGGCATGGCAAAGGCCTTGCGCAGCCTGGCAGTGGACCCTCCGGAATCGAAGGTCGTCACGATGTGCACAGTCTTGCTGGTGCGGCCGGCAAGCGTATGGCTCAGCTTCCGCATGGCTGTGCCGCCGGTGAAGAAGACCAGCGGGCGGGGCTCCCTGTCCTTTTGGGCGTCTGCCCCTGTGGCTGTCTCATCAAAGGTCATGGCGTCTCCGTCAGGCCAAGCTCAAGCATGCGGAGGTAGAGCTTCCTGCCTATCCAGGCATCGGTTGCTGCGTAGATAATCTGTTTTCTGGTCAGGGAGGGGTTGCTCCAGTTGGAGCACTGCGAGCCCTTGGAGATGCGCTGCCCGAAAAAGGCCGCCAGCATGCTGCGCAGGCCTCTGCTGGCAATGTTGTTTTGGGCTGCTATCTGGCTTAAGTCGATGTGTCCTGCCGGCGTGAAGGGATAGCGCATGGAGAGCTGGCGCATGTCCTCGCCTATGGCGACGCCGGCCTTGATTTGGGCGGCATTGGTCATAAGCTTGCCGCAGAGGATGTCCAGGGGGACGCAGTCCAGCTGGATGATGTAGACATGATCCTTTGTCGCCAGCTGCATGATGGAGGGCAGGTGAATGACGCCCTTGCGGAAGCAGGGCTTTGTTTCCGTGTCAAAGCCCAGGATGGGCTCATCCTCCAGGGCAGGGAGGACGTCCCTGAACTGGGCGACGGAGTTGACGACGGTCAGGGGCCCCTCATAGCAGACCATGGGCAGGCCGTTGATCTCCTCGCTGCTCAGGCGCCTCTGTATGAACCCTGCACCGTCCAGTTCCCTGGCGATTGCCTCCGCGACAGCTTGATTCTCATGCTCATTACTTTCCAATGCAGAATCCCTCAAAGACCTTGTTCAGAACGTCCTGCGGCGTGCCGACGCCAATGACGCTGTCCAAATAAGCGCAGATAGTATCCAAGCGTACTGAGAGCAGATCATACAACTGTCCCCCCTCAATGTCACTTACAAGCTCATCCATCTCCGCCAGTGCGCTTCTTAATGCGGCAGCCTGGCGCTCGTTGGGGGCCACTTCCTCTGTGCCTTGAGGCAGGCTTTGCAGGATGACGTTGCGGACCAGGCTGCAGAGGGCGTCTGTGCCGTCGCCGTTTTTGGCGCTGACAGGAAGAAAGGGCAGGGGCGTGCCGTCCTCTCTCCTGCACCAGGCAGGACGCCAGGAAGGGCCGGCCTCAAGGACGGGGACAAGGTCCGACTTGTTCCAGACAACGACCACAGGCTGTGCGGAAGGAATCGTTGCCGTCATCTCCCTGAAGGCCTCGTCAGGGCAGCTGGCAGCTTCCAGGCACTCTTTGCCAAGGGCTTCCCCGTCCAGCACCAGGACAAGGCAGTCTGCATTGAAGGCCAGCCTGCGCGAGAGTTCAATGCCTAAGCTTTCCACGCTGTCGTCGGCATCCCTGAGGCCTGCCGTGTCAACAAGGCGCACCGGCAGATCGGCAAAGAGCACGGACTCCTCAATAAAGTCGCGGGTGG
The DNA here is from genome assembly GCA_964633375.1 of uncultured Desulfovibrio sp. Lineage (GTDB taxonomy): Bacteria > Desulfobacterota > Desulfovibrionia > Desulfovibrionales > Desulfovibrionaceae > Desulfovibrio. Next base: position 10,188 of record CAZWGJ010000038.1, read on the forward strand.
TGCCGGGGATGTTGGTCACAAGAGCCCTGCTGCGGCCAAGAAGGGCGTTCATAAGGCTGGACTTGCCGGCATTGACGGATCCTGCCAGCACGACCTTGGCGCCGTTCTGCACCACATGCGCCCGATCAACGCCGCTCAAAAGCCCTGCCAGCGTCGTCCTTGCCTGGCGCACATGACCAAGGAACTCCGGTCTGGCCAATATTTCCACTTCATCGTCGGGGAAGTCGACTGCCAGGCTCATATGGACGCGGACGGTCTCAAGGGCAGCGCGTACAGCCTGCACCCTGCGTGAGAGTTCGCCGTCCAGCCTGCGCAGGGACTGCTCAAGAGCCATCTTGCCGGGGGCAGCGATGAGTTCTGCCACGGCCTCTGCCTGGCTTAAATCCATGCGACCGTTTAAGAAGGCCCGCTGGGTGAATTCTCCGCGCCTGGCGGCTGCGGCACCTAAGGAAAGCAAAGTCTCCAGGATGAGCGAGACGATGGCCTGCCCGCCATGGCAGTAGATTTCAGCGCAGTCTTCGCCTGTGTACGTCGCAGGTCCCGGCATATAGACGCAGAGCACGTCGTCGAGCTTGCTGCCGTCCTGATCATGGAAGAAGCCGCGGCGCATCTTCCAGGGCTCAAAGTCCTTCCGGCTTCCGCCTGCAGGAGCAAAGCAGGCTTTCAAGAGGTCCTTGGCCCTTGGTCCTGAGAGGCGGACGATGTGGATGGCGCCGTTTCCCTTTGGCGTTGCCTGGGCAGCTATGGTCGAGGCGTATTCCTCGGAGGATATCGCAGCATGTGTCGTGTTTGGTGTCGTATCGGGCATGGCTGAAAAAAGAAAAGGGAGCTCACATGGGATGCATGGAGCTCCCTGCAGATTGATTCAGGGATGAAAGCTATTGTTCGGAAGGCTTTGGCCTGGGCGACTGCCTTGCCTTGCGGCAGAGGATGAGGACGCGCTTCAGCGCCCCGTCCCCGGTGCTTCGCGTCTGTATGCCTTCCTTGTCCTTGAGGAAGAGGTGGACGATGCGCCGCTGGTAGGAACTTAAAGGCCTGGTGGATAAGGACTTGCCGCTGGCGAGGACCTTGTCTGCCAGGGCTGACGCCATGGCCTTCAGCTCCTCTTCCTGCCGCTGGCGGTAGTTGCCCACCTCCAGGCTGACCCGCACGGACTTCTGCATCCTGCGGCTGGTCAGGCGGCTTGCCAGATACTGGACGGCTGTCAGGGTGGAGCCGTCCCTGCCGATGATGATGGCGATTTCCTCATCCAGTCCGGACAGGGTGACTGAGACCAGGCCGTCTTCAAAGCAGACATCCATTTGGGGCTGCGTCTCAACCAGCGGGCTGAGGAGCAGCGCTATGGCTTCCTTTGCCTTGGCGAGCGCCTCAGGAATGTCTTCCTCTGACAGAGGAACGTATTCGCTGGAAGCACCTTGTGCAGACGTATTCTGGCTGTCCTGGCGGGCATTCCTGCCCTTTGGGGCGCAGCGTCTGCCTTGGACTTTGTCCCCGGTCCTTGCCGGCTCGCTGCCAGGCTGGCTTCCTTCAGCCTCGGCAGAGGCGTCCTCTGCCAGGCCGGAGGCAAAGGAAGGCTTTCTGCCGGGCATTTGTCCGCCCAGCTCTCCAAGGAGATCCTGGACAGCGTCCTGCAGCTTTGAGCGGCGGGCGCGAATCCTAGCCTTGCGGGCTCCTACAATGCCGAAGATGCCGCTTTTGGCGTCCTGGACAATTTCAATCTCCAGTTTTTCTCTCTCGGCATTGTAGTACAGGCAGGCGTCCTGAATGGCGGAATCGAGGTCTTTCCCCTGGAATTCCTTGAAACCATCCATAAGCGACCCTTAGGCTGCGGCTTTCTTGGGCAGCTTCTTGCCGGGCTTCTTCATCTTGCGTCCCATCCACCACTGCTGGGCGATGGCCAGGATGTTGTTGACCAGCCAGTACACAACAAGTCCGCAGGGGAAGGCCAGGAAGAGGAAGGTGAAGACAATGGGCAGAATCATCATAATCTTCTGCTGCTTGGGATCCACGCCCTGAGGAGCCATCTTCTGCTGGATTATCATGGACAGGCCCATGATGATGGGAGTGATGTAGAGGGGGTCTCTGGCTGAGAGGTCGCACAGCCAGGGGATGTCGGTAAAGGGTATGGTGTCGATGAAGCTTGCGTGGCGCAGGTCGATGGCGGTCAGCAGGGCCTGGTAGAGGCCGAAGAAGACGGGCATCTGGATAAGGATGGGAACGCAGCCGCTGGCAGGATTGACGTTGTAGGTCTTGTAGAGGGCCATCACTTCCTTGTTCAGGGCTTCCTTGTTGTCCTTATGCTTCTCCTTGAGCTTCTGCATCATGGGGGCCAGCTTCTTCATCTGCTCCATGGAGGAGTAGCTCTTGGCGGTCAGGGGCCAGAAGAGGATCTTGATCACTATGGTCAGCATGATGATGGCGATGCCCCAGTTGCCGACATAGGAGTAGAAGAAGTTGAGGATCCAGAGCAGGGCCTTGGCGATGTAGCTGAACATGCCAAGGTCGACGGCCTTGGCAAGCTCCTCGCTGGTCTGGGTCATGAGCTCGCGCTCCTTGGGGCCAAACCAGTAGCTGGTGGAGAAAACCGTTTCCTGTCCGGGAGCAATGGTTACAGGGGACTGCTCCAGGGCGACGCGGTACACGTTGTTCTGCAGGACGCCCTTGAAGGTCACGCCGCCAGCATTGGAGGGAAGGACGCCGTTTAAGAAGTAGGTGCTCATGGAGCCGGCCCAGTATATGGTGCCGGCCTTGGTGACGCCTGTGGTCAGCTTGTCGGAGCTTGACTCCTCGCTGAGGGAGCCGGAGTCGTCCCAGCCTATGCGCATGGCGTCGTACTGACCGCCGACGGCGTTGCTGGCATCGGCGCCTGTGGTGTAGCCAAGGCGCAGGGAGGCTGCCTGGGTGCCGGTGGGTGTTGCGGAGATGGTTTCCTTGATGCTGTAGGTGGAAGCATCAAAGGTCAGCTCGCGGATGACGCGGATGTCGCCCACCATGCCGGTCAGGCGCACAACCTTTTTCTCGCCGGCTGCGACGGTGATGTCCTTGTCCTCATCGCAGGACCAGGCGCCGACGCTCCAGGAGGGCTGTCCGTTGATGAGCAGGCCCATGGGAGCCATGGCAGCGGTGGCGGGGTTGACCAGGTTGACCAGCGGGGAGTCCTTGGCCACTGTTGTGCGGTACTTTGTCAGCTCAAAGGAGCGGAGGATGCCGCCGCCGGTGTAGAGCTTGGCTGTATAGAGGGGAGTGGACACGGTGAGGTCGTGTCCCTGGGACTCCTTGAAGACGGGCAGCGGTTCTGCCAGGGAAGTGGGAGCAGGTGCAGGCTGGGCAGGCTTTGCCTGCTCAGCTGTGGCCTGGGTCTGCTGCTGCTCGGCAGGCGGAACGGGCTTGGGAGCCCATCCCATGACCTGTCCCAAATAGGACCAGCCAACAACCACAAGCAGACACAGCACTATGGCCAGAATGAGATTTTTACCGTCTTGCATGGAATCTATCCTTGGTTTTCACCCACCAGCCCGCAAAAAGTGAAACGACGTCTTTGCAGGGGAGGATACGCCTCAGTGGCGAGGCGGCGGTACGGGATCGTAGCCTGAGCCACCCCATGGGTGGCACCGGCACAGCCTCCGCAGCGTGAGCCAGCTGCCGCGCACTATGCCGTGGGTTGTAATGGCCTCGATGGCATAGGCAGAACAGGTAGGAACAAAGCGGCAGCTTTTGGGGAGGAGGGGTGAGATGACAATCTGGTAGAAACGAATGGGCAGAATGGCTGCCTGTCGTAACAAGGACATTGTCAGGCTCCCTGCGGAAGATGAAAATATGCCGAGAGTGCGTCGTTCAGCTCTGAGGCGACTTCAGCCAGTCCCAGACGGGCAGAGCCTGCCTGGCGCTTGGCCACGACAATCACTCTGGCTGAGACGGGCAGATGACGTATGCTCAGTCGAAAGCACTCGCGCACAAGCCGCTTGATGCGGTTGCGCATATGGGCATGCCCTGTCTTGCGGGAGACCGTGATTCCCAAGCGCACGCCGGAATCGCCTTCTGCCGGCAGGGCAATAAAAAGAAGGAAATGTCTGGTGTGCAGCCGTCGTCCCATATCATAACACTGGGCATATTCGGCAGTGGCACGAATCAGACTTTCCTTCGGCAATGTGAAAGAGGTGTGTCCCTGAACAGGGGTGCCTCTTCCGGAAAATGAATCGTTGAGCTTAGGCACTCAGAGCTTTGCGGCCCTTGGCGCGGCGGCGGGCCAGGACGGCGCGGCCGTTTTTGGTGGCCATGCGGGCACGGAATCCGCAGGTGTGGGCGCGACGCACCTTGCTTGGCTGATAGGTTCTTTTCATGGAAATATCTCCTGATTGCAGACCATCCGGACGGCGGCCAGCGTGCCTGCAAAAAGGGCAGGCATGCGGCGTAAGCACTGTCTTTTATGTGACAGCTGTGCCCCGTAAGATCTCTTGCTTATTTTACTAAATTGCGCTGTCAGGGCCCCACCAGAGCAGGATGAAAGGCACCTTCATGACGCAACGTTTTCTGGCAGATACCTAAAAAACAAGTACATCCGTTTACACGGGAATAGCAACTTCGTCAAGGCAGTTGCGGACACAACTTCGGGTGCCG
>CAZWGJ010000039.1:0-14791 GCA_964633375.1 uncultured Desulfovibrio sp.
CCGTCCTTGCCATCAGCTCCAACCGCCACGCCCAAATGCCCTTTGTCAGCGCAGCCGAGCTGCTTGCCAAGGCAGAAAAAGAGAACCGTTCCTTGTGGGAGCTGGCAATAGACTACGAATGCGCCCGTTCCGGCTGGACGCGTGAGCAGGTCTGGGACTACATGCGCTATGTCGTGGAAACCATGGAGAGCGGAGTGGCAGAGGCCCTGACCGGCAACATTGACATGCACGGCATCATCGAGCCCACCGCCGGAAAGATCTTCAAGGCAGGGGAAGAGAAGAAGCAGTGGATTGAGATGGGCGTGCTCAACACTGCAGTTCCGTGGGGCATGGCCACCATGGAATACAGCTCAGCCATGGGCGTTGTGCTCTGCGCCCCCACCGGCGGCTCGGCAGGCGTCTTCCCCGGCGCCATCCTGGGCACGGCAGCCAGCATGAAGCTCTCCATGGACGACAAGATCAAAGCCATGTTCGCCTGCGCCATCACCGGCATAGTCATGAGCAAGGACCACAACTACTCCGCCGAGCTGTACGGCTGCCAGGTGGAGCCGGGCGCAGCCTCCGGCATGGCTGCCGCAGGCCTCGTCGCCATGATGGGCGGAACCACCCGCCAGGCGCTGGCCGCAGCCTCCTGCGCCGTCCAGAACATCCTCGGCACCATCTGCGACCCTGTGGCCGGCCTTGTCCAGGTGCCCTGCATCAGCCGCAATGCCATGTCTGTCGCCAACGCCGTAGTCAGCGCCAACATGGTGCTGGCAGGCTATGATCCCCTTATTCCCCTGGACGAAACCGCAGAAACGCTGTTCCGCGTCGGCATGCAGCTGCCAAGCGAGCTGCGCTGCACCTGCAAGGGCGGCCTGTGCATCACTGCCGCAGGAAAGCGCCTGGCACAGGAGCAGGACGTCAGGGACAACATGCGCTGATTCTGAAGCAAAGCAACGTAATACAGGCAGGGACAGCCAGTGCAGTGCACTGGCTGTCCCGTGGGAGGATCTCATGACACAGAGCGGAACAACAAACGGCTTATCCCCTGCCCCTCAGGATGAAAAAATCACCTCAGCCCAAAAGTTCATTTTAGCGTTCGGCTGCGCAGGTTCTGCCATGGACGGCTATGTCATCGCCATGGTCGGCTTTGCCCTGCTGAAGCTGACGCCCTTCTGGCACCTCACCGACGCCCAGACCGGCCTGCTGGGGGCAGCCTCCTTGTTCGGCATCCTCATCGGCGGGCTCATGGGCGGCTGGGTGGCCGACACCTTCGGCCGCCGCAAGGTCTATATCACAAATATGACCGTCATCCTGCTGACTGCTGTTGCCCAGTACTTTGTGGAAAACGTCACATCCCTCACCGTACTGCGCTTCATACTGGGGCTTGCCATAGGATGCGACTATCCCGCAGCCAGCACCACGGTTACGGAATTCTCCAGGACCAGGCAGCGCGGCGTCCTGGTCGGCGCCATGAACGCCATCTGGTACGTAGGCGCCATCTGCGCCGTCATCGTCGGCTACCTTTTGCTGGATCTGCCGCAGGAAACAGCCTGGCGCTGGATGCTGCTCAGCGCAGCAGTCCCTGCCGCCGTCTTCCTCTACGGCCGCTGCAAGACGCCGGAGTCGCCGCTGTGGCTTTCCAGGCAGGGCAGAGAAGAAGAAAGCCTCAGCATACTGCACCAGGTTTTCGGCAAGGACAGCAACATTGACGAATTCCTGGAAGACCACAATGCCCCGCAGGTCAGCCGCGGCGACTGGAAGACCATCTTCACCAATGCGGTCTACCGCAAAAGACTGATTTACTGCGGCCTCTTCTACGGACTTATGGGCATCCCGGTCTTTGGCATCATCACCTTCGGCCCCACCATCAACCAGCTTCTCGGCATGACCGGCGACATGTGGATCTGGTCCTATCTCTTCCAGAATGCAGCCTTCCTGGTTGGCTGCCTGCCGGGCCTCTACCTTGTCGAACGCTGGGGACGCCGCCCCCTCAACATCTGGGGCTATGTCCTGATGACCATAGGCATGTTCTGCGTGGGCTTCTTTGCCAACGCAAACCCCGTCCTTATTCTGGCCGGCTTCCTGCTCTTCTGCCTGGCACAGGGCGGTCCCATGGTGCTGGCATGGGTGATTCCCAACGAAGTCTTCCCGACCGAAATCCGCTCGACAGCAACAGGCTTTGCCACCGCCATCAGCCGCTGCGGCTCAGCCTTCGGCACCCTCTGCGTCCCTGTGCTCATCGGCTCGCTGGGCGTTGAGTACACCATGTACTTCATGGCCGGCGTCTGCCTTGTCGGCACGCTTGTCTGCTATTTTCTGGCAGAGGAAACAAAAGGACTCACCTTAAAGGAAGCCTCGGCGCCTGTCTGGCACCGCTAACTGCCCCTGCATAGAACATCAGCACAAAAGCAGCATCAAAAGGAGTTTCCCATGCGCACAAGCATTTCTTCCTCCGGCGCACCTGCCGCAGTCGGCAGCTACTCACAGGCTGTAAAAGCCGGCCCCTTCCTCTTCCTCTCCGGGCAAATTTGTGAAAATCCGGAAACCGGCGTTCTGGAACGGGATACGGTTGCCATGCAGACAAGACGCATCCTGAAAAACATCCAGGCCATCGTCGCTGAAGCCGGAGGCACTCTGGACAATGTCGTGTCCTGCCAGGTGTTTCTCTCTGACATGAAGCATTTTGCCGAATTTGACGCCGTCTACCATGAAATCTTTTCAGCGCCCTACCCGGCCAGAGTCACGGTTGCCACAGCAGGCATCTACGACAACCTGGACATTGAAATGACGGCAGTTGTCTACCTGCCCTAATCCCTAATTCCTCCTAATCAACCCATACCCGCATCACCCTCACTCCCAGAACAGAAAGACGGCGTCCATTCCGCCAATCGGTCGGAATGAACGCCGTCTCTCTTTCTGCAAAAGTGCAGTCTGCTTCTACCGCACGCAGGGCACATCGCCGTATTTGTTGACGCAGGGCTGTGACTTGAAGAAGCCCCAAAAGAGCATCAGGAGGGCGCCAATCCCTGTCAGATATGCCAGCTGCCACCAGCCTGTACGGCCTATGTCATGCAGCCTGCGGGCGCCAACAGCCAGGGCTGGAATCCATAAAAGAAGGGTGGCCGCCCAGAGATCCGGGAACAAGAAGGACACAAGGCCTCCGCCGACTGCCCACAGCAGCTGGTACCACCAGAACTCTGCCCGTGAGGCACGCCCGTTATAGTCTGTGCACTTCTTAAAGCAGGAGGTCAGGGCATCGGGAAAGGACATCATATACTGGGTCGGCATTGAGGATTCCTGGTTAATCATCGGCTTTTCTCTCTTAAATGTGGAAGGCAGAGGGGGGCCAGCCTTAGGCGCGGCAGGGAATATCGCCGTACTTGTTGGCATAGGGCTGCGAGCTTCCGCAGGCAAAAATCATCACGACAATGGTGCCGAGAAAGGTCAGGGTAAGCAGCATCCACCAGCCTGTACGGCCTATGTCATGCATCCTGCGGGCACCGACAGCCAAAGCCGGAAGCAGCAGTACCAAATAGAGCAGCCCCAAGGAAGGGATGAAGGCAGAGACAAAAAACCAGAGAACCCAGAGCAGCTGAAACCACCAGAACTCAGCCCGCGAGGCACGGCCGTTAAAATCGACAAACTTCCTAAAGCAGGCAGTCAAAGCATCGGGAAAGGTCATCATATACTGGCCCGTGCTGAACCGCTGCTGTCTGTCAGGCTGCTGGTTCATTCGCACTCTCCATCAATAACAATGAAGGAGCCACCTTTCCCCTGCCAGGGCAAGATGCCTCCTCCTTGCTTGTTGTTTCGTTCTGCTCAACCGCTCTTCTACAGGCATGCCTTGGGCCTGCCAAGCGGAGGCAGCTTCTTTTCCAGGGCAGAGCCTATGCTTAAGAGCGTCGCCTCATCAAAGGCTTTGCCTATCAGCTGCAGTCCGACCGGAAGGCCGGATTCACCCAGTTCAACCGGCATAGCAAGGCTGGGGAGCCCTGCCAGGTTGACGGGGCAGGTGTAGGCATCCATGAGGAAGACCTGCAGAGGATTCTGCTGATGCGCGCCAAGGTTCCAGGCCACGATGGGGGACACAGGAGCCAGCAGGCAGTCGCACTGGCCAAGAGCCGCTGTAAATTCGTCGCGGATAAGGCGGCGCACCTGGGCAGCCTTCTTGTAGTAGGCATCGTAGTAGCCTGCGGAAAGGACAAAGGTCCCCAGCATGATGCGGCGCTTGACTTCCTCGCCAAAGCCTTCCCTGCGGGAGTTCTTGTAAAGGTCCTGCAAGTCCTCGACGTCCTTGCTGCGATGTCCGTAGCGCACGCCGTCAAAGCGTGCCAGGTTGGAGCTGGCCTCTGCCATGGCGACAATGTAATAGGTCGCGATGGCTGCCTCCGTGCTGGGCAGGCTCACTTCCACAACCTCGGCGCCAAGTTCCTGCAGCACGCCGCGGGCTTTTTCAATGCCCTTGCGCACCTCGGCTGAAAGGCCGTCGCCAAAGTACTCCTTGGGCATGCCTATGATGCGCCCTGCCAGGGACTCAGGATTAAGCCCAGCCAGGTAGTCAGGCACCTCACGGGGGGAGCAGGTCATGTCGCGCTCATCCCAGCCGGCGATAACAGAAAGCATGCGGGCGCAGTCTTCCACTGTCCTTGTCAGGGGACCGACCTGGTCCAATGAGGAGCCGTAGGCAATGAGCCCGTAGCGGGAGACGCGTCCATAGGTCGGCTTTAAGCCGACGCAGCCGCAGAAGGCAGCAGGCTGGCGGATGGAGCCGCCGGTGTCAGAGCCCAGGGAGGCAAAGCACTGGCCGCTGGCAACGCTGCAGGCAGAGCCGCCGGAGGAGCCGCCAGGCACGCGGTCCGTGTTCCATGGGTTGTGCGTCACCTGATAGGCGGAATTCTCCGTTGTGGAGCCCATGGCAAATTCATCCATGTTGTTCTTGCCCAGGATGACAGCCCCTGCCTCGCGCAGGCGCTGCACAGTATAGGCGTCGTACATGGGATTGAAGCCTTCCAGGATGCGGGAGGCGGCAGTCGTAGGCATGGTGCTGGTGGACAAGGCGTCCTTGACCGTCACTGGCACACCCCACAAAGGCTTGCTCTGGTCCGGTCCTTCCTTGTCCAACTTCTCTGCCTGGGCAAGGGCACCTTCCCTGTCCACATGGAGAAGGGCGCCAAGTTTGCCTTCAGTGGCATCTATGCGGTCAAGGCAGGCCGAGACGGCATCCTTTACGCTGACTGTGCCGCTCTTCAAAAGTGCGGCCAGTTCCGTGAGGGAAAGTTCTGTCAGATTCTGCATAGGTAGTACTCCTTTGCCTCACGCAGCCTAAACGATTCTGGGCACGACGAAGAACTCGTCGTCTTTCTCCGGAGCATTGGCCAGGACCTGCTCACGCGTGCGAATATGCACAGCTTCATCCTCGCGCATGCGCAGAACGTGGTCGGCTGTGGTGTACAAAGGCTCCACATTGGACGTATCCACCGTATTCAGCACATCCATGTAGGACACGATATCACTAAGCTGTCCGGCAAAGCGGTCCACTTCGGCTTCATCAACGTTGAGTCTGGCCAGCTGGGCCAAATGAAGCACGTCATCTCTGCTAATCGCCACTGTATCCTGAGACATGATTTTTCCTTGGTTTCTCTGACAATAGATGCCAGGCGTTGAAAACTCCACAGACTTTTGGTCAATCAGGCAAAAACCCTCGGGCGTGGTATACCGCACAAGGCATTGCTCTTCAATACTAGCGGGCGCCGGGCAGGCTCAATTTGTAGGAAGAATTGGGCGTCGTGCGCATAATCGGAGCATTGGCAGGCTGCGCTGCGGGTGCAGTCCTGGGCGCAGCAGCCTTGGGCTGGACAGGCACCGAGACGGAGACCGGAGGAACGCTGCCCTCGGGAGCTTCTGCCAAAGGAGCATCCTGGCCAGGCTGGACCGGCTGTCCGTCGGGCGTCGTTTCAGGAGCAACGCCGCGCATCTCAACTCTCTGGACTGCCGCATTCTTGGCTTCCATCATTGAGGCAGAGTCAGCCAGAACCGTCGAGCCTGTGCCTGCCTGCACCATATAGAGCTTCTGGGATGCCTTGCCCTGGGCATTATAGCTGATGGGCGCCATCGCAAAGCTCATGGAGGAAGTTGACCTGGCAGCAGCCGTCACAGCTGCGGAGTCAGGACGCCCTTTTATGTTCAGGCGGGAGGCGAAGCGGACAAAGTCGTAGCCCAGAGCGCCCCAGAAGTTGCCGAAGTTCGTATTTGCCAGCGATGCCGGGGCCGTATTGCGCAGGAAGGCGCTGGGCCATGCCACAAGGGCGTATTTGGCAGCATCCTGGCTGCCGCGCACATTGGTGTCGTCCCAGATGGCCGTTCCGATCATGTACAGCCTCTCCTCGCCGTTGCTGGCAAAGGCTGCGGTCACTGCAGGGAGACGGCGCCAGGTATCCGTCAGGAACACGGCCTTGAACGGCGTCTGCGGAATTTTCACGCCTGTCGTCTCATTGGTCTGAGGATTGACAACAGGCTGGAGGATGGCTCCCCACTGGGAGGCATCGCCGCCGGCTGAGATGCGCTGCAGGGCAACGCCCCTGCCGGCAAGCTCCTTCTCAAGCAGGCCTATGTAGGCATTGGAGAAGGGGTCAGAGGGGCCGAAGGCGGCTGCAGACTGGACGCCGAGGGCATCAACGCAGAAGGCGGTGCTGGCCTTGACCTGATCCTCCAGACTGTGGAAAAAGCGCCATGCCCTGGTGCCTTCATCGCCGGCAGGCAGCTTGCTGCGGAAGGCAAAGACGACCTTCTTCTCCAGAAGGCCGGCACCCTTCATCTGGTTGTAGGCAGCATCAGAGAGGAGCCCGCCCACCACAGAATTGTCAGGCAGCTGCGCTATCTGGTTAAGCCAGTTTCCGTCCGTATAGATGATGCGCAGCTTGGCCGGATTGGCGCCGGTCTGCTTGGAAGCACCAAGCCTTGCGCCGTCAATCAAGGCCCTGACGACCTTGGCAGCCTCAGTGCGGGGCACCACGATGGCAACGGTTGCCGACTTGGAAGGAGCAGGCTGAGGCTTGGCAGGTCCAGGCTTGGTGCCGCCCTGAGGAAGCGCACAGCCGGCCAGGATGGCAAGCATCAGCACAAGTGCGTAGATGCGTAAGAAATGTGACAAGGAACGAAGGCTCTTCACAGCAAACCCCTTGGCAGAATACTGCCAGGACAAAACAGCCCGGCCACATTCAGGGTGGGCTGCACAGTATTTCTTTTGTTGGTACGACAGGCCTGCCCTGCCTTTTGCAGCAGGGGGCTTTCGTGCTTCTTTGGGATTCCTTTGCCTGCCGCATCCAGCCAGCCTGCAGCGCCAATACGATGCAGGGCGCGATGCTGCGCACGACAAGTACGAAGCACCGCAGAAGAGATGCCGGCCGCAAGGAATGAGGGAAATATTTGTAGTATACGAAGCGAGCTGACGCAAGGAGTGGAGGCCCAAACGGGATGCAGGGCACAGGGGCAAAGGCATGGCGGCGGACTTTTGAGCACTAAAAAAGGGCGCCGGAAGCAACTGGCTTGCAGTTCCTTCCGACGCCCTGGCACTATTTCAGCCCAACAGGCCTGCAGTCAGCATGCCTGCCTTAATTTTAGTTCTTTACTTCTGTGAAGTCGGCATCGACGACATCATCGTCCTTGCCCTTCTGGGCTCCGCCCTGGGCACCGGCAGCACCGGCTCCGGGCTGGGCGCCAGCCTGGGCTCCCTGCTGCTGGTAGAGTTGCTCAGCCAGCTTGTGGGCGGACTGTGTCAAAGCCTCGGTAGCAGAATTGATGGCAGCAAGGTCTTCGCCTGCGATGGCAGTCTTCAGGGCAGCAATCTTGCCCTCGACATCGCTGCGCAGTTCGGCAGGAGCCTTGTCACCCAAATCCTTGAGGGATTTTTCGGTGCCGTAAATGAGGCTGTCAGCCTTGTTGCGGGCTTCGATGAGCTCCTGCTTCTTCTTGTCCTCGCCGGCATGGGCCTCAGCTTCCTTCACCAGGCGCTGGATGTCTTCCTCGGACAGGCCGGAGGAGGCAGTGATGCGGATGGACTGTTCCTTTCCTGTGCCCATATCCTTGGCGGACACATTGACGATGCCGTTGGCATCGATGTCAAAGGTCACCTCAATCTGCGGCACGCCGCGGGGAGCCGCAGGAATGCCGTCCAGGTCAAAGCGGGCCAGGGTCATATTGTCAGCGGCCATGGGGCGCTCGCCCTGCAGGACGTGGATGGACACTGCGGGCTGGTTGTCGGCAGCAGTGGTGAAGACTTCGCTCTTCTTGGTGGGAATGGTGGTGTTGCGGTCGATAAGACGGGTGAACACGCCGCCCATGGTTTCGATGCCAAGGCTCAAGGGGGTGACGTCAAGGAGCAGGATGTCCTTCACATCGCCTGCCAGGATGCCGCCCTGAATGGCAGCGCCCATGGCAACGACTTCATCGGGGTTCACGGAACGGTTGGGTTCCTTGCCGAAGAATTCCTTCACGGTCTGCTGAACCAGAGGCATACGGGTCATGCCGCCGACAAGCAGGACTTCATCAATGTCCTTGGGAGAGAAGCCGGCATCCTGAAGAGCCTTGGAGCAGGGGCCCTTGGTGCGTTCGATAAGATCCTGCACCATGGACTCAAAGCGGGCACGAGAGAGCTTCATGACCAAATGCTTGGGACCTGTCTGGTCAGCGGTGATGAAGGGCAGGTTGATCTCGGCCTCCATGGAGGTGGAGAGGTCCTTCTTGGCTTTTTCAGCGGCTTCCTTCAGCCTCTGCAAAGCCATGCTGTCCTTGCTCAGGTCAATGCCGTTCTGGGCCTTGAACTCGTCAACAAGCCAGTTGATGACGCGCTGGTCGAAATCTTCGCCGCCCAGGAAGGTGTCGCCGTTGGTGGCGCGGACTTCAACGACATTGTCGCCGACTTCCAGGATGGAGATATCGAAGGTGCCGCCGCCAAGGTCGAACACGGCGATCTTTTCGTTGTTCTTCTTGTCGGCGCCGTAGGCCAGGGAAGCAGCCGTGGGCTCGTTGATGATGCGCTTGACATCCAGACCGGCGATGCGGCCGGCGTCCTTGGTTGCCTGGCGCTGTGCGTCGTTGAAGTAGGCAGGCACGGTGATGACTGCTTCATTCACAGGCTCGCCAAGGTAGGCTTCGGCGTCAGCCTTCAGCTTTGCCAGAATCATGGCTGACACTTCGGGAGCGCTGTAGGCGCGTCCGTCAACTTCGACAGCGGCGTCGCCGTTGGCAGACTTGGTGATTTTGTAGGGAGAGCTTTCCTGCCAGCGGCCAATCTCAGGGGCGTCAAACTTGCGGCCCATAAGACGCTTGATGGCGAAAATGGTGCGCTGGGGGTTGGTCACAGCCTGACGCTTGGCGATTTCGCCAACCAGGCGTTCCTTATCTGTAAAACCGACGATGGACGGGGTGGTGCGGCCGCCTTCAGGGTTTGTTATGCACTTGGCCTCAGTGCCTTCCATGACGTAGACGCAGGAGTTTGTCGTACCAAGGTCAATACCGATAATCTTTGACATGATATGTAAGCCTCCAAGTATATAGCTGAAGAATTATTTGCTTTGTTGGTGCTGGAGGAGGCATCTGAATGCAGGTACCTGAATGCGGTACATATATGAGGGATTTTGTTGTCCTCGCCTCTTCCGGCATGGGCATAATGTAAGACCTACTTTTGCGTAGTCCAGATCCTTAAGGGATATTTTTTTTCTCATCGGGAGCATATGCCGGCTGAACCGGCTTTGCTGCGGGCAAATCACGCCAGGGGGAAAACGTCCGGACGCCCTTTTTGAAGCCTTCCTGCGCGCCTTTTGCAAGCCGCCTGCAAAAAAAACAAATCCCCCGCCAGAGGGAGCTTTCACGCCTCTGAAGGGGGATTCACGGATATTTTGCGGCAGGAAGGACGACAGGTTCGACCGTGCTGACTCCTACTTTGCTGCCGGCGCCAGCACGTTTGCCGGCTCAATAAAGACCATGGGGATCTTTCTGCCCAGCAGCGCCGTCATCCTGTCCGTACAGCGCTCTGTCCTGGCCTTTTCCAGCGGGGCAGCCCCAAGGCAGGTCGCACACAGCGTTATCTTCTTGCCCTGGCGGACAAATTTTGCGTCATTCACCACGGAGCTGTGCCCCTTGTCCATGGCTTCAGCCAGTGCCAGGAAGAGCGAGAGCGTCAGCACCAGCTGCGGGTCGCCGGTTTCCTCGACCTTCTGCTGGTACTTCTCTGTCGGCTTTGCCCGATGCAGAAGCGTCAGCGCGGCGATGATGCGCACCTCCTTCTTGGTAAAGCCCAGCAGCTCCGTATTGCTGATAAGGTAGTGGCTGTGCTCATTATGCTTGGAAAAGGAGATAAAAATCCCTGCATCGTGCAGGAGGCTGCCCCAGTGCAGGAACTCCCTGGCTTCGGCATTGAGGGAGTGCATGCCAAGGTTCCTGGCAGAGTCAAAGAGAGACAGGGCAAGCTTGGCCACATGCCGGCTGTGGCGCTCCTCAAAGCGGCAGGCCCTTGCCAGCTTCAGGACGCTCTGCTCGCGTATGCCGCAGGCCTGTATCCCGCCGTTTTGGCAGTGCTTCTCGACGTATTCCCTGACCAGCCCCTCACGCAGGCCCCGCTGGGAAATCTGCACGGAATCAAAGTGCAGTTCCTCAAGCACTGTCTGCAGAATGGCCGCACCTGGAATGATGACATCCAGCCGCCTGGGGTTGAGGCCTGGGACTGACTCCCTCTTTTCCCTTGTACGGGAGCAGAGCGTGCGCACGGCATGCGTCAGGCCTGCATAGGTCAGGACGGAAGACGATCCGCCGTCCAGGGCTGCGGCTATCTCAGCCAGGTTCTGCGCAGTGCCGGAGCTTGCCACAAGCTGCGCTATATTGAGCTCGTCCAGACGCCTGAAGGCATGCACGCCCACATTGCGCACATGCATCTGCATGGCTTCGTACTGCTTTGCGCTGACAGCCTTCTTGCCTGTTGGAAAGAGGTTTGCCATGCGCACGCAGCCGATTTTCAAGGACTCCAGCTCCCTGGCTTCATCTGAAGAGGCCGCAGCAAACTCGGTGGAGCCGCCGCCGATGTCCAGATAGAGCCGCAAATCGGCGCTCTTCTCCAGCGCAGCCGAGACGCCGCGCCAGATAAGCCTTGCCTCTTCCATGCCTGAGATGACCGTCATGTCGATGCCGGTCTTGAGCCTGACCTCTTCCAGAAAAGCCTCGCCATTGGAAGCATCGCGGACAGCGGCCGTTGCTACGGCTGCATAGTCCTCGACCTCGTAGCTTTTGCACATCTTGGCAAAGGCGCACAGTGTCTCCATGGTCCTGGCCATAGCCTCCGGCTGCAGCTCACGGCTGGCAAGAGTTCCTTCCCCAAGGCGCACCATATGCTTTGCCTCATTGAGGATGCGCACGGCTCCAGCAGACGTAATGCGGACTACCAGCAGCCGCAGGGAGTTGCTGCCAAGATCAATAAACCCCACTATGCGCCCGCGGCTGTTTTTAGGGATCAAGCTCGTTTCCATTGCAGCTCCTTTTCAAAGTATGCGCAGAACAACCTTCCTTTCACAAGCGCTCTGGCAGCATCGCCGGCAAGGGTCTGTCCAGCAGCTGCAAAATCCGCTGCTGAATCCATTGCAGGCTGCTTCGCTGAAAGAAACAAGGTCACAGTCCCCTCTTCCTCTGCTGCATGCAGGCAGGACACGGTTCCTAAGTGGCTCTCGTCAAGCCCGTCTGCAATGCGCAGAAGGGCGCTCCCTGCCATAAGCTCTTTTTGCTCCTGCTCTGACAGCAGTGCAAACTCACGCAGCCTGTGCGGCTCCTTTTTCCTGTGGGACCTGGCAAGCAGCGCCGTCATGGGACGGTACTTGTGCGGCACGCAGGCAAGAAGCCTTTGCAGGGGCCGGCGCTCTTCCCCCAGCAGAGAAAGGGTTTGCTCATCCCCGCACAAAAGCCTGTATGAGTGCTTGTGATGCCCCTTCATGCTGACAAGCTGGCCTATGTCATGAAGGATGGCTGCGCAAAGAAGCCTTCCTTCCGCCTCCAGCCCCAGCCCATGCAGGGAGCGCAGATCCTCAAAGAGCGCCTGCGCCATGCTGCAGACCTGGAAGCCGTGCAGAAGCACTTTCTCCAGCAGGAGCTGGCCTGCACAAGGCACGCTGCCGCAGCTGCGCATCCCTTCCGCAATTTCCCTGGCTGCCTTTTCAAGCAGCTGAAAAGGCTGGCCTCTCTGCATGGTGCAAGGCATGGTGCGTCTTACAGGGAGCTGTCGTCGGCGACAGTGGCGTCTGAACGCGTGGAAACGGCTTCCTTCAAAAGCATCTCCTGCGCATTGACAGCCTTCTCGCCCTCCGCCTGGACGACGCGCACATAGGAGCCGTCCGCCTGCATCTCCCAGCACTGCTGGTTGTCAGCCAGCTGCCAGCCAAGGACATGGTTGCGGATATAGGCCTTCTTGCTTTCATCCAGAATGGGGACGCAGACCTCAATGCGGCGGTCCAGGTTCCTGGGCATAAGGTCGGCACTGCCTATATAGAGCTGTCCTGCTCCGCCTGCACGGAACCAGTAGGCGCGGACGTGCTCAAGGTAGCGTCCGACTATGGAGCGCACGGTGATGTTGTCGCTGACGCCAGGAATGCCGGGACGCAGGCAGCAGATGCCGCGGATGAGCAGCTGCACCTTCACGCCGGCCTGGGATGCCTGATAGAGAGCCTTGATCATCTCCTTGTCCACAAGCTGGTTGCACTTGAGGATGATTTCGCCGTTGCCCAGCTCCTTGTGGAGCTCTGTCTCCTGGCGGATGAGCGCCAGCAGGTTGGAGCGCATATTGACAGGAGACACAAAGATCCTGCGGTACTGCTCCTGCAGCGCATAGCCGGTCATGACATTGAAGAGGTCTGTGACGTCGGCGCAGATGTCCGGATTGCAGGTCAGAAGCCCCATGTCCGTGTAAATCTTGGCTGTGTTGGGGTTGTAGTTGCCTGTGCCGATATGCACGTAGCGGGTCACGCGCTGCTCTTCGCGGCGCACCACAAGGCAGAGCTTTGCATGAATCTTCATGCCCACGATGCCGTACACGACGTTGACGCCGACAGCTTCCAGCTCCTCTGCCCAGGTGATGTTGCGCTCCTCGTCAAAGCGCGCCTTCAGCTCAACCACTGCCGTCACCTGCTTGCCGCGGCGGCGTGCGTCAACCAGGGACTTGACGATGGGGGAATTGTTGCCAACCCTGTACAGGGTCTGCTTGATGGCGATGACGGCCGGATCAGCAGCTGCTGCCTGGATGAAGTCAAGGACAGTGGTGAAGCTCTCATAGGGGTGATGCAGAAGGATGTCCCCTGAGCGCAGCCTGGCAAAGAAGCTGGTGTCCATATGCAGGACGTGGCCCGGCACGTTGTCCAGCTTGAGGTTCGGCCGATCGGCGCTGTAGAGAGCCATCAGATCCGAAAAGGCCATGGGCCCGCGCACCGTATAGACCTGGAAGGGCTTGAGGCGGAGCTTCTTGATGAGGAAGTCCCTCAAATCTGCCGGCATGCCGTGCGCCGTTTCCAGGCGCACCACGTCGCCAAAGCGCCTCTGGTCCACAAGGTCCTTGACGGCCTGCAGCAGATCGTCTGCTTCATCCTCTTCTATCTCCACGTCCGTATTGCGCGTGATGCGGAAGCAGCCGGAGGAAACGACCTCATAGCCGGGGAAGAGGGAGCCCAGGTACTCCTGCACCATTTCCTCAAAGAGCAGGATGTCCGTGTCGCGCATGTTGGTCACAAGACCGAGCTCTGCGTAGCTCTTTCCCTTCTTGCCGCGCGGCACAAAGATCAGCCTGGGCACGTTGCCTGGGCAGCGCACGCGGGCAAAAAGCTTCTGGCCGGCCTTGTCCTTCAGCAGAATGAGGAAGTTCAGGCTGAGGTTGGAGATGGTCGGGAAAGGATGGCTGGGGTCGATGGCCTGAGGAGTCAGGACAGGGTAAATCTCGTTGTTGAAGTAGTCGGACAGGTAGCGGCGCTGCTTTTCGGAGAGCTCGTTGTAATGCGAGAACTTCAGCCCCTTTTCAGCAAGGAGGACGCTGAGGTTCTTTCTCCAGTGGTCCTGGCAGATGCCGGTGAGCGTCATGACGCGGCGGCGGATTTCAGCCAGCTGCCTGGCAGAGCTCATGCGGTCAGGTCCGGTAGGCGTGACGGCATTGCGGTACTGCCTGATGATGTTGGCAACGCGCACCATGAAGAACTCATCAAGGTTGGTGCAGAAGATGCAGAGGAACTTGAGCTGCTCCAGCAGCGGCGCCTTCTTGTCCAGGGCACATTCCAGCACGCGCTCGTTGAACTCAAGCCAGTTGATTTCACGGTTGACGTACAGACCTGGGCACTCCAGGTCCTGTATGGCAGACGCAGAGCAGGGCTCAAGCTCAGGAATGCCATGGGAGGAAGAAGGAGCAGGCTGCGCAGGCTCCTGATGTTCCATTGTGACGTTTTCTTCCACTTGAGCCTCCTCAGCAGCATCTGCAGCACCGGCGACATCGCTTGCGACTGGCTGATCCATTTCCCTATCCATTTTACTATTCTTTACCTTACCGAATTTGGCTGCCGCCTTCTTCTGACTCATAGCAGGATTCCCTTAGACCAAGGCAGCTCTCAAACTGGGTGAGAGAGCTTTTACTGTGTCATACGATAGTTGTTTTAGCTTTCAGAAACCGTAGTCCCCAGGTCGGCATCTTGAAAGAATATCGACTGCGCACCATGTTCTGAGTCTAGAAACACATTGTTACAGTTCTGTTTTACTATGCCGTCGGACATGTGACAAGACAGGCAGCATGGCTGCA
>CAZWGJ010000040.1:0-14531 GCA_964633375.1 uncultured Desulfovibrio sp.
GCCCTGGCGGCTTAAAGGATGCTCCCTTTGAACTAAAAGCAGATGCTTTTGGAGGGGGTAAAAACTACCCGAGAATGGTCTTCAGATCCTGCTCAGGGGTGGTGATGGGATGAAGGTCGAACTTCTCCACCAGCACCTTCAAGACGTCGCTTGAGAGGAAGGCGGGCAGGCTGGGTCCGATGTAGATGTTCTTGAGGCCCAGGGAGAGGAGGGTCAGCAGGATGCAGACGGCCTTCTGCTCGTACCAGGACAGGACCAGGGTGAGGGGAAGCTCATTGACCTGGCAGTTGAAGGCGCCGGCCAGGGCGACTGCCACCTGGATTGCGCCGTAGGCGTCGTTGCACTGGCCCATGTCCAGGATGCGGGGGAAGGGTCCGATATGGCCGGCATCAAGGTCGTTGAAGCGGTACTTGCCGCAGGCCAGGGTGAGCACGACGGTGTCGGCAGGAGTCTGGCGGACAAAGTCCGTGTAGTAGCTGCGGCTGGCCTTGGCGCCGTCGCAGCCGCCGACCAGGAAGAAGTGGCGGATGGCGCCGCCCTTGACTGCGTCGATGATGGCAGGAGCGGCATCCAGCACGGTCTTGCGGCCAAAGCCTGTGGTAACCGTCTTGCCGCCGTTCATGCCGCAGCGGACGGTGTCTTCCTTGTAGCCGCCAAGCTTGATGGCGTGCTCGATGACGGGGCCGAAGTCCTTGTGCCCGTTCTGGTCGGCGTCAATGTGCTTCAGATTGGGGCCCTGCACCACGGAGGTGGTGTAGATCCTGTCGCTGTAGCTGGCGCGGGGCGGCATGAGGCAGTTGGTGGTGTAGAGGATGGGCGCAGGAACGTCGTCGAATTCCTTCTGCTGGTTCTGCCAGGCTGTGCCGAAGTTGCCCTTGAGGTGCTTGTACTTCTTGAGCTCGGGATAGCCGTGGGCAGGCAGCATTTCGCTGTGGGTGTAGATGTTGACGCCCTTGCCCTCGCTCTGCTCAAGCAGCATCTTCAGGTCGTGCAGGTCGTGGCCTGTGACGATGATGAAGGGGCCCTTTTCAATGGTCAGGGGCACTTCGCAGGGAACGGGGTTGCCGTAGGCGCCGGTGTTGGCTTCGTCGAGCAGCGCCATGCACTTCAAGTTCACGCCGCCGAACTCCATCAGCAGGCCCAGCCATTCATCAACGCTGTGGTCGGAAGCAAGGGCAGCCAGGCCCTTGATGAGCCAGCCGTCCACTTCGGCATCCCTTTTGCCAAGGACTCTGGCGTGGTGCGCATAGGCTGCCATGCCGCGCAGACCGAAGAGCAGGGTGGAGCGCAGGGAGACAATATTGGCGTCGCCGTGGAAGAGGTCCTCTGCGGAAAGGGGCAGGGCGGACTGGCAGGCACAGGTGATGACGGCAGCCCTCTTGGCGCGGACCTTTTCGCTGATCTTTTCAATGGAGGCTGCGTCGAAGCTGACGTTGGTGATGGTGGTGAAAAGGCCGTCGCAGATGAGATCTGCGCATTCCTGGCAGAAGGCGTTTTTGTCGGCCAGGGCCTTGGCCAGGGCGATCATCTCTACGGTCAGGACGTCCTGCGCATAGGCGACTTCAGGCTTTTTTCCGCACACGCCGGAGGCTGTGCAGCCTGTTCCCTTGGCGGTCTGTTCACACTGGAAGCAAAACATTTTTTCCATGGCGGATCTCCGTTTTTTTCTGTATCGTTGCTGGCTGCCTATAATCCCAGCTTTTCCGGGAAGATGACAATCAGAAGCATTTTGAAGCGTTCTACGGCATAGACGGCATGCGGAACATGCGCCGGCATGACAATGGACTCGCCTTTGTTGAGGATGTACTGCGTGCCGTCGATGGTGATGCGGCCGACTCCGTCCAGCGCTGTGACGAAGGCGTCGCCGTCTGAGGCATGAGTGCTGATTTCCTCATCCTTTTCAAAGGCGAAAAGGGTCAGGCTGTGATGGCTGTTCTGGGCAAGCGTTTTGCTTGCTATCTGTCCTGGCTGGTAGTCAACCTGGCCTGCCAGCGGCAGCACCTTCCTGGGCTCGATATTTTTGATGTACTGGCTCATGCTCTATCCTTTGGGACTGCTGCCTGCCCCCCAGATTGAGGGAAAGATGGGAGCGGCAGCATGTCTTCCTTGTCTGCAGGATACAAAAAGCAGAAAAAGAATCTGTTGCAAATGTCACTATTTGCAGTAAGCTTGCTGCAGCCCCTGACAGGCCGGCTTTTGGGATGCAGTCTGCCGGAGCGGGGGAAGTTTTTTTGTCTTTTATGCTCGTGCAGGAGGAAGGTATGCGCCAACTCAATGCTGTCAACGACGTTCTGTCAAAATGCCCGCTCTTTTCGGGCATAGACGAAGAGGACTTAAGCGGGCTTCTTGCCTGCCTTAAGGCTTTGAAGGGATCGTACCAGAAGGATGAGTTCATCTTCCTGGCAGGGGACAGGCCGTCTTCCGTGGGCATTGTCCTGTCCGGCAGCGTGCGCCTTGTGCAGGAAGACTACTTTGGCAGGAGGACCATCCTGACGCATGTAGGCCAGGGCGAACTCTTTGCCGAGTCCTTTACCTGCGCCGGGCAGGGTGCGCTCCCCGTGAGCGTCGTGAGCGCAGAAAATACGGAGATTATGACCATAGACTACGCCAAGATCGTGACGACGTGCACGTCAGCCTGCTGCTTCCACACCAGGCTTATCACGAACATGATGCGCATCCTGGCAGAGAAGAACATCCAGCTCACCAAGAAGCTGGAGCACCTTTCCTGCGGCACCATCAGGGGGAAGCTTGTTTCCTTCCTCTCAGAGCAGGCGACAATCCAGAAGAGCGAGAAGATAGAGATCCCCTACAACCAGACGGAGCTGGCCGAGTATCTCTGCGTGGACCGCAGCGCCCTGTCCAGGGAGCTGCGCTCCATGAAGGAGGAAGGGCTTGTCCGCTGCGACAGAAAGTCTTTTGAGTTTTTGCGGAAGCCGGAAAAATAGCCCTGCCTGAAGGGCTTCAGGCAGGGCTGAAAGAAAAAGCGTGTCAGGCGCTTAAGGACGCGGCTGGAACGTGAGGCGCATCTGATGCCAGACGACGCCGCCGTGCGTGGAGGAGCTTGTGCCCTCGTCAACAAAGCCAAAGCGTGCGTAGTAGTGGACGAGATGGTCCTTGCAGGTCAGGACAAGGCCGCGCTTCCCCCTGCTTTGGGCCAGGTCGATGAAGGCTTTGACCAGCATGCCGGCATAGCCTTTTTTGCGCTGGCTGGGGTGCGTATTGAGCCCGAAGATCATCTGCCAGCAGCCGTCGGGGTCGTGCCTGCCGGCATCGGCGTACATGTCGTCTGCCAGATCGGGCTCGTTTGTCGCCAGGCCGTCGATAAAGGAGACAAGGCTGCCTGCCTCGTCAAAGAGCAGCTGGAAGCAGTCGGCATAATGGGCAAGCCTTTCGGCAAACTCCTCCCTGGAGGCTGCCTCAGCCGCAGGAAAGCATTCTGCTTCAAGCTTTGCTACTGCCTCCAGGTCGGAAGCTTCTGCGGTGCGTACAAGCATTGCCTACTTCTTCAAGGTCATGGGAAACTTGAATTTGGCAAAGCGGTCCAGCATGGGCCTGGCTGCAGCATAAATGCTGTCCGCAGTTTTCCCGGGAGTGGGACCGTCGTCCATGACGATGAAGATGGCGCCGTCGTCCTTGGAGGTGGGGATGAAAAGAGTCGTCCCCTCATTGCTGGTCTGCACGAAGGTAGTGCCTATGTAGTAGCCGCCTTCCTCCTTGGCTTCCTCCAGGTTGGACTTGAAGGTGTCGTCGTCGGAAGATCCGGGGCATCCCAGGACGGACAGGGTGGTGCCCTTTTTGTCGTAGGCTACGCAGGTGTTGAAGAGATCTTCTGTCAGTATCTCCCTGGTCCAGCCCTCAGCCGGATCCACGAACAGGAATTTTTTTTGATAGGCCGTTATTTTGTCGTCTGCCTGGGCGCCGTTCGGCATGAAGTTCAGTACAGCCAGCACCAGGCAGAAAAGCGCAGCAGATAATTGTCGCAGCAAGATATGCCTCCGAAAAGCAGAAAGTCGCCTTTCCTTGTGCTTTTTTTGCTGGGAAGTCAACTTGCCGGGGCGGCAGGGAGAGCGGCAGAGCGGACGATTGCGCGGACGCCAGATTCCGCCAGCCCTAAAAAAGAAGGCCTCCATCCCTTTCTTGAGGAAGGAGGCCTTCTGTAAGCTTCAGCTCAACGCAAAGGAGCGCATGGTGCATGCTCCTTCGCGTGAGGCGGACTGCATGGATTAGAGCGTGCCGGCAGCAGGCTCCTGCGCTGCGGGCTTTTCTTCAGGCTTGGCTGTGCCGTCTGCAGGCTTGTCCGCAGGAATCTCAGCGGGCTTTGCCTGGTCGGCAGGCAGTTCTTCAGCGGGCTTCGCTTCCTGAGGTGCGGCTGACTCAGGCTTGCTTTCTTCAGCAGGAGCCTCAGGGGCAGCCTTGGCCTCCGGCATTGCTTCAGGCTTGCTTCCTTCAGCAGGAGTCTCAGGGGCAGCCTTGGCTTCATCAGGCTTTGCCTCAGGCTTGCTTCCTTCAGCAGGAGCCTTGGTTTCAGCCGGCTTTTCTTCCTCAGGGCTCAGGATGATGTCAGGAGCCTGCAGGGTGGGCCTGACGATTTGCGAGTCAGAACTGGAAGAGCCGGAGCCAGTCCCCGGATCGGCAGCAGCACCGGACGGCACAAACTTCTGGGGCTGTTCCTGGGGCTTCTCAGCAGGCTGGGCAGGCTGCTCTGCAGCTGAAGAATCAGCATCCGGCTTTGCGTCAAGCCCGGCAGCAGCGGCCAGCTCCTGCGCATCCGTCATTTTGAGGGTAGTCATCTGGGAAACTTTGTACGGCATGACGAACAGGCCGACTGGCTGGGCCAGGACAAGCACGCAGGCAAGGCAGGTCAGCAGCGGGGCTGCGGCTGTACGGCTGCGCCAGGCAACATGGGCAATGATGAGGGCGGCCAGGAAGGGCAGCAGGGCAAGCGGTACGGTGATCAGGAGGGATTCGCGGTTCACCTCATGGATGAAGTCCTGGGGAACAAGGCTGGCAAAGTGGGGACAGAGACCGACAACAAGTTCGTTGACGAAGGGAACGACAAGTGCAAGCAGTCCCAGTGTTGCCGCCAGCAGGGCAAGGCCGGTGAGGATGAAGAAGGCGCGGGTTGCGTTGACGCTGAGATTCAAGAGGGCGCGTCCTGCCAGCAGGGCCGCAAGGCAGACGACCAGGAAGATGTCAAAGGTGCGGGCTGCGAAGAGGGCAAGGACGATGCCCAGGACGATCGCAATCCACAGATAGGCAGAAGCATTCTCGCTGCGGCTGGCACGGATGTTCTTGATGAGGTTTTTGAAGAGCGTCGGCCAGGATATGGTGAGCAGAACGAGAAGGAAGGGCATGAAGGCCAGGCAGGCCTTGCTGATGCGGCCGCTGAAGACAGCGCCGCTGGGTGCCGAGAACATGGCCTCCAGGAGCGCCTCTGTGGGGACGTCTTTGCCGAACAGGATGAGGATGCCCAGCCAGAGGAGCGGGAGGGCGATAAAGCAGATGAAGCCTGCCAGGGCGTCCGCAGCACGCATGCGTGCCAGATTGCCGCGCCACAGGGCAAAGATGAGGCCGCTGACAACAGGGACGAGGCCAAAGTACAGGCCGCCTGAAAGGAGGGCCAGGACGGCAAAGATGTAGCCGGCAACCATGCCCGCGATGTCAAATTCCTTCATCCATGCGCGGCAGAGCAGCGACATGGCGATCATGGACAGGCCGCAGGCAAAGGGAATGGGGCCGACGCAATTGGCCATGCCAAGGAAGAGCGGCAGGCAGAGCAGGATGATGCCGGAAGCCAGCATGGTGTCGCTGCCAAGCCTGAACGTTCTGGCGAGGCAGCAGAGGCCGATAAGGCAGACTGCAGCGCCGGCAAAACTGATTAGGGGCAGTGTTTTGACAAAGGGCAGCGGCAGGGCCGCCAGGGCGGCAGCCGCCCAGCCGTAGACAGGCAGGAGCACATTGCCTTCTGCGTGGGGCAGAAGGCTCATGCCGTGCTGTGCCAGAATGACCTGGACGTTCTTCACTTCCTCAGGGCAGAGGAAGTCAGTGGTGAGCAGGGGCGTCCAGCTGACCAGCATGAGGATGAACAGCAGGACGAGGGGAGCTGCCTTGGCAAGGGCGCGGAAAAGGCCGTGATGCACTCTGGGCGTTTCCTCAGGCTCGGGCTTCTTTTCCTCTGCTCCTTCCTCTGCATCCTGGCCTGCGTTTTTGCTTCCCTTGTTCTTGAACTTGGAGAACAGGGATTTGGTTGCCTTTTTCAGGTCCTGCTCAGGAGCCTTGTCGACGGCAGGGCTGCCAGTGAAAAGGGTGCTTTCCTTTTTGGCGCTCTCTTCCCCGTCATCCTTGTCCTTTGCCTTGTCCGCAAGGACAGTCGCCTCTTCAGCCTTTTCTTCGGCTGCGGGGGCTGCCGGCTCACAGGAGGCAGGCTCGTCAGCGGGGGCAGCCAAAGGCTTTTCGGAGGCAGCTTCGGGTGCGTCTGTTTTGGCATCGTCTGCAGGAGCGGGCGAAGCTGCTTTTTCTGTTTCCTTTGCGGCTTCAGCTGATTTCAGCTGCTGCTGCAGCTGCTCAATCTGCTTTTGCAGCTGCAGAACCTGGTCGCTCGAAGCCCCAGTCTCTGCAGGGGGCGTCTGGTTGTCCTGAGCCTTTGCAGTCTCAAGACCTGATCTGTCAGTTGTCTGTTCCATATGCGTCATCCTTACCGTAGGTCGCCAGACGATCTGCCTGCTAGAAAGTGGGCTGCCTGACGTGGTCCGAGGGAGAGCGCCAGCTGGCTGGCTGTGGAGGCTTTCGCCGCCACTTCTGGAGTTAATGAAAGCAAAGAGGGGGTGCCTATGCCTGACGGCAGGGGCACAGTGCAGGTACTCTGCGTGTTTGAAAAATTGAGGGCTGTCACAAGGAGGCCTCCACTGGGAAGCCTGAGCTGGGTGACAAGCACGCCTGAGGCCGGCGTCAGCACCTTTTCCAGGGTGCCGTCGGCTGCGTTCAGCCTTGTCCTGGCAGAAAGAATTTGGGCAAGCCTTGCCGCCCCGCCTGCCAGGTCGGCTGCATCGGCCGGAAGAAAGCAGAGGCCCGGCAGCCCGAGCGGAAGAGCCATGGCAAGACATGCCTCCCTGGCATTCAGAGGGGCTGCCTGTGAGGCGGGTTCGTCTGCGCCCTTTGAGGCTGCAGCATAAGGAGCAAAAAAGGCCATGCTGCCTGCCAAAGCAGAGCCGTTTGAGCCGGCAAGCTGCTGCAGGGCACAGGCAAGTCCGGCTGCCTCCCCGCTCTTCAGAGCGTTTGCAAGCGCCTTTTCAACGTCTGCGGCACGATAAAAATCTCCCATATTGGGATGAGCTTTGACAAGAGCTGCATCGTGCCCGTCCTTCACCAGGCTCCAGCCGCCGCAGCGGTGTATTTGACTGCTTAGGTCAAGCAGGGCAGGACCTGCCGGAAAGCGTGCTTCATCCGGATCTGCCGGCAGGGGCGATGCCTGCGCTGGAGCGGCGTCAAGTCCTGCCAGTCCTTTGGCGGAGAGCCCTGCCAGGGTTTGGCGGCGCATGCCGGTCACCTTGATGACTGCTCCTGTGAGCGCCTGCCTTGCCGCATTGCCGGGATCCTGCCAGCACAGTATGGGCTGCCACACGGAATCAAGGGCGCGGTAGACGAGCCTGCGCGTCTGTCCGTCTACTCCCAGCACAGGACCTGTCACAGCCCAGAATGTTGCGTCGTCTGCCAAACTTTCCTGGCGCAGGCGCCCCGGCAGGATTTTTTCTTTGGCCAGGGACGCTGCTGCATCCGCAGGAAGCTTCCGGCAGTCCCAGGGCCCTTCTGCCTTGGGCAGGTCATTCCAGCAGCTTTGCGGCGCCTCAGCCATGACGTACATGCCGCGGTGCGCAGCAGACCCTCTCGCCTGCAGCATAAAGTCCGGCCCCATGCCGGTCGCCATAGGCACGGTGTCCATGCCGCACTGCAAAGAATGCTGCTGCATGGCTGCCATAAGCTCGGCAAGGTCCTTTTCCGTCCCTGCCGATGGCGCCAGTTCCAGGCTTGCCTGGCGGAAGATCTGGTGCGTCGCTTCCGGCGTCCAGGCGGCATCGCTTTCCATGACTGCATCAAGCCAGATGCCGCCTATGCCGGCCTGTGCCAGCCTGGGCAGGTCTTTCTGCAGCTGCTTCAAGCCGCCTGAGCGGGCGGAGGCGTTGACCACAAGCCAGGTCGGTGCAGCGCGCCGCACAAGGCCTGCGTCTTGGGAGGCTCCTGTGTGGCGCCAGAGCAGCCTTGAGCCTGCAAGGTCCGTGCCTGCCTTTCTGGCTGCCCCCAGTATGGACTGCCTGTAGAGCCACTGCTCATAGACGGGGCTGACCCGTCCGCCTTTTTCCTCTGCCATGCCCTTGCCGGGCGAGAGCAGGAGGGCAGTGCTGCCGGCCTCTGCAGCCTGGTGCGCTTTTCCCCGGTGCATTTTTTGAGGTGCGCAGGAGGCGAGGCCTGCAAGCAGAACGAGGCAGGCTGCGCTGCAGAAGAGCTTTCTGCAGCCTGTATGGAGCACCTTACTTATCATCTCCTGAGGCTGTTCCGGCAGCCTTGACAGGGCAGGCCTTGGAGGCGTCGGCGTCTTTCTTTTCCAGCGCCTTTGCCTCGTCCCAGAGCGCGTCCATTTCCTCCAGCGTCATGTCGGACAGTTCCTTGCCTGCCTTGCGGGCGCCTTCCTCTATGTGGGCAAAGCGTGCGAGGAAGCGCTGGTTTGCGCCGTCAAGCTCGGCATTGGCCTTGAGTCCGTGCCTGCGCCCCAGCTCAACCACGCTGAAGAGCAGATCTCCTATTTCATGGGCGACGGCATCATTGTCCTGGCGGGACACGGCATCCATGTACTCAAGCCATTCGGTCTCCACCTGCTGCTCCACGTCTTCTGTGGACTCCCAGGTAAAGCCGTGCCTGGCAGCCTTGGAGTGGATGCGGTAGGCCCTGGCCAGGGGATCGAGGGTGCGCGGCAGGGAGTCGTAGACGCCGGTCGGACGCCCCTCCTCCTTGTGCTCCTCCTTCTTCAGCTGCTCCCAAGCCTTCAGCTGCTCTTCCAAATTGGCAAAGGTGACGCCGGCAAAGACGTGCGGATGGCGGTGGACCATCTTGGCTGCGCATTTCTTGAAGACGTCGGTCAGGGTGAACTTGCCGTCCCTTTCAAAGAGGTGGGTGATGAAGAGCAGAAGGAAGGCGACGTCGCCCAGCTCCTCGCAGACCTCGTCGTTGTTGTGGTCGCGTATGGCGCTCACAAGCTCATGGCTTTCCTCAATGACATATTCAGTCAGCGTCTCAGGGGTCTGCACGCGGTCCCACTTGCAGCCGTCAGGTGCAGTGAGCCTGGCAATGACCGAACGCAGTTCTTCAAGTGCCTGTTTATCGTCGTCAGCCATAATGTATTCCTTCCCCCAGCGGGGCAGAGAGGTCGCTTACAAAGAGAATTTCTTTTTGATGTCTGCCGGCAGGGCAGCGCGGAACTTGTCCGTGAACACGGTCATATAGGGCCGCACGCGGGAGTTTTTGTAGAAGTCGAAGTTGTAGAAGAACTTGCCCATGAGGATGAAGACCAGCGAGCAGAGAAGGATGCCCTTGGCAAGTCCGAACAGCGCTCCGCCCAGGCTGTCAATCCAGGAGGCGAAGGCCAGGGAGAGAATCTTCTGCAGCAGCCTGGCAGCCAGGGCGACGGCTATGACAACGGCCACAAAGAGCACGATGTAGGCAGCTATGACGCGCCAGGCAGGCTCGGCGATGAAGGTCAGCCTTGGCGCCAGCAGGGGATGGAAGGTGTAGGCGGCCCAGAAGCCGCCGACCAGGGAGATGATGGCTGCCACTTCGCCGACAAGCCCGTTGAAGTAGCCGCGGATGGTGAAGAAGAAAATGATAAGGACAAAAGTCAGATCAAAGATATCCTGGCCCATGCTAACCTCATGGATGCAAATTAATTTTGTATAACAAAATGTTCATGCTGTCACAAGGGACGGATTTTTCTAACAAAATGATGCCAATCCTTGGAACCCCTGACTTGGAGCCCCTTAGAGGTTGAGCTGGAAGGGCAGGTAGCCCAGGAAGCTTAGGAGCAGGATGGCGCCGGAAATGGAGAGTATGCTCAAAAGGTTGGTGAGCGAGACGGTCAGGGCGCAGCCGCCGGGGTCAGCCTGGTAGATCTGGGCCAGCGTGGCCGTGAAGATGGCGCAGCCTGTGGCCGTCATGATGGTGCTGACGCTGATCCAGAGCGGATCGATGTTGAAGAAGGCAAGGACGGCAAGCGTCACAAGCGGCATGCCTGCAAGGCGGAGCAGGGCTAGGATGATGTGGTGGCCGAAATGGATGCTGTGCGAGGAGAGGGCATAGGTGACGTCGGGACGCAGCCCCAGGCCCAGTGCAAAGAGCATGCAGGTGGGGGAGATGTAGCCCAGCATGGAGAGCGCCTTGTCCAGGGGGGCCCAGACGCCAAGCCCGCTGACGGAGACGGCAAGCCCCAAGAGCACGCCCATGAAGATGCCGTTGCTGAGGATGTAGGTGCGCAGGAAGAAGCCTGCTTTGCTTAGGAAGGATTCCTTTTTGAGGGAGGGCTCCGCACCGTCTGCAGCCTTCTTCTTGGCCGTGGTTGAGACCAGCATGGTCTGGGCAACGATGACGACGATGTTGCAGGCGACGATCATGACGCCGGCGACAGAGATGGCGTTTTTGTCGTTGTGAAAGACGCTCATGATGATGGGCAGGCCCACAAAGCCGGCATTGCAGAAGGTGACCACCAGGCCGTGCAGGACGGCTTCGCCCTTCTTTTCGCCCCGCATCTTCTCAATGAAGTAGAGGATGATGAAGCCGAACCACTGGACGGCCAGCACGCCCAGCCACCAGCGCCAGTCGCCCAGGTTGTCCAGAGGCGTGGTGCTCATGATGTGGAAGAGCAGGCAGGGAAAGCAGATGTTGATGGAAAAGATGCTTAAGACCTTGACGGAGTTTTGGGGCAGCAGATCCAGCCTCTCGACAAGGACGCCGGCAAGGATGATGACAAAGATGGGGATGACTGTGGCAATGATGGTGAGCATAACTTTGCTCCTGTTGTGATGGCAGGCTGATGGCAGGCTGATGGCTGGCAGCGGGCTGTGCCGTTAGACCGGCATAAGGCCCAGGCAGTGCAGAAGCATCAGCATGCCGCTTAAGGAGAAAAGGCTTAAAAGGTTGGTTGCGGCAACCGTCAGGGCTGCCTGGCCCGGGGCTGCATTGTAGAGCTGGCCTAAGGCTGAAACGAAGATGGCTGTGCCGGTGGTCTGGCAGATGACGGTGGCAGAGACCCAGACCGGGTCGATGTGCAGGACCGTCATGACGGCAAGCGTTGCCAGCGGGACCAGAAGAAGGCGCCACAGGCAGAGCCAGACCTGCTGGGAGAGGCGGATGGCATGGGCGGCTGCGGCGCGGACGATGTTTTCACGCAGGGAAAAGCCCATGGTGAAGAGCATGCAGGTGGGGGCTGTGTAGCCTATCATGGCAATGCCCTTGTCCAGGGGCTCCCAGACATGGATGCCCGCCACTGCCGCGACGATGCCGAACAGCGTTGCCATAAGCACGGTGTTGCTCAGGATGTAGCGGGTGAGGAAGCGCCAGATTCTGGAATGGAGGGGCAGCCTTTTCTCAGGCTCCTTTTGCGCCTTCTTCTTTCCTGCCCAGGCTATGAGCGTCATCTGCGAGATGATGGCCAGCACGTTGGCAGCCACCATCACCAGGCCCGCACAGGTCAGGGCGTCGTTGTCGTTGTGGTAGACGTTGATGATGACGGGCAGCCCCACAAAGCCCACGTTGGCAAAGGCGACGGACAGGCTGTAGATGACGCTTTCCCCCGTGTCCTTCCCGCGCAGCCGCAAAAAGAGATAGAGGGCTGCGTACAGTCCGGTCTGCACAAGCAGGATTCCCAGCCACCACGACCACTGGGTCATCTTGTCCAGGGGGGCCGTGCTCATGATGTGGAAGGTCAGGCAGGGAATGGCGATGTTGATGGCAAAGGCGCTGAGGGCGTTGGCAGCGTTCTGGGGAAGGATCTGCATTTTCTCCACCACTGCCCCTATTCCTATGATGAGGAAGACGGGCAGGATGGCGCAAAAGATAGTGTACATGATGGCAGGATGGCGGAAAGACTGTAAAAGCTGGGCAGCCAAAAGAGGCCGGGGAATTGAAAGCAGGCGGTGGATGTGGTAGCCACTCTTCAGGCCTGCTTGCCCATTCCCTGCGGAAAAAGGCGGCGCAGAAGGGCGCCCCGCAAAGCGGAAAAACTTTATCCATCAGATAAGGTAAGGGCAAGTGGAGCAATGGCAAGCAATCCTGCGTGCTTAAGCTGCAAGTTCAGCCGCAGGGGCAGTGCAGGACAAGTTCGCTTCAAGGGAGGATGCTCTTCATGTCGCAGCCAATGACTGCCTATGCGCCGGAAATACGGACGCAGGCTGCCGGCAGGGAATGGGTGCTGAGACGCGCCTCTGACTTCGACAGCCTGTGGGACGACATGGTTGCCGACGGGCGTGCCGATGCAGACGACCATATCCCCTACTGGACCGAACTGTGGCCCTCAAGCCTGGTTTTGAGCGCCTGGCTTGAAAAAAACAGGGACAGCCTTGCCGGAAGGCGGTGCCTTGACCTTGGCTGCGGCATAGGCCTGACCTCTCTTGTCGGGCAGCAGCTTGGCGCCGAGGTGGTCGGCATCGACTATGAAGCAGACGCCCTCCACTATGCCTTGATCAATGCGGGGCTCAACAGCGTGCCCTCTCCTGCCTGGGTGGCCATGGACTGGCGCAGGCCCGCAGTGGCAGCAGGCGCCTTTGACTACATCTGGGGCGGGGACATCATGTATGAGCGGCGCTTTGTCGAGCCTGTGCTTGGGATTTGCCGCCATGCGCTGGCCGAGGGCGGGCGCGTGTGGGTGGCGGAGCCCGGGCGCACTGTCTACGAGCATTTCCTGAAGGCCCTGCCGGACTTTGGCTGGACAGGGAAGAAGGTCTATGTGGAAAAGGTCGATGCCCTGTATGCCCAGTCCTGCAAGGTGGAGGCGGCCATCTGGGAGCTTGCCCGCAGGAACTGAAGGCCTTGCTAAAGGAGAGGACGATGGAAAAGACGATGGACGAAAGCGCTGTCGTGCCGAGTGCTTCGGCAGAAGCTGCTGACGAGGGCGAGGAGAAGCTGGCCAGGTTCGGCATATCCCTGCCAAGGGATCTTCTTGAGCCCTTTGACACGCTGCTGCGCAAGAAGGGCTACAAGAGCAGGTCCGAGGCCATCCGCGATCTTATCCGCTCAGCCCTGGTTGAGGATGAATGGAAGGATTCCGACGCCGTGGTGGCAGGGACGCTGACCCTTGTCTACGACCATCACAACCACGATCTGCCCATGAAGCTGATGGACATCCAGCACGACCACCATGAGGTGGTGGTGACCACGCAGCACGTGCACCTGGACCACCACAACTGCCTTGAGGTCCTGATCCTGCGCGGCCAGGCCAGCGTCATCGGCAGCCTTGCCGACAAGCTTATCGCCTGCAACGGCATAAAGCACGGCATCTTTGTGCCGTCCACGACAGGAAAGACCATAGCGTAGCAGGACCCTCTGCCCCAGCCTTGGGGCAAGCCTTTATCATTCTTGAAAAACAGCGTAGAGACTCCCTGTCTTACAAGGCCCGGCACAGGCTTCCTTGCCTGTCCTGCCGGCCTGCACTGCCCCCTCTGCCGGCATCATGCCGGCAGAAGGCAGGATTTGAGGAGAGCGTTCATGATTGATGTGCAGAAGTCCATGCCGGACATCCCCATCCACATAGACAGGGTCGGCGTGCGCGGCGTGCGCATGCCCCTGTGGGTGCGCGACCGCGCCAACGGCAAGCAGTGCACGGTCGCCAGTGCGGATTTGACGGTGGACCTGCCGGCCTCCTTCAAGGGGACCCATATGAGCCGCTTTGTGGAGTCGCTCGAGGCCTGGGAAGGAAGGCTGAGCTACCGCAGCGTCCGCGACCTGCTCTCTTCCATCTGCCTGCGCCTGGAAGCCAAGCGCGCGCAGGTCTCCTTCCATTTCCCCTACTTCATCCGCAAGAAGGCGCCGGTCTCCCAGGTGGAAAGCACCGTCCCCTATGACTGCGTCCTGACAGGCTCCCTCAACCAGGAGGAGTCGGACTTCAAGTTCAGCCTGAAGGTGTCAGTCCCGGTCATGACCGTCTGCCCCTGCTCCAAGGCCATCAGCGACGAGGGCGCGCACAGCCAGCGCTGCATGGTGCACATGGAGCTTTTGACGGACGGCTTCAGCTGGATAGAGGACTTTGTGGAGCTGGCTGAGGCATCTGGATCCAGCCCCGTCTACACCATCCTCAAGAGGGAGGACGAGAAGTACGTCACCGAGCATGCCTTTGCCTCCCCGTTCTTTGTCGAGGACGTCGTGCGCAATGTCGTCCAGAGGCTGAAGGACTTTCCGCAGCTGCGCGGCTTCAGGGTTGAGGTGGACAGCATGGAGTCCATCCACAACCACAACGCCATAGCCTGCATAGAGCACAATTTCCGCTAGCAGGGCGG
>CAZWGJ010000041.1:0-14511 GCA_964633375.1 uncultured Desulfovibrio sp.
TGGTCCGATCCTGAGGAAGTTCTCCCAAGCCAGGTCCGCTAGTCTTTGGACGGCTTCCGCTGGGCTCTGATGGCCGCTACAAGCGTTTCATCAAGCGTCGGGTGCGCCACCATGAAGGAGTTGAGCTTTGAGCCCTGGTACTGCCCTATAAGGAGCAGCTGGGCTGAGAGCGTCAGCTGGGAGACATTGGCGCCTATGGCGGCAATGCCGACCATGACGTCGTTGCGCCAGACCACCTTCACAAAGCCGTAGGGATTGCCGGCAGCCTGCGCCATGACGTTGGAGGCAAAGTGGACCTTGGAGACGTAGACGTCGCCGCCTATGGCAGCTGCCTCCCTCTCTGTCATGCCGACGCGCATGATTTCCAGGCTGCCGTGGAAGCAGGAGGGGCAGGGGCCGGGCACGTAGGGGCCCTGGTTTTTCCCTAAGATGCTGTGGGCGACGTACTGCCCCTGATGGGCTGCGGCATGAGCCAGAAGCGTTTTGCCGTTGACATCCCCTATAGCCCACGATGAAGGCGACGAGCGCAGGAAGAAGTCCGTCGTGATAAACCCGCGCCTGTTCAGGGCTATGCCGGCTGCCTCGGCATCCAGCGTTTCTGTGTTGGGCATGCGCCCTGAGGCGATGAGCCCCTTGTCGGCCGTGCAGGTTTCGCCGTTGGCAAGGGTCAGCCTGGCCTTGCCGTTTTCATCGGGCAGCATGGAGACCGCCCTGACGCCTGTCAGGCAGCGTGCTCCGCGCCGCTGCAGGTGAAGGCGCATGTGCATGCCGATGTCGCTGTCCTCTGTGGGGCAGAGCTGGGGGGCCGCCTCTGCAATGGTGACGGATGTGCCCATGTGCAGGTAGAAGTCCGCCATTTCTATGCCTATGGTTCCGCCGCCGCAGATGATGAGGCTTTCCGGAATGTCGCTCTGCTCCAGAATGGCGGAGCTTCCCAGGATGACTTTGCCGTCCGGGGTGAGGCCTGGGTAGGTAGAGGTGCGGGATCCGCAGGCAAAGACGATGTTGGCGCTTTGCAGCAGGCTTGTGGTGCCGTCTGCAGCAGTCGCCTCAATGACCGAGGGGGAGAGGCAGCGGGCGTGCCCCCTGTAGATCTGCACGCCAAGGTTGATGAGCTCAAGCGTGACCGCCTTGCGCGAGCCTTCTATGAAGGCGCGGATGCGCTCGCGCAGGGCAGGGAAGTTGACCTGCTCGGATCCTTCCAGGATGCGCCCCCTGGCAAGGTTTTTCATGACGCTCAGCGGCGCTACGGCGCCCAGGAGCAGCTTGGTCGGCACGCAGCCGCGGTTCAGGCAGATGCCGCCAAGGTCGCGGTCCTCGACAAGGGCCGTTTTTCTGCCGGCCCTGCCCAGCGATTTGGCACAGGCTATGCCGCCAGGTCCTGCTCCGATTATAATGACATCATATTCCTGCACAGTCTGCATAGTCCAAACATCCTTCAGCATCGGCAGCTGCAATGCCCTGTCTGCTGCAGCAAAAAGGGCCGCCTGCACAAGGCCTTGTCTTTTGTCCTTGTCAATGTAGCGTACTTGTTTGGCAAGTCAAGCAGGGCGCAGACACCAAAAAGAGAGCCCCCAGGACATACGTCCTGAGGGCTTCCTGAAACGTTTTTCAGCAGTGCCGGCTAGTCCTTGAAGGGGGACAGGTCGCGGAGCTTCTTGATGAGCGGCGGAATGGTCTTCACCACAAAGTCCACTTCCTCCTCTGTGTTGTAGCGGCACAGGGAGAAGCGGGTGGAGCTGTGGGCGTACTTGAAGGGCACCTTCATGGCGCCAAGGACATGGGAGGGCTCAAGGGAGCCGGAGGTGCAGGCAGAGCCGGAGCTTGCGCAGATGCCGTACTCGTTGAGCATGAGCAGCACGGCCTCGCCCTCAATGTTGCGGAAGGCGATGTTGGTGGTGCCC
This sequence comes from uncultured Desulfovibrio sp., assembly GCA_964633375.1. Lineage (GTDB taxonomy): Bacteria > Desulfobacterota > Desulfovibrionia > Desulfovibrionales > Desulfovibrionaceae > Desulfovibrio. The sequence continues at coordinate 1,905 of CAZWGJ010000041.1, forward strand.
GGCAGGCGGTGCTCGGTGTCGCCGTTGACCTTGGTGTCCGGCACGGAGGAGGTGATGCCCTTTTCCAGCTTGTCGCGCAGGGCGCTCACGCGGGTGATCTCGTCGTTCATGTTCTTGGCGGCAAGCTCGCAGGCAACGCCCAGCCCGGCGATGTAGGGGACGTTCTCAGTGCCGGCACGGCGGCCGCCTTCCTGGTGTCCGCCGCGCATGAAGGGACGGAAGCGGACGCCCTTGCGGACGTACAAAATGCCGATGCCCTTGGGGGCGTGCAGCTTGTGGCCGGATATGGAGAGCATGTCCACAGGCAGGTCGTTCAGGTCGATGTTGATCTTGCCTGCAGCCTGGACTGCGTCGGTGTGGAAGAGGATGCCCTTTTCCTTGGCAAGCTCAGCCATCTCCTTGATGGGGTAGATGTTGCCCACTTCGTTGTTGGCGAACATGATGGAGACGATGGCCGTGTCGGGGGTGAGGGCCTCCTTGTACTCGTCAAGGTTGAGGCGGCCCTTCTCGTCCACGCCGAGGCGGGTCACGCGGTAGCCCTTGGTCTCCCACATGGCGACGGTCTGCAGGATGGCGGGATGCTCCACGGCTGTGGTGATGATGTGGCGCTTCTCAGGCTGGGTCTGGATGGCGCTCCAGATGGCGGTGTTGTCGCTCTCTGATCCGCAGGAGGTGAAGATGATTTCACTGGGCTTGCAGTTTAAGAGGGCGGCCACCTGCTCGCGGCCCTTTTTAACGTATTTTGCAACCTGGCCGCCGAAGGTGTGCATGCTGGAGGGGTTGGCCCAGTAGGTCGTGAAGAGGGGCTGCATGGCCTCGATGACCTCAGGGGCAACCTGGGTTGTGGCATTGTTGTCGAAGTAGATGGTCTTCATCGCAAAGTCTCCGCTACGCCTCTTCCACGACGATGTCGGGCTCGACCTGCATGTGCAGGATCTGCTCTATGACGCCCTTGACGGTGGCCTTGGAGGACGGGCAGCCCTGGCAGTGGCCCTTGAGGGCGACATAGACGGTCTTGTCTTTGATGTCCTTCAGCTCGACGTCGCCGCCGTCGGCCTGCAGCTGGGGACGGATGAGCTGCAGGGCGGCCATCACCTTCTGCATGCGCTCAAGGTTGGTGAGCGGGGCGGAGGAGGGGGCTGCACAGGCGTCCTTGGGCATGGAGGAGAGGACGGGCTTGCCGTTGACTGGCGTATCCGGGATTTCGCCGGCGCGGATCTTCAGCTCGCGCTCCAGGATTTCGGCAATCTCGTCAAGGCAGTTCTGGCAGCCGCCGCCGGCCTTGGTGAAGGCGGTCACGTCTTCCAGGGTGGAGAGGTTGTTCTCGCGGATGGTCTTGATGATGGTGAGATCGGTCACGTTGAAGCACTTGCAGACCAGCTTGCCTTCTTCCTGGGCCCTGGGCATGGGCGGCTCGCCCTTCCACTGGCGGATGGCGGCCTCAAGGGCTTCCTGGCCCATGACGGAGCAGTGCATCTTCTCCCTGGGCAGTCCGTCCAGGGCCTTGGCGATGTCGGCGTTCTTGATCTTGAGGGCGTCCTCGACGCTCATGCCGATGACCATGTCCGTCAGCACGGAGCTGGAGGCGATGGCGGAGGCGCAGCCGAAGGTCTCAAAGGTTGCCTTGCGGATGATGCCCTTGTCGTCGATTTTGAGGTACAGTTTGAGTGCGTCGCCGCAGGCCAGGCTGCCAACTTCGCCAATGGCGTTGGCGTCTTCCATGGGACCGGCATTATGAGGCTTCAGGAAGAAGTCCTGAACTTTCTGGGAGTACTCCCACATGGCTTATTGCTCCTTTGCCCTCAAAGTATACGCCTTGAAGGACATATATTGGATTCAGTGTGCTTGGGGAAAAGAATCTGCCGGCTTGCAGTCTGGACAGACAAAGGACAGATCCTGGATGGGACTGAGGTCGTCCTGTCCGCACTGCGGGCAGGAGTCGAGTATATCCTGCAGCGACTTGCTGCGCAGGAAGGAACGCACATGGCTGTCGAATTCCTTCCAGAAGTTCACTGTGCTGCATCTGTCCATGCGGGCACAGGGCTCGTCGTTCAGGCATCGGACCGGAGACAGGTTTCCTTCAAGGTAGCTGAAAACCTCCTCCATGTTAATTTCTGAGGCAGGCCTGTTTAGGGCGTAGCCGCCGTTGGATCCGCGGACGGCGGAGATGATGTGCATGGGGCGCAGGGCTCTGGCAATCTGCTGGAGATAGCCGGAAGAGATGTGCTCTGTCCTGCCGATTTCGTTGAGCTGAAGGTGCTTTCCTGCAGGCAGCTTGGCCAGGCAGAGAAGCAGGCGCAGTCCGTAGCGCGTTCTTGTGGAAAAAGCCATGGCAGTTTCTGGAAGGGAAGGGAGGACGCAGACGCCGGCTTGGCAGGGAGCCTTGCAGGCGGCGGGCTGCCAGGGGTGTGGATCTTACTCAAAAAAGGGCAGGTCTGCAATTTGGAGCCAGGCAGCGCAGTGAGTGCTGGGCAGTACGCTATTGGGGATGCGTAAACCCGAACGGCGTTTCCTGGTAGACGTAGTAGTTGAGCCAGTTGCTGTAGAAGAGATGCCCGTGGGCGCGCCAGTTGACGACGGGCGTGGCATCGGCATTGTTGTTGAAGTAGTAGTTGCGCGGCGGGTTGATGGGCAGGCCCTTTTCCAGATCGCGCTTGTATTCAAGATCCAGCGTCTCGCGGTCGTATTCCAGGTGCCCGGTCATGAAGACCTTGGAGTGGTCCACGCTCTCGACCACTGTGAGCCCGGCCTCCTTGGAGACGGCCAGGACCTTGAGGTCTGGATGCTTGCGCACCTCTTCCTCGCTGACGCCGGTGTGCCGTGAATGCGGCGCCCAGAACTGGTCGTCAAAGCCGCGGAACAGCTTGCTGGTGGGGTCCAGGACTTCGTGGGAGAAGATGCCGAAGCGCTTGCAGGGCAGGTCGTACTTGGGAATGCCGTAGAAGTAGTAGAGCCCCGCCATGGCAGCCCAGCAGAGGTAGAGGGTGGAGAAGACCTTGCCTGAAGAGGCCCAGGACATGATGCGGGAGAGCTCGTCCCAGTAGTCGACCTCGGCAAAGTCAAGCTGCTCCACGGGGGCGCCGGTGACGATCATGCCGTCGAAGAACTTGTCCTCTATCTCGTCAAAGGTCTTGTAGAAGCGCTCAAGGTGCGCTGTGGGCGTGTTCTTGGAGGCGTGGTTCCTGGTCCTCAAGAGTGTGATGTTCACCTGCAGGGGGCTGTTGCCCAGAACGCGCAGCAGCTGCGTTTCCGTCGTGATCTTGGTCGGCATGAGGTTGACGATGACAATGTCCAGGGGGCGTATGTCCTGCGTGACGGCGCGGTCTTCTGTCATGACGAAGATGTTTTCCCCTTCCAGTGTTGTTCTGGCGGGAAGATCAGAGGGAATTCTAATGGGCATGATGGGATCCTGCAGATGGGGATGCAAAGAAGGCAGAAAAAAAGGCGCCCTGCCTGTGACAGGGCAGGGAAAATGAAAGTATACTTCAAAAATAGGAAGTATGCGGTGCCTGTCAACTGGCAGAGCGTGACATTTGTTACAGGCGCTGCATCTGCTGCAGCCAAGGCTGTCAGATGAAGGAGAAAAGCTCCTCGGCCCTGCTTATTACAGCCTTTGCGCCGGAGGATCGCAGCTCCTCCTCTCCGCGGAAGCCCCAGGAGACGCCGATGGAAAAGAGGCCGGCATTGGCTGCCGTAATCATGTCGACTGAGCTGTCGCCCACGTAGGCGGTCTCCTCCTTTGCTGCGCCAAGCTCGGCGAGGGCGGCAAGGACGGCTGCCGGATCGGGCTTTAAGGGGACGTTTGGCCTTCCGCCATGGACGGCGGCAAAAAGGGAAGGGAAGAAATGCTCTATGAGGACCTGCGCCTGGGCGTCGGGCTTGTTGGAGACGACGCCCAGCCTGATGCCGCGGCCTGCAAATTCCTTGAGGACTGAGCATATGCCGTCATACGGAGAGGTCCTGCACAGCATGGACTCATTGTAGATGGCCTTGCCTTCGGCGATGAGGGCATTGAGCGTTGCTTCATCCATCTTTTCCAGCTCGTCCTTGGGAAGGGCGCGGGACACAAGGCGGACAAAGCCGTTGCCGATGAACTGGCGGTAGCTTGCCAGAGGATGGACGGGCCAGCCGTGCCGCTCCAGCATGGTGTTGCAGGCGTATGCCAGATCGTCCAGGGTGTTGAGCAGGGTGCCGTCCAGGTCGAAGACAAAGGCTGAAAAGGCCATGGAAGTATCCTCCTTATGCCTCAAGGCAAAGCGTGCATGCTGCCCTTGTTGCCCTGGCAGCAGACATGGTCTAAAAATCTGCCCTGCAATAGCACGGACAGCGGCTTTTTTCCAGCTGCCCCACATGCTGCCCGCCCCCTTTTGCAGCTCACCTTTATCCGCCGGCATCCGCCGCAGCATTTGTTTTTATGGAGGATCTATGCGTCTTTTGGCCTGCGACTTTGACGGCACCATCTTCTGCCGGCACACCATCTCGCAAGACGACCTGGCAGCCGTCAGGCTGTGGAGGGAGCGCGGCAACCTCTTCGGCATCGTGACCGGACGCGGCTTTATGACGCTGGCAAAGGAGCTGGTCCGACATCCGCTAGAGTGGGACTTCCTGCTCTGCAACAACGGCGCCCTGCTGCTGGATGCAGACGCTCATGTGGCGGCATCCCGTCCGCTTGACCACAAGACGGCTTCCGCCCTGCTCGCCTCAGCAGGGGAGATTGGCTGCGACAGCCTGGCTGTGTTTTCAGGGACTGACATGCACTTGATTGAGGGCTATGGCCCGTGGATCAATCCGGTGTATGAGCCGCCCTTCATCAGCATGGAGGAGGCCCTGCAAGATGAGTCCGTGCAGATAAGCTACGGCTTTTGCCAGAGGGAGCGAGCCTTCGAAGTTGGAGAGAGCCTGGCTCTGGCCTTCAGGGGCAGGGTGAGCGTGCAGTGCTCCTTGTCCGTGGCCGACATGACAGCCTGCGGCGTCGGCAAGGCGTCGGGCATTGCCTGGGCGTGCCAGGTCAACGGCTGGGAGCCTGAAGGCATCCTTGCCGTGGGCGACGACGGCAACGACGTCGACATGCTGGCCGCCTACCAGGGCTATGCCATGGAGGGGGCTGACGAGTACGTCCGCAATGCCGCATCCGGCACGGTTAAAAGTGTTGCGCAACTTGTCAGTACAATGTACGATACTTTGTAGTTCCTGTGCATTTTCCCTGCAGGCTTCTTGCAAGCTTGCTGAACAACAGCTGCATTCAGGCTGCCGGTCCGGTCTTGGAAAAATTTTTCAAGGCTGAAAGGACAGGAACTGCCAGCTATGAATATGTTCAGGCAGAAGAGTGCCTGTCTTGTATACTTCAAAGGAGAGACCATGCCTCGCGCCATTACCACTATAGAAGCCATGGGAAAGGATCTTGCCTGGACTCTGGTCCAGCAGGCCAGAGGCATCCCTGATGCCAAGGCCATCGACGACTTTCTGACGGACCGCAGCTTCCTGGTGCTTTTTGCCAAGCACGACCTGACCGAGCGCCTCTGCATCACGGCTGCCATTTCCCAGATGAGCGGCAGCTCCACCTACATGGGGCCCGAGGAAAGCTGGATGGACGTCGCCTCCGCCTATCCTGAGGCGCTCCTGGGCGCTATGAGCTACTATGTGGACGGCATTGTCCTGCACGGGCTGATGCCGACTGTGCGCGACCTGGAGGAAGTGAAGTTCCCCATCCTGAATGTCGGAAGCGTCGATGCGCATCCCTGCCATGCCCTGGCCGACATTTTGTGCATGCTGCGCTACTCGCACGGCGATTTGAGCACGCAGAAGCTGTGCTGGCTGGGCTACCCATCAGGAGCCATGTACTCCCTGATGGCTGCCACCAAGTTCTTCCCCTTCTCCATGTCGCTGCTCTTCCCCGAGAAGTTTGATGCTGCGGCTGTGCAGGCAAAGCTCGACCAGCTGAAGACGGACGTCGTCATCCACAATTCTGTGGAGAGCGCTGTCGCCGGCTGCCAGTACATTGTCGGCGGATCTGCGGACGGCATGAGCTTTGACGAGAAGAACCTCTGGCGCATCAGCAAGGACCTTCTGGCAAAGACCGGCGTGAAGAGCCGCGTCATGGCCGGCACCAACCCCATGCACTGCCTGCCGGTCGACATGTCCGTTGTGGCTGAGCACAACGACCTCTTCCTTTTGCAGTCGGAAAACAAGCTGCGCGTGTACAAGCGCATGCTCCACTGGCTGATCGGCATGTAGCGCAAAAGCTGCTGCAAAAATTTTAAATTCCTTCTTTTCCTTTGCTGAAGCGGACAGCGCAGGACCACCTGTCGCCAATGCGGAGGGGAAGAAGGCCTTTTTTTGTGCTGTGCAGCTTTTGCAAAGAGCGCTGCACAGCACAGGGAAAAGGAGGGGGCGAAAGGCTGCAGCAAGCCCTGCACGGCTTTGGCGCTTCCTACTGCTGGCGGGCTGAAAGGCGCCTTCCTGAATGGTGCGGCACAAGGACGTCTGCCTGGCTGCGTGCTGCATTTTGGGCTTCATGCTGGTGCCCTGCAGCTGCCAGGGAGGAGAGGAGGATGAGGGCTGCGCCGCAGAGCGCTCTGGCTGTCATGCTTTCTCCCAGGATGCCCCAGGCAAAGAGGGCTGCACAGACAGGGTAGGTTCCCTGCAGAAGGCCGGTGGTTCTGGCGGAGAGGTGGGGCAGGGCGATGTTCTGCAGAAGGTAGCCGCCTATGGTGCAGCCGATGATGCCGTAGACAAGGATGACCAGGTTGCGCTCGGTGAAGACAAGCGCCAGGCTCTGCCCGCTCCAGCCGCCCTGGGCAAGGCCCATGACAAGGCAGATGACGGCAGCGCACGCAGTCTGCACAAAGGAGAGGGTTGTGGCATGGACCTTGGTGAGGGAGCGGGCGCTGTAGATGAGGGAGAGCGCCAAAAGCACGGCTGCTGTCAGGGCCAGCACCTCGCCTCCGCCAAACTGCGGCAGACCGTTTTTGGTGCAGAGCAGGAAGAGGCCTGTGGTGATGCAGAGGCAGAGCGCTATGTCCTTTCCTGTGCACTGCTGATGGAAGAGCAGGATGAGCAGCAGGGGCGTCAGCGCGCAGCTCAGCGACTTGAGAAAGACGACGGTTGAGACGTCGGTCAGCTGGACCGCCATGTTGCAGGCGACAGTGGAGGCTGCCAGGCAGGCGCAGGGCAGAAGGTAGCTGCGCAGGGGGGCGCTTTTCAGGTCGGCCAGGATGGTCTTGTGCCAGAGGGCAAGGAAGATCAGGACTGCCAGGACAAAGCGCACCGAAAGGAAACAGGAGACGGGAACGTCCCTGTAGACAAGCTTGAGCAGGGCGTCCATCAGGCCGTAGAGGATGCTCTGCACGATAATCAGCAGGCCGTAGCGGGAAGTCAATGCCAATTCCTCCAGCAAGAAGAACCAAGGGGATATATGGTTCAGTATAGTGGAGAAAAGGCTTGTATTTGTAAAATTGAATGTTTTAATTTACCTGTTCAGAAATTTCGATTGAACGCCTGATGAACGGCAGGTGTCTGCTTTGGGCAGGGCCTGCGGCAGGGGCTTCGGGCGTCAAGGAGGGTTTTGGTGGAATTGCGCATGCTGCGCACCTTTGTGCGCATAGCCGAGGAAAGAAGCTTCACCAGGGCTGCAGGCACGCTGAACTATGCGCAGTCCACGGTCACGGCGCAGATAAAGCAGCTTGAGGAGGAGCTTGGCGTCAGGCTCTTTGACCGCGTAGGTCGGCAGGTTTATGTGACGGATGCAGGGCAGAAGCTCTTGTCGCTGGCCTATGACATGCTCCGCATGGAAGAGCGGGTGCGCAAAATCGGGCAGACGCAGCAGGCACTGTCCGGCACGCTCAGGATAGGCATGATCCAGTCTCTGCAGAACCACATCCTGCTGCCGCACATCATGGAGTTCAGAAAGCGCTATCCCGAGGTCAAGGTCATTGTGGAGGAAGCCAACGGGCAGAAGCTTTCCGCCATGCTCTACCGCAACGAGGTGGACCTTGCCTACTTCTTCCAGACCAGGCTCGCCGACGAGAACCTTGTGGTTGTGGAGGAGCAGGAAGAGAGCATGTACTTTGCTGCACCGCATGATCATCCGCTCACGAGGAAGGCCGGAGCAGCCCTTGAGGAGATTTTGTCCCTGCCTTACCTGACCATAGAGCAGGACCAGTGCAACTCCCTGCTGCTGCGCCAGTGCCTGGCCGACCGGGGGCTGAAGTACCACTCAACCTTTCAGGTGGGGAACCCTGATGTCATTTTGCGCATGATACGTGCAGGCGAGGGGATTTCCTGGCTTCCGCACTACGTTGTCGCCGATGCCTGGGAGGCGGGGGAGATCAGCGTTTTTGACTACCAGTTCCCCGAGGTGCACATCTACAGGCAGGTGGCGCACCACCGGGACAAGTGGATATCGGACTGCATGCGTGCGTGGCTTGCCATAGAAACGACAAGCCATGCGTAGGAGGAGGCTATGCTATGTGCAGGCATCTCTTGAAGAACGTCTATTTGGGGCTTTTTCTCATTGCCGCTGCAGTCCTGTCCTTGAGCAGCGCTGCCGGCGCCGGTCCGCTGACCATCAGGGTGAACAGCGCTGCGGCCGGAGACATGAACGACTTTAAGCAGACCATCGTTTTGTCGCTGGCAGTCAGGAACTCCTCCTCCCGCGAGTACATCCGCAGGCTCAACTACGTCGAAGCCGAAGTGATCGGCGACACCGGCAGAGGCATCGAGACCTACAAGCGCAGGGTTGACGTCAACTGCAGCTTCAATCCGCCGCTTGGCCCCGGGGATTCAAAAAAGGTCACCGCCCGCTTTACGCGCAGGGTCAATCCGAACAAGGGCTGGTACCGATTCAGGGACGTCAAGGTGCGCGTCCACAGAGCCAGCTTCAGCAGGGCAAGGTAGATCCGCACACTTTTCTGCGGCAGTCCCTTGCTTGTGCAGCAGATTTTTGTCAGCATCAGTCTGCCCCTGTGCTGAAGGCAGCAGATCCTGCCTTTGCAGGTGCTCTGGGAGCCGGCTCCCAGGCGGGCAGTGGAGAAAAACATTGCCGGCAGCAGTGCCGGGGCTGCCTTGCAGCCTGCGGACAGTCTTTGTGCTGCGATAAGAGATTCCAAGGAGGGAACATGCGGGTCCTGTCTTCTGCCGCTGCCTTGCTGCTTCTGTTGTTCTGCGTGCTTGCTCCCGCGTCCTGCGGGGCGGCAGAGCCTGATGCTGCCGAACTGAAGCGCATGAGCGTTTTTTTGTCCAATTTCACTGAGCTTGGCATGAGGAACTTCACAGCCAAGGAAGTGCTCAGGACAGACAACCCAAGGGACATGATCCACTTCGGGGTGTGGCACAACTACGTCAACAACTTCAGAAGCACTGTTGAGTCCTGCAAGGACAAGCAGTGCCGCTGGGGCTCGGCGACCATGCTCTGCAGCCATGTGCAGAAAAGCCTGCGCCGCTATTTTGGCTATGATCTCAAGCAGTGCCTGTCCGCAGAGGGCGATCAGCACAACAGCTATCATTTTGACGGGACGCGCTACCACTTTGAGTGCGCCGACGGTGAAGCCACCTACTATGCCCGCGTCCAGAAGGCTGTGAAGCGCAATGACGGGCTTATTGAGATGAGCGGCTATTTGTACAATGCCGAAGATGAAGGGGACGTGCCGGCTTTCTTTGCAGCGCTGGCAAAGCCGCACACCTGGCAGGGCAAGTCCACCTGGGCTATTGTGAGCTTCAGGACTGTCTACAAGTAGGCTTCTGCAAAGGACCTTCAAAAGGCGGCAATATGCGCCTTCATGCCAATAAAACACCACAAGCGTTAAGGAGAACCGCATGAGCAGGACAAGTACATTGTTCACACTTTTGCTGGCTGTCTTTTTCAGCCTGGCTTCCGCAGCTTCGGCTGTGCCTTCAAAGCATGATGCCTGGTACAAAAGCAGCAAGGCGTATCAGACCATGTATGACGGCTTTGAAGCCGAGCTCATAGAAATGGACAACTACATGGAGGGATATCCCGCCTTTGAGCAGCTGCTGAAGGAAAACGAGAAGCTGCTGGCGCAGTGCGAAAAGCCGGCTCCTGCAGGGCAGGATGCGGCTTCTGCCTGCGCCAGGGTGCTGGGCGACTGCATTGTCAACATGCATAAACGGCAGGCGGCCTTTTATCGTGAAAACACCGGCGGCACCCCTGGCGCCCTTGAGGGCGTCTACCGCCTGCAGGCAGGCCAGGGCCGGGGCGGCTGCCTGTGCATCAACGCGGACGAGGACGGCTGCTGGCTTGAGATCAACGTCTGGTCTGACGATATGACGCTCTTTGGCAAAGCCACGGCAAAGGCAAAGAAAGGGAAGGCTGCCTTTGCAACCACTTCCGTTTATGACCCCGCAAAGAACGAAGATACTACTGCAGGCGATGTGCAGCTGCACATCGCGGTCAAGGACGGAGCAGTCACGATAGAGACGACAGATGCCTTCAAGAAGGGCGGCTTTGTCTCGTTCAGAGCAGACCCTGAGGGGGAAAGAACAATCGTTCCGCTTGACGTCAGCGGCACCTACAAGCGCGTGAAGTAGTCAGCCCTTTGGGCGTTGTTTTGGGGGGACGGCGGGCAGCCTTTGTGCAGGGCCCTGGCTGTCCTCCCTTTCTTTTTCGCTGAAGGGGCAGTGCCGGTTCATTGAAAGGCCGGTGCTTAGCCCGTGTAGGCATCATCTGCCGTGTTCTTGAAGTTCTGCCTTGCAAGCCACTGCCTTTCTTCCTCATTCTCGGGGATGTCGATCCTTTCAATCTTGAAGATGACCGGCCTTGTCCCGTCATTGCAGCAGGTTATCATCATGCGTTCGTCATTTGTCCAGCCGTGCATGATGGATCCGCCCTGCAGGGCGGTGTAGACGTATCTGCTGACTGCATCCCACGCCTCTCCGCAGAACCTGCCGTTCATGAGGCGGTAGAAGTCGTCCTGCTTGGGCGTTCTCTTGAGCAAAAAGACGTCGCCCGCCTTGAAGCAGGGACAGGGGCCGGACTTGGGATCTGCCAGGTACTTTTTCTGAAGTTCCGGAAAGACCTTGGTTTCCAGGACGGTTATTCTGCATTCGTGCTGCATAGGGATTCTCCTTTTGGGGATGGGGTCAAACGATGCCGACAGATGTGGCAGAAGAGGGGCACAGCTTACACCCAGGCAGGGATCTCCTCGTAGAGCTGAGGATGCCCCAGGCGCCAGGCAAGAAAGTGTTGGGCAGGTGTGACGTCAGTCCAGCGGATGGTTCCGCTGCTGGTGCGGATCAGGCGCGGACCGGACAGCCGGTTTGCAAGCTCCCTGAAGGACATTTCGCCTTGCAGCGGGGGCATAGCTGCCGCAGAGCCTCCGGCAGGCTGGGCACGTGCTTCAAGCTTCATCAGGCCTGCAATCTGGCTTGAGATTGAGAGGGCGGCAAAGGAGACAAGCAGGCGACCTGCCAGTGTGTCCCCCAGGTCCTTTGCTTCAAGGCCGGGATCGTTCCAGGCAGCGGGGCTTATGCCCTTCCTGAACAGCCCTGCCATGAGCCTTTGCTGCTCAAGACCTGCGAGCGCCTCTTCAGCGCTGCACGCAAACGTGCTGACAGCGCAGGACAAGCCGAAGGTGCTGCTCTTCCTGGCAAGAGCTTCTTCATTGCGCTTAAGCGCTGTCCTGCCCGGGATGCCGCTGTCCTTGATGAAGAAGCTGAGCAGGGGGCTTCTGCCAAGAGGGCACCCTGCAGGATCCGGAGCTTCTGCTTCTTTCCTGCACCAATGAAGCCAGCTTTCTTCAAACTGCTCAAGCGCATGAGAAAAGGCTGCCTCTTCAAGGCGCTTTCTTTGGGCAGAGAAGAAGACGTGCACCCAGAGCCTGATGCTTTGTGCCCTAGGGAGCGGCACTTCCAAAGACACTGTCCTTGCCTGGCACTGCCCGCCGCCAGCCAGGTGCTCATCCTGCCATGGCGTCCTGCAGGCCTCATAGATGAACTTTTCCATCCATGGTGCGTCCATTTTTGCAGGCAGGATGACGCGGCTTTTTTCTGCTGCGAAGGCAGCAAGATCTGGCAGTGTGCAGTACCTTTCATCGGCAGCGGCGGCAAAGACGTGCTGCAAAGCCTTCTGCAGCACGCCTGCACCACCTGCCGCATCAAGGCTGAAGAGCATGTCCTGGACCGTGGTGATGTCTGTGATGCAGCCGGGAAGCACTTTGAAGAGGGCAGGCAGGCCGGTCCTGCGCCCTGCAAAGAGCAGCAGCCCTGGCTGCGGCAGGTGCCGGGCAGCGGCATCCAAGGCAGAGGAAAAGTGTGTGGCATCAAAGCACAAAAGATCGTCTTCCTGCCTTTCAGCAAGGCGCTGCAGGCGTTTTGCAAAGAGCTTGTCCTGCCAGGAAGGCGTCTGGCTGATCTCCTTTAGAAAGCTGTGCATCTTTCTGCCTGCAAGGCTTTTTGCATGCGGGAGCGCCCTGCCTTCCTGCCAGGATGCAAAGAGGCCTGTATCCGTGCAGCCTGTGCTGAGCTGGTGAAAGGCAATGGAGAGCACTGCATCGGCATTTTCTTTTCCAAAGACGGCGCTTAAGTCCTGCACAAGGCCTGTGTCCTGGGCGGCTGCGTAGTAGAGGGGCAGCTCGTCTGCCCGCAGGGAGTA
>CAZWGJ010000042.1:0-14385 GCA_964633375.1 uncultured Desulfovibrio sp.
GGATGCTGGCAGGCGCTGTTGGGGCAGAGGCGCGGCGCAGGCGCAAGCTCAACCAGAAGCTCGCCTTCGCGCACGGGGATCATCTTCTTGTTTTCCTTGAAGTCGGCCGTCTTGAGCACGCGCTTGACTATGCCGTCGCAGGGGGCCAGCACGGCCTTTTCCTGCTTCATGATGGAAACGTTGAAGATTTCCTCGCCCTTGTGGACGATGTCGCCGGGAGCCACGTACATGACCCACAGATCGCCGTTGCTGGGGCTGGGCACATGGTAGATGTTGTTGGGATCCGCCATGGGCACGCCGCTGCCGGCTCCCTGGGTGGGGGCGACCAGCTGCACGCCGTGCGACATGAACTCAGAGTCGAGGATGTAGCGCACCACGCTCTCGCCGGTCTCGTTGGGACGGGAGATGTGCAGCATCTGCAGCGTGTGGGGCTTGCCGTTGCTGTCCTGGAAGTTGACGGTCTCGCCCACTTCAATGCCCTCAAACCAGACGTTGAGGGGCAGGCAGTTGGGATCGCCGTACTTTTCCTGGAACTGGATGGTCTTCAAGGCATCGCCGGGGAAGTTCAGGTACATGATGAACTCCTCGGGCAGGGGCTCGCGCTTCAGAAGCCTTGTGCACTCCTTCTTTTCGGCATCCAGATCCACGTCCTCCAGGGTGGCAAGCGGGGACTCTTCGGTGCGCTGCTCTATGGCCTTGCGCCAGTCCTTGCCAAAGGCGCTCTCATAGACCCAGTCCGGCGGGAAGCCCAAGGGCAGGCGCCCGAACTTGCCGAGCAGCAGATCCCTGAAGGCGTCGTTGCAGTCGTGGTAGATGCCAAGGCGCGCCTTGCGCATCTCGGCTGAGAGCTGATCCTCAGGCGTGCGGTTGACCTCCTGCATGACTTCCAGAAGGTAGCGGACCTCTTCCTCGCCGCCGCGCTTGTAGGCGCTTGTAACGCCCAGGAAGGCGGTGTTCCAGGTGATCTGGCTGCCGGGGGTCACGTCGTGGTAGCGCACAATCTGGCGGGTCTGCTCTAAGAAGCGGAGCATGTAGGGCAAAAGGCGGATGTGCCCCTGCTTGGTGGCGCCTTCCTGCGAGGAGGACGTTGCGCCGCCGGGCATGCCGTGGCGCACCACGTCGTAGTCTATGCCCTGGAAGTACGGCGAGCAGTAGCGGTCGTAGTAGGGCATAATCTGCTTGGAGACGAAGTTCGCCGTGCGGATGGCGTCCTTGTCCAGGTTGGTCTTGAGGCCGAGCTCGTCTTCAAGGTAGGCGCACAAAGACAATACGTCGCCCTGCCCGTAGCTTCTGACCGTAGAGCCCAAGCCAGCATCCAGGATGTGGCAGCCTGCCAGGGCGGCGGCTCCGCAGGAGGGGATGAAGAGCCCGTCCGTGGTGTGGCGGTGGTAGTGCAGGACCAGTTCGGGCCAGCGCTTGCGCAGGGCCGTCACCAGCTCCTTCATGAAGCGCGGGGGACAGACGCCGGCCATGTCCTTAAGCCCTAAGATGATGTGCTTTGAGGCCTCGTCCGGGGAGGCGCCCATCACGCTGCCGACCATCCTCAGCATCTCTTCGGTGACGCCCAGGTAGTGGTTGACGTCGAAGCCCTTGGTCCAGGACATGGACAGCGCCGGCTCAAAGACGCAGTCCTTGCGGTTCATGACCACTTCGCAGAAGTGCTTCATGTTCTCGCAGTGGTTCAAAAAGTCGAAGCAGCGCACGACCTGGTAGTTGTCGCAGATCATGTCCGCCGTCGCCATGGTCACGTTCTTGCACTGCGGCTTGTAGCCCAAAACGTTGGTCGAGCGGATGAGGAGCTGCTTCAGCGTCTTGGGGGCAAAGCGGTTCCACTCCTGCGCCTCGGTGAAGGGATAGGTCATGTTGGCCAGCATGGCCACATGGAAGTGGGCGCCGCCGCCGTTTTCAATGGAGAAGTAGCCCACGTTGTCCAGGTAGGGCCCGATCAGCCTGTCTTCTGCCAGGCGGATGCGGTTGCCGGTGTTGGACTGGGTCATGTCGCGCGGGGTGACGTCGGTGAAGTGCACGTAGTCAGAGCCCCTGATGTAGTCCAGGAGCGCTTCCCTGTCGCCGTGGGGATAGGGGTTGGGCCTGCGGCGCAGCTTGCCTTCAATGTGAGGCAGCACGGGGTCGAAGGCACCAAGCCTGGGCGTCTCGCGCGAGCGGTAGGTGCCAAGGGACACATAGGGGTTGTAGCCGCGGGCTGAAACCTCGGCCACCAGCTTGGAGAGGCGGTCCGCCTCGGGGGCCAGGTCCTGGTAGCAGAGCAGCTCCTGGTGCCTGCCCACAAAGTCCGTGGTCACCTCGCCGGAACGGAATTCAGGCGACTTGATGACCTGGCGGAAGAAGGGGATGGTCGTGGACACGCCGCCGATGGAGTACTCGCTCAAGGCCCTGTCCATGATGCCCAGAGTCTTGTCCCAGTCATGGGCGAAGCAGATGAGCAGGGCGCCTGCGGAGTCGTAGTTTGCCGGGAACTCGTAGCCGGCGGAAAGGTTGGAGTCCAGGCGCACGCCGGGGCCGCCGGGCGACACGTAGCGCGTGATGCGGCCTGAGTTGGGCTCGAAGTTGTGCTGGGGGTTTTCCAGGTTGATGCGCACCTGCATGGCCGTGTAGGTCGGGCGCAGGTTCTTTTCGCTGTAGCGCAGCTCCGCCCCGAAGGCCACGGCGATCTGCTCCTCGACCAGGTCGATGCCGTAGCGGCACTCGGTGATGCCGTGCTCGACCTGCAGCCTGGTGTTGACCTCGATCAAGTACGGCGTGCCGTCGGGCGTAACCAGAAATTCGACAGTGGCCAGGGAATGGTAGCCCACGGCGGAAATCAGGCGGCGGGCATAGTCCTTCAGGCGCTCGCGCAAGTCCCGCGTCACCATCTTCCAGGGCGAAGGCGTCACCTCCATCAGCTTCTGGTTGTTGCGCTGCACCGTGCAGTCGCGCTCGTCAAAGGCAAAGACGTTGCCGTAGTGGTCGGCCAGAACCTGGATCTCGATGTGGTGGACGCCTGAAAGGAACTTCTCCACAAAGAGGTTGGGGTTGCCGAAGGAGGCCTGCGCCATGGTGGACGCCTTGAAGAAGGCCTCTTCAAGCTCCTTTTCATTGTGCACTGCAAAGATGCCGCGTCCGCCGCCGCCGCCCTCTGCCTTGAGCATGATGGGCAGGCCGATTTCCTTGATGATTTCGCGCGCCGTCTCAATGTCCACGGCACCGTCTGAACCGGGCACGACAGGAATGCCGAGGCGCCTGGCTACGTGGCGCGCCTGCACCTTGTTGCCCAGAAGGTTGATGGCCTCTTCCGTGGCGCCGATGAAGACTATGCCTTCCCTGCGGCACAAGGCAGGGAAGCGGCTGTCCTCGGAGGCAAAGCCCCAGCCGGGATGGATGCCGACGACCCCTTCCCGCTTGGCTTTCTGCACAATGTTTTCCATGTCCAGATAGCCTCTTGGGTCGGAGCCTAAGAGAATCAGCTCCTGTGCCGAGGCTGCCGCCGGCGCCGTCTTGTCTATGTCGGTGGCGGTCATGGCCGCGATGGCATCAAAATGTTCCCTGATAGATCGGCAAATTCGGCGAGCCGGTATGCCGCGGTTGGCCACGAGGATTTTCTTTCCTCTGAGATATTCGCGCACTTCCTCGAACGTTTTGTTTGCCATTACGCCCCCCATCCTAAAGACCGTCTTATACTGCCGCTTAAGAACTGCCGCATTCCGCACTGCGAGGACAACATGAGCTCCCCGTTGGGACCCACGCCGCGTATCGTGCCATATTCAAGCCTGTCGCCGTCCTCGAGAGCAACAGGCTGATTGCGCCAGAGAAGGAGGCTGTCCGCCTCTTCCCGCCAGAAGCCCGGCGCAAGTATTCTACTTTGAGTGTAGGAGGAAAAAAGATGATTGACAAGACTTTTCCAGAGGCTGACCCGCTCAGGCTCCGGAATGCCGTGCTTTTGGGCATAGTCTGCCAGACTGCCGGCAGGAAGGGCCGCGCATGAACGCAGCTCGTCTTCAGACGGCGAGTGCACGACATTGATGCCTATGCCTGCAAAGAGGGCCTGGTCCCTTTCCTCCAGCAAGATGCCGCAGACCTTGCGGGGCGTCTCCCCGTCCATGAGCACCACGTCGTTGGGCCATTTCAACAGGCAGGGGAAGCCCTCCGCCCGCAGGGCCTTGACCAGCCAGGCGCCGATGACGACGGCCGCCTCGGTGCCGGCAAAGGGCGCCTCCATGGGAAGGCGCAGCGCTGCATAGATGTTGCCGGCAGGCGAGCTCCAGCTGCGGCGGTACTGGCCGCGCCCGGCAGACTGGCTCTCCGCCAGCACGCTGTCAAAGAAGGCCAGCCTTGTGCGCCACTCCTCCTTCCTCACTTCGTCCAGGACCGTTGCGACCGCGCCCAGCTGGCAGACCTTTGGACGGGCTTCTGTCTGTGCATTATCTTTCAAGGCTCTGCACTCCGCTCTGCATCAGCTTGTCCTGCAGGGCAAACATCTCTTCCCCATGGTCCATGCCGCAGACATGCAGCATGCCGTGCGCAAGCAGGCGCACCAGGTAGGCTGCAGGCTCCTGCCCGTAGAGCACGCTTTCCCTGAGCATGGTTTCAACTGCCAGGGCAAGCTCGGCAGCCATGCCGCCGGATCCGGGATAGGACAAAATGTTGGTCGGGCCAAAAACGCCCATGGTGTCTTTGTTGAGGGCTGCGGACTCCCTGTCCGTCACCAGGGCCAGCACAATGCTCTGCGGAACCGCCGGCACCAGGCCCTGTTCGTAAAATGCTGCAGCCCCCTGCCAAAGCTCTGCCACAAGGGATCGCAATTCTCTTCCTGCCACAGGCAGGGCTGCCTTGAGGCAGGGCTCTTCGCAGACTATTTCGATGCAGTCATCCACAGCCTACCCTCTCCACAAGCGGGACCAGAACGATTTCTTTCCGCCGTCTTCCTGCCGGGAGTCCTGCGCAGCATAGGACGATCCCTGGCTGGGGGCGCCGGCATCAAGCTCTATGTCAAGGCTGCCTTTGCCGCTGTTCTGATCCTCAGGCATAAGGCCGCTCAAATCGACGCTGTCGTCCTCGGCGCCGCTGCCGCCAAGCAGCGGGCGCTGCCTGGGGCCGCAGAAGACGTTGCCTGCCATTTCCCTGGACGCCTGGCTTATCTCCTCCCTGGATTCCTTGTAGCGGGAAAGCGGCGGCTGATCCATGGGCTCTGCAGCTGGGGCGGGAGCATCCTCTTCGCTGCCTGCCTTGAGATCCTGGGCTGCATTCAGGGAAGCGTCCGCTGCAGGAGCGGCTGCAGGCTGCGCTTCAGAGGCTGCCTTTGCATCCCCCTGCGAAGCCTTGCCTGACAAAGCAGCTGCGGTCTCGGCCGGAGCCGGCCGGGCTTCCTTTTCCTCGGCCGGCAGCACGGGCGGAATGCCGCGGACAATGGAGGCCAGAGGATGCCCGCTCATGACAGTTGCCACAGGCGGCATGCCGTCCTTCTTCTTGTCCTCGGGATAGACTATGCGGTGATGGAAGATGCCTGTCAGCACCTTCTGGAAGGCGTCGGCCAGCAGATGCAGGTCGCGGAAGGTGATGTCCGCCTCGGCCAGCTGCCCCTCGTCCAGGATGGACTTCATAATCTTCTGGATGTGCGCCTTGAGCCTCTGCGCCGTGGGCTCGGTCAGGGTGCGGCTTGACGCCTCCACTGAGTCTGCCAGCATCAAGATGGCCGCTTCCTTGGTCTGCGGCTTGGGGCCTGGATAGCGGAAGTCCTCTTCCTGGGGGTTCTGCCCCATGTTGACGGCCTTCTGGTAGAAGTAGCGCATGACCCTGTCGCCGTGGTGCTGGGCGACGATGTCGGTGATTTCCTGCCCCAGGCCGTAGCTCTTGCAGATTTCAACGCCCTTCTTCACATGGCTGATGATGATGAGCGCGCTCATGGACGGGGCCAGCTTGTCGTGCCTGTTGCCGGTGCCGAACTGGTTTTCCACAAAGTAGAGCGGGTAGGCCAGCTTGCCTGAGTCATGGTAGAGGGCCGCCACCTTGCAGAGCAGGGAGTTGGCGCCTATGGCCTTGGCGCCCGCCTCGACCATGTTGGCGACCACCAGAGAGTGGTGGTAGGTGCCGGGGATGGTCACCATGATCTCCTGCATCAGGGGCTGCTCCAAATTGATGTACTCCATCAGCTTGAAGCGCGTGGAGTAGCCGAAGACCGTCTCCAAAACAGGCGAAAAGGAGAAGAAGAGGATCAGCATCAGCACGGAGTTGATGCACACGGCCGTGATGAGCATGGGCAGCATGACCCACTGCACCCCGTTCATCAGGGAGAGCCCGACTATGAGCAGGATCTCGCCCAGGATGATGGGCAGAAGGTTCCAGACGGCATCCTGGCGGCTGAGCGAGCTGGACACCAGCCAGGTGGCCAGCATGCAGCTTAAAAAGTGGTAGAGCGCAAAGGTAAAGTTGAGGTTCAGCGCCATGGTGGTGATCATGGTCAGAAGAAGCCCCAGCGTCACATAGCGCCTGGCCGTGAAGACCGTGGCAATGAAGCCCACGGCGCCTGCCAGGGGAAAGGCCAGGCTCAGGGCGTCGGCCAGCGTGGTCGAACCCACCCAGGCGCAGAGCCCGTGCAGGCCCCTGGCGCTTACGGCAGTAAGCAGCGTCACCACCGCCATCAGGATGAGGTCCTTGCGGTGTATGGTTGAGCCGTGCTTGCCTGAGGGCGACACAAAGAGCCCCAGCGAGATGAAGCAGAAGACCAGGAAGGAGCCCAGGGCCTGCTGCCAGTTGAAGGGCAGAGCATTGCGCTGGTAGAGGTTTTGGATCTTCAGCTGCTGCTCCTTGCTGATGCGGTCGCCCCTCCTGGCAATAACCTCGCCGCGCTGGATCTGGTAGACCACAGGCTCAAGGTGGCTGACGTACTCATTGGCCCTGTTCTGGGTCACCTCGCGGTTGAGGGTCAGCGTGGGCGGCATGCTGGCAGCAAACAGAATGTTGATGGCGCGGCGCGCGTCGTGGCTCAGGCTCTTGTTGGCCCTGGCCATGTTGCTGATTTCGGTCAGCAGGGAATGGATGTCGGGCAGGACCTTGACGTCCTGCAGGAGGCTCTCTGTGCCGGTGCCAAGGTTGCGTATGGCGACGCCGCTGGGCACGCGGGCGGCGCGCACGTCGCCGACCATGCCTTCTGCCAGCTTGGCGCGCAGCACAGGCAGGACCTCTTTTAAGATGAACTCCTGCACGGTGGACAGCCCGAACTGCGGCAGGACCTCGTGGGCAAGATCCTGACCTATCTCGGCTGCGAAAAGCTCCTCTGCAGAAGCCGTCCCCTCCTTGACCGGAGCGCCGTTGAGCTCGTTCATCAAAGCGACCAGGCGCGCCTCAAAGTTGACGTAGGTGTCCAGGCTGTAGTCGTAGACAGGAGGCTGCGCGCTCATGACGCGCCGTCTTCTGGCGTCTGAGGCGACAGTGTCCACCACCTGCATGGAGCGGTCTGCCAAAATGTCCGTCTCGGCTATCTCGCCGGCCTCGTAGACGCGCTGCTCCTCGCTGAAGTTGATGGCCAGCAGCACAGCGACAAGAGCCATGACGCCGATGTAGAACATCAGGGCGCCAAAGCAGTCCTTGTAGGCATCCAGCGTGTGCAGGAACATCTGCCTGCGCTGGTTCGTCGTACCTATGTTCTTCAGATACTTGGACATGGACGCTTGCTCCAGCCGAAATGGCAGAGGACAGTATGGCAGGGGCACCTATATGACATATCTTCCAGGGTATGCCGGCGGCGCGGCATCTTCGCCCCGACAGAGTTGAAATCACATACCATAAGTATTTGCTAGGGGGGAGACAGCCCCGATGCGGCCGAAGAAGGCAGCAAGGCATGCGCTGCCAAACCCTCATCCGGAGCCTGTCCAATGGTCAAAAGGAAAAGAAGAACCATCCCTGGGACCGGACAAAGCCTCAGGGCAGAACAGCTTCTTTACCATCATAAGCTTGGCAATACGCAAAAAAGCCCTTCTTGTCTATTCCCCGCCAATGAAAGCATCACAAGGTGCAGCGGCCTTGCCTCTGGCTGTCATCAGCCCTTCATCAGCCTTTCATGCCTGTCTTGAGCATTCCTGCAGCAGCTTCAGCAGACCGCAGCCTGCACGGCTTTCAGGCCGCAGACAACGCAGGCTGCGCCTGTAAGGCGCTGCCCCTTGAGGCGGGACTCCTCAAGCTGCTCTTTGAGGCTGAAATCCTCTGTCGAAGCGGTGCCGGTGCTGCAGCCTGCAATCTTCCTCTGCGCCGCAGCACAAGCCAGGGCAATATCGGCTTTGGCACCGGCGGACTTTGCGCTTAAAAGCTTCACCTCCAAAAGATACGCATCGGAAGATGAGCCCTCCCCTCCGGCAGGCTGCAGGAAAAGGCAGGCGCTTCCAGGATTATCTGTCCTGCGCTCCACGACCGCTCTGTAGTCGGGGGAGAAAGTCAAAGCCATGGCCATGGCCACAGCTATATCGCCTGCCGCAAGCTGCTGGGAAGGCTGCCTGCGCAGGCTGTCCTGCAGTGCCTCCTGCATCTTCTCCAGGATCTTCTCAACAAAGGAGGCAGGATCGCCCTGACGAAGGAAGGCTGAGGCCGTTTCAGCCTCATCGGCGCTGAAGAAGAGCCCCTGCAGAGCCTTTGCATCCTCAAAACAGCAGCGGAAGAACTGCCGCAGCATGGCCCTGCCCGGCACCTGCATGCCTGTTTTGCCCGGCTGCCAGGCAAGCCAGCCCAGATAGTGCATGATTGAAAGCAGCGTCCCGTCTGACAGTTCCCGGCTTGTGATGTCTGCAGGAGACAAAGCAGGTGCAAAGCTCAGCCTCCTGCCGCTGATCAGCCTGTCCAGGATCTCGTTTTCCGCACCCTGGCGGCCTCGGCCCAGCACGGCATGAATCTTTGCCAGGCTGGGCAGGACCGCGGGATCCATCAGCTCGCCAGGCTCTGCATATCCCTGTGCCAGACCGTCAAGGCAGTGCAGCGCCGCAGCGGGATTCACGACGCGCTCAGCACTGCGCCTGCAAAAAACGCAGAAGCCGGACAGCGCCTCTATGTGCGCAGCAAGTTCGCTTTCACCTGCACCCGGACACCCGCTGCCGCCAGCCTGGGCAGCCAGGTCCTTCAGCTCCTTTTCGGTAAAGCCGAACATGGCGGCAAAGCGGACGTCGTTTGATATGTCCCTGGCGATGTTGAAGACGGATGCATCAGCATACAGGGGAAAGGGGGTGACGCCGGTTACAAACATCCTGGCGACTGCGCCGTCAGGCCCCGCCGCAGACTTCAGGACGGCATACAGGTCCTGCACGACGCTGCTGAAAGGCGCTGTCCTGCCGGCTTCGCTGCTGTCTTTTGAAAAGAGCTCGTTTATAAGGTGGTCATATTCATCTATAATGACGTACAGCGTTTTGCCATAGGCATCAGCGCAGGCGCTCAAAAATGAAAAAAGCAGTCCTGCCGGATCATTGCATTCTGAATCTGCAAGATCAAAGCTTGCCGCATCATGATATCTTCTTGAAAAGGAATGGAAAGCCAGGCGCAGCCTGCAGGCCAGGCTTTCTGCAAGGTTGGCTGACGCCAGTCCGGAGAAATCAAGATACAGGACTCTGAAGCTGTTGGCAGATGCCGTCTTGCGGCTTCCTATGTACGTACCGCCAAAATAGGCTTCAAAATTGTCTTTCTCGCTGATGTCATAGTAGAATTTAAGCATGCCGGCAAACAA
This sequence comes from uncultured Desulfovibrio sp., assembly GCA_964633375.1. GTDB lineage: Bacteria > Desulfobacterota > Desulfovibrionia > Desulfovibrionales > Desulfovibrionaceae > Desulfovibrio. Next base: position 9,698 of record CAZWGJ010000042.1, read on the forward strand.
GGTCTTGCCAAATCGGCGCGGACGGACAGCAAATGCATACCAGATGCCGCATTCTTCAAGCTTTTCGATGTACTGCGTCTTGTCAACGAAGGCAAAGCCGCCTTTCCTGATCACAGAATAGTCAGAAAGGCCGTATGACACCGCTTTTTGTCCTTTCTCTGTCATGCTGCTCTGCTCCTTTCTGCCGGATCCTGCTTTTGCTGCTGGCGCACGGACACTACTCCCTCTGCTCAGGAGAAGCAAAGCCAGGCAGTCAGGACGCCCCCAAACGGAGCATCTGCCCTTCCTGACTCCCCCCTGCCGATGCACCGGACGATGCCCAGAACGATGCAAAAGACGACGCTCCTGGCGGCAGGCGCAGCCGCGGGAATTGTGACGCTGCCTTTCTGCGTCATTGCCTTTCAAGGGTAGACAAGGTAAGAACATCGTTTTGTTTTTCATCAACTCTGGCCGTATCCCCCTCCCTGCCAAAGCAGGCATGCGGATACGGGAGGAACTTAATGGCAGCTCTTATCAACCCAAGCAGCAAGACGGATCTCTTAACGCGCAGCATGCCCCTGCTGCCGCTGGCTGACATCGTTGTCTTCCCCCACACCATACTTCCCCTGTATGTCTCCAAGGAAGAAACCATTGCCGCCACGACCAAGGCGAACAAATCAAAGTCGCGGCAGGTCTTTGCCGTGCTAAGCAAGACAAAGGAACTGTCCGCCTGCACAGATCCCGACAATTTGTACAAGATTGGCGTCGTCTGCCGCGTCGTCCAGGTCTACCACCAGCAGGACGGGCTCATGAAGGTCCTGCTGGACGGACTCTACAGGGCAAGGCTCGTTTCCGTAACCGGAAGCAGCATGACCCTCACCGCCCACATCGAGCCTCTGCAGGGCACCGAGTCCGACCCGGTCAAGACCAACGCCGTCCGCTCCCTTATTTTTGAAGCCATGCAGGAGCTGCCGCCCCTGAACAACAAGAACCTGACCCCAGAGGTCATCCGCAGCTTCTACAGCATCAGGGACAACGACACCCTGGCGGACACCGTCGTCTCCCGTCTGCCGTCCAAGGCTGAGGAAAAGCAGAAGATCCTGGAAATGGCGGACTTAAGCGCCCGCATGGAGGCGGTCTACTCGCAGGTCGTTGCCCTGGGCACCAACGCCGAGCTGGAAAAGGCCATCAAGAAGCGCGTCCGCGAGCAGATGGACAAGAACCAGCGCGAATACTACCTGACCGAGCAGATCAGGGCCATCAACAAGGAGCTGGGCAGGGAGTCCGATCCCCAGGAAAACCTGGACAAGCTTGAAAAGGTCCTGAAGAAGAAGCCGCTTCCCAAGCCGGCTCGCGAAAGGGCCCTGGCCGAGATCAAGAAGCTGCGCTCCATGACGCCCATGGCGCCTGAATACACCATTCTGCTGACCTACGTGGAATGGATACGGGATCTGCCCTGGAACAAGATGGCCGCCGTCAACATCGACCTGGCCAAGGCCAGGAAGATTCTGGATGAAAACCACTTCGGCATAGAAAAGCCCAAGCAGCGCATCCTGGAGTACCTGGCCGTCCAGAAGCTCTCCAACGGCATCAGGGGGCCCATCCTCTGCCTGGTGGGGCCTCCAGGGGTGGGCAAGACCAGCCTTGCCAAGTCCGTGGCCCTCGCCACCGGGCGCGAGTACCTGCGCCTCTCCCTTGGCGGCGTCCGCGACGAAGCCGAGATCCGCGGCCACAGGCGAACCTATGTCGGCGCCCTGCCCGGCAAAATCATCCAGTCCCTCAAAAGGGTCCAGAGCAGCAACCCGCTCTTCTGCCTGGATGAAATCGACAAGATGACCAATTCAGAGCGCGGCGATCCGGCTGCAGCCCTCCTTGAGGTCCTTGATCCCGAGCAGAACGCCACCTTCATGGACCACTACCTCGATCTCGACTACGACCTGAGCAAGGTCTTCTTCGTCACCACGGCCAATTCCCTGGACGGCATTCCGGCGCCCCTGCTGGACCGCATGGAAATCATCGAGCTGCACAGCTACCTGGAAACGGAGAAGTTCCACATAGCCAGGAACTTCCTGCTGCCAAGGCAGCTTGAGGAAAACAGCATCAAGGCCTGCAACCTGAACGTCAGCGACGAGACGCTTTCAAAGATCATCCGCGAGTACACCTCCGAGGCAGGAGTGCGCTCCCTGGAGCGCCGCCTGGCCAAGCTCTGCCGCCAGGCCGCCGTGCAGATGCTGGAGCACGACGACTTAAACTTCCAGTTTGACGCGGCGCCCGACAAGCTGAAGGACATCTTCGGCGCGGCCACCAGCCGCCACGACAAGAAGGAGGACAAGCCTTCGGTCGGCGTCTGCACAGGGCTTGCCTGGACTGCCATGGGCGGCGAGATCCTCTTTGTGGAGACAGGCATCATGGCAGGCACAGGCGTCATCTCCATCACCGGCAAGCTTGGCGAGGTCATGCAGGAGTCCTGCAAGGCGGCCCTCTCCTATGTGCGCGCCCATGCCGCCGAGCTGGGGCTTGCCCCCGACTTCCACAAGAAGATCGACATCCACGTCCACGTTCCGGACGGCGCGACCCCGAAGGACGGTCCGTCCGCAGGCATCACCATAGCCACGGCCGTGACCAGCGCCCTCCTCAACATCCCGGTGCGCAACGACGTCGCCATGACAGGCGAAATCTCCCTGCGCGGGCGCGTGCTGCCCATCGGCGGGCTGAGGGAGAAGCTGCTCGGCGCCAAGAAGGCCGGCATCTTCCACGTCATCCTGCCTGCCGACAACAAGCGCGACCTCATCGACGTGCCGGCAGAGGTCAAGGAAGGCATGGAGCTCAGCTTTGTGCGCCATGTCAGCGAAGTCCTTCCCCTTGCCCTGGATGCCCCCAAAGAGAAGATCTTCTCCGGATCCAATACCGAGCCTCTCTACCGCACCCTGCAGGCAGGCTTCAAGCCGGCAAAGAAGGAAGACGACAAAAAAGACGACGGCAAGGACGGCAGGTAGCCGGGCAGGGAGCGTGCTGTGAACGCCATTGTCACCCTGCTTGTCCCGCCCTGCCAGGACTTGACCTACAGCCTGCCCGCATTCTTTCCTGACTCCTTCTGGCAGGAAGGCATGCGGGTGGCTGTGCCTTTGGGGAACGGGCCTCTGCGCCCCGGCATCATCCGCAGGCTGGACGTGGAGAAGCCCGAGGGCATCAGGCTGAAGAACGTCGCCTGGCCCCTGGAGACAGCGCCGCTTGTCTCCCCCTCCCTGATGGCGCTCTTTTTTGCCATTGCCGACAGGTACTGCCTGGCGCCAGGGGCTGCAGCCGGCACGATGCTCTCCTTTTTAAAGGACCTGAACGTCACCCTGCACAGGCTCGACGTGCAGAAGACGCGCCGCCTTGTCGCTGATGCCGACGGAAACCCCGAAGAAAAAAGCATCTTCAAGCTGAAGGACATAGCCTCCCTTCCGCAGGGGCTGAAAAAACGCCTGGCTGGGGAGCTCACTGCAGGCAGGGCCCACATGCTCCCCCCAAGACAGGACGCAGCCAAGAGCGAGCGCTGCGTGCTTGCCTGCTCCCCGCCCTGGCCGGTGCGCCCCAATGCCCTGCGCCAGATAAAATGCCTTGAGACGCTCATGCTGCGCGGCGCCACCAACCACCGCGCCCTGATCCGCGAGCTTGGCGCAAACGGGGCTGCCGTCGTCCAGGCGCTGCTTTCCCAGGGGCTGATCAAGCTTGAGTCCGACTGGGACGACAAAAGAAGCGAAGAGCTCAACGAGATGCTGGCAGAGCCTGCCAGCGCCTTTTCCTTCTCCCTGACAGACGCCCAGCAGGAAGCGGTCGACGCCGTCGAGCCGTTTCTGGACAGGCAGAAGGCCTCCAACAGGCTGCTTTTCGGCGTCACGGGATCCGGCAAGACGGCCGTCTACATCACCATCATCAAGAAGGCGCTTGCCAAGGGAAACTCCGTCCTGCTGCTGGCGCCCGAGGTCGCCCTGGCGCACAAGCTCAGAAAGGACTGCCTCAAGGCTATGCCTGAGGCGGACATCGTCTTCTACCACGGCTACCAGAGCCAGATGCGCAGGGAGGCCACGTTCCGGGCCATGGTGCGCAGGACGTCCCCCTGCCTTGTCATAGGCACGCGCTCAGCCCTCTTTCTGCCCATCTGGAACCTGTGCTGCATCATCCTGGACGAGGAGCACGATGCAGCCTTCAAGCAGGACAGCCGCATCCCCTACCACGCCAAGGAAGTTGCCTGGTTCAGGGCGCAGCAGGAAAAGGCGCTGGTGCTCTTAGGATCAGCCACGCCCGACATCAAGACCTGGTATGCCGTCTCCCAGGGCATACTGCCGGTCTCGCGCCTGCCCAACCGCATCGGCAACAAGCCCCTGCCGCCTGTGGAGCTTGTGACCATAGGCAGGACGCGCATTATGGACGAGCAGCAGACCCTGCTTGCGCCGCCGTCGCTCAAGGCGCTGGAAGAAACCGTCGCACGCGGGGAGCAGGCCATCATCCTTTTGAACCGGCGCGGCTTTGCCCCGCTCATCTACTGCCCGGACTGCCGCATCACCCTCTCCTGCCCCAACTGCGCCGTAGGCCTTGCCTACCACAGGGAGCTGGGACGGCTGCTCTGCCACTACTGAGGCTACTCAATGGACTTTCCAGCCCCCTGCCCAACCTGCGGGAACATGAACTTCATGCCCATGGGCGAAGGCACCGAACGCCTGACC
>CAZWGJ010000043.1:0-14225 GCA_964633375.1 uncultured Desulfovibrio sp.
AGGCAGGGCGTGAACGTCGAAAAAAACGCAGGGAAGGCAAAAAAGCACCTTCTTTTCGCTGCTGAAAAAGGGGAGCCGTGCTCTGCTTTTTTCCTGGCCGATGACGACAGCTTTCCGGACAGGACGGATGAGTTCCTAAAGACAAGCCGCGGGTGCGGCTGCCTGTTTGCCTGGACGAGGCAGGGGCTCGAGTACATGCTGGACCAGGACCTGCCGGATGATGAGCTTGAGGTCCTGGCTTCCTTCCTGGCAGCCTATGCCGTCAGGAAGGTGTATGTCTGCCTGACCACGCTGCTGCGGATTCTGGAGATGCCTGAGGCTGAAGGCCTCAGGGAGACTTACGCTCCCCCCATGCTGGATCTGCTGCGCCAGGCGGCTGCAGCAGGCCATGCCGGCGCCATGGAGCGGCTTGGCTGCGTGCTGACGGACGGCATTCTTTGCGAACGGAATGAAAAAAAAGGGCGGGAGGCATTCAGGGAGGCCATGCAGAGGGGCTCGGCTTCTGCCGCCTGCCTGTATGCCATCATGCTGGTTGAAGAAGCCCTGAGGCTTCCCCAGCCTGAGCAAAAGGCAAAGCTGCAGGAAGGCTACGCCATATTGCGGGAAAACTGCCAGGAAGGAAGGTATCCTGAAAAAGCCTATACGGCCCTTGGCTGCTATCTGATCCGCTCCGACGATGAGGCGGAGTTCAAGGAAGGCATGGCCTGCCTGAAAAAAAGCCTGGTCTACCAGGACTTTGAGATGGCTATGGAGTGCGCCAGCTACCTCGTGATGGAGCAGCCGTCCCCCAAGAGGCGCACCCAGGGCCTGAAGCTCCTGGACCGCATGGTTAAGGCAGGCAGCCTTGATGCGCTGTACTTTAAAGGCTGCTATACATTGATGGGGATGTACGGCAAGGAAGTCAGGAAGGAAGGCATAAATCTGCTTCTGAAAGCAGCGGAGGAAGGGGATGAGCGGGCGTGGGCTGCGCTTGCGGAAACCTATGCCTTCGGCCTCTACGGCTTCCGCGCCAACACCAGGAAAGCGCTTTCAATGGCCATTGAGGGGGACAAAAACGGTTCGGAAAGCGCCCATTTCTGGCGCGTCCTGCTGGAGGTCGGCGAACTTTCCAAGGCGTCCAAGTCCATAGCCGATCTGGTGCGCGATCCCCAGACGTCAGCCAGGGAGCTGGCAGGGCTTATAGGCAGGAGCAAGGATGCGGCAACCAACATCCATGACAGGATGATATGGCTGGACGCCTCCGACCTTCGCAGCAAGATTCTTCCCTATTATCCTCTTTCTGAGAAGCCGCATCCTGCAGAGGACCTTGATAGGCTTATAGACGACGGCATATGGAACGCAGAGTTCTGCGTGTATGCCATGAAGCACGGGGATGTGCCGACTGTTGCCTTTGCCGTCCATGCCCTGAAAAAGATCAGCCAGACAGAGTACAGCCGCTTCTATATGGGCGCCCTGGCTGTCAGGCTGGGGATGCCCTATGCCTCCGACACCAGGGTCTTCCAGTACCTGAAGGACTATTTGCAGGGGCTTCCCGAAAGCTTTTTCCAGTTCAGGGACAAGGAGGAGGATCCCGACCTGCAGAAGAAGCTGGAGCAATGGACTGACCACATGTACATCTTCAGCGATCCGGACCCTTACAATGAACACGGCTTCTGGGATGACGGCGAGGACGACGATGAGGACGGCGACTGCTATGACGATGACGACGAATAGCGGTGCGCATGCCTTTTGGCGCCCGATGTCTGCAAATGCTCAGGGGAGAGGATGCTGATGGCCAGGTCCAGCAAAAAAGATCTTCAGGCAAAGAAGAGGGCGAAGAGACGGGAAGCGCTCAAGACTGCACCTGAGCAGCCATGGGACGGCATTGACGTCTCAGCCTGGTTTGACACAAGCTTTTTGGCCGATGACAAAGCCGGTGAGTCCTGCAGCCTGCTTGCCAAGAGCGGCTTCTACGAGGCCGGCGCTCCTGCTGAAGTCCTTCAGAGCTGGTGGGCGGCCGTCCACCCCGATGAAGAAAAGGAAGTCCGGGCTGCGCGCCTTGCCGCCTCTCTGCATCAGGCCGGGAAAAAGGCTGAACAGAGTTCAGGCGCGGAGGCGGAGGCGCAGTATGCTGCGCAGAAAAAGGCTGTCCTTCCGGAACTGAAAAGGCTGGCTGACGAAGGGATCGTCACGGCCAACGCCGTGCTTGGCGTCTGGTGCGGCCAGGGCGTCAACGTCGGCAAAAACACCCGGAAAGCCCTAAAGCACCTGCTTTTCGCTGCTGAAAAGGGCGATCCGTACTGCTGCTGCATCCTGGCGTCTGCCGGCGTCTGTCCGGACAGGACTGAGGAGTTTTACCGGAAAAGCCGTGAGGGATGCTGCCCGTCTGCCTATGTGATGCAGGGAACCCAATGCCTGGGCGGCAAAATGCTGCCAGACGCAGAATTTGAGGTGATGCTCTCCTCTCTGGCAGCCTTTGCCGTCAATAAAGTGTATCCCTGCCTGGAAATGATTGTTATGATCCTGGGAAAGCCTGCTGCTGCACGCTTCAGGCAGACTTATGCCGGACCTATGCTGGATCTTGTCCGCGAGGCTGCCAGGGCAGGCGTTGCTGCGGCTGCTGAACTGCTTGGCGCCGTGCTGATGGAAGGCGTGCTTTGTGAACGGGATACAGGAAAAGCCAGGGAGCTCTACAAGGAAGCTATGCAGAGGGGCTCAGAGCAGGCAGCATGCCTGTATGCCGGCTGCCTGCTTGTAGAGGCCCAGGGACTTTCCGGGCAGGAAAAAAATGAAAGGATGCAGGAAGGGTGCGCCATCCTGCGGGAAAACTGCCGCAAAAAAAGCCAGCTTGAAAAATCATGCATGATGCTTGGCGCTTGTCTGGTCCGCTCTGACGATGACAAGGAGTTCAGGGAAGGCATGGCCTGCCTGAAAAAATGCCTGGGCAGTGCGAAAAGCGATGTATCTGCCTGGGGTGCAGTTCAGGTTGTCGTGGAACAGAAGCCGCCGAAAAGGCGTGCCCAGGCCCTGGCTCTTCTGGACGCAGCAGCCCGGACAGGCAGTGCCGAGGCACTGTACTGGAGAGGCCTCTATACGCTTATGGGGATGTACGGGCAGGAAGCCAGGAAGGATGGCATTGAGCTGCTTATGACTGCAGGGCAGAAAGGGAAGACGGAGGCGTGGGCTGAGCTTGCCGGCCTCTACGCCCTTGGGCTCTACGGCTGCCGCGTCAACAGCAGAAAAGCTCTTTTGATGGCCATAGAGGGCAGTGAAAAAGGAAGCGGGATCTGCCGTCTCTTTCGCGTGCTCCTGGAATTTGGAGAGTTTTCCAGGGCTGTCAAGTCCACAGCCGATCTGGTGCGCGAGCCCAGGACATCTGCAGGGGAACTGGACTGGATCCTTGATGAGGTTGACAGCACATTTACCGATGTCGTGGACGATATGCTGTGGCTGGAGGCAACAGAAGTCAGCGCCAAAATAGTACCCTATTATACAGGCGCCAATGTCAAACCGCATCCTGTCTCGGATTTCCAGAAGCTTGTCGAAGCCGCAGCCGACTTCTCAGGCAAATGTGCGGCGGCGCTGAAAAAAGGCCAGATACTCTTTGCCGGCTTTTGCGCCCATGCGCTGAAAAAGATCAGCCGGACAGAGTATGGCATGTTCTACAGCGGCGCTCTGGCTGTCAGGCTGGGGCTGCCGCATGATGCATCTGCGGCAGAAGTCCTCCGTTTCCTGAACAGGTATCTGGCAGAGCTTCCTGAGAGCTTTTACCAGTTCAAGGACAGGGAGGAAGATCCTGATCTTGAAAAGAAGACGGCGGCATGGACTGAATATCTGCGCAATGCCGTCGAAGAGTAAAGCAGGATGCAGGCTGCCCGCACGGAAGCAGCTGATGCCGAAGAACGGTGCGCCTGCCTTTTTGTACCAAATGTTTCAGAACGCCCCAGGGAGAGGATGCTGATGGCCAAGTCCAGCAAGAAAGAGCTTCAGGCAAAGAAGAGAGCGAAGAGACGGGAAGCGCTCAAAATCACGTTTGTGCACCCATGGGACGGCATTGACGTCTCAGCCTGGTTTGACACCAGCTTTTTGGCCGACGGCATGACCGACGAGTCCTGCGGACTGCTTTCTGAGCATGGCTTCTATGAGGACGGCGCTCCGGCTGAAGTCCTTCAGTGCTGGTGGGCGGCCGTCCACCAAGATGAGGAAAAGGAAGTCAGGGCGGCGCGCCTTGCAGCCTCTCTGCATCAGTCCAGGAAAAAGGCTGAACAGGGCAATGGCGCGGAGGCAGAGGCGCAGTATGCTGCGCAGAAAAAGGCAGTCCTCCCGGAACTGAAAAGGCTGGCTGACGAAGGGATCGTCACCGCCAACGCCGTGCTTGGCGCCTGGTACCAGCAGGGCGTGAACGTCGGCAAAAATGCCGGGAAAGCCCAAAAGCACCTGCTTTTCGCTGCTGAAAAAGGGGATCCGCATTCCTGCTTCCTTCTGGCGTCCGGCGGCTTCTGTCCGGACAGGACTGAGGAGCTTTTCCAAAAAAGCCTTGAGGGCGGCTGCCCGGCTGCCTTTGTGAGCCTGGGGGCGCAGTGCCTGGAAGGCAGGACGCTGTCTGACGCAGAATTTGAGGAGCTGATTTCACATCTGGCAGCCTTTGCAGTCAAAAGAGAGTTTGCCTGCCTGTCCGTACTGGCACAGCTTCTGCCGCTGCCTGCGGCTGAAGAGTTCAGGCATCCTTTCGCCGGCACTGTGCTGGAGCTTGTGCGCAGGGCTGCTTCCTTTGGAATGACAGCTGCCATGGAACTTTTGGGCAATGCGCTGCGGGACGGCGTGCTTTGCGAACGGGATGTCAAAAAAGCAAAGGAACTGTACAAGACAGCCATGCAGAAAGGCTCTGCTGCAGGAAAATTCCTGTATGGACACTGCCTGCTTGCAGAATCAAGGGAGCTGCCTCAGCCTGAAAGAAATGAAAAACTGCAGGAAGGGTACGCCATCTTGCGGGAAGTCTGCAGAAATAAAAAGCATCAAAAGAAGGCACGCATGATCCTTGGCAACTATCTGGTCCGCTCTGACGATGACAAAGAGTTCAAGGAAGGAATCGCCTGCCTGAAAAAGTGCCTGTCCCTTGGGGAAGTAAATATACCTGTCTGGACTGCAAGCATGATTGTACTGGATCAGCCGTCCTCAAGGAGGCGTGCCCAGGCCCTGGATCTCCTGGACGCTGCAGCCTTGGCTGGCAGCGCCGAGGCGGTGTGCTGGAGGGGCGTCTATACGCTGATGGGTATGTACGGGCAGGAATCCAGGAAATATGGCATTGGTTTTCTTTTGACAGCAGGCAAGCAGGGGGTGAAGGAAGCATGGCTTGAGCTTGCAGGGCTCTATGCCCTTGGCCTCTACGGCTTCCGCGCAAATCCCAAAAGAGCCCTTGCAATGGCTATAGAGGGCTGCAGGGCAGGGGACAATCTCTGCCGCCTCTTTCGCGTGCTCATAGAACTTGGAGAGTTCTCCAAGGCTGCCAAAGCAGCAGCCGGCATGGTGCGCGACGTAAAGACAACTGTCCATGAACTGGATGAGCTGCTTGAGATGGGCGACGGATTTACAGGCGTTGTGGACGATATGCTGTGGCTGGAGGCAACAGACGTCTGCGGCAGGACAGCACCCTATTTCAAGAACGATGCCGGCAGGCCTGATCCAGCCGCTGACTTTGACGACCTTGCAGAAAACGGCATCGCATTTGCCCAAAACTGTGTGACGGCGATGCGGGGCGGCAAGGTGCTCTTTGCCGCCTTCTGCGCCCATGCGCTGAAAAAGATCAGCAGGACTGTGTACGGCAGGTTCTATGTCGGCGCCATGGCTGTCTGCCTGGGAATGCCCCAGAATGCTCCCGCTTCAGACGTCATAGGATTCCTGAACGAGTATCTCACAATGCTTCCTGAGAGTTTTGACTTCTTCAGGCTCAGGAAGGAAGATTCTGCCCTGGAAGAGAAGCTTGCTGCGTGGACTGAGCACATGCGTGCTGCTGTTGGAAAGTAAAGCAGGGGCAGCCGCTGCGTTAAGTACGATGTTTTCAAAGTGCCGCATGGGAGGCGGCAGCCATGACCGAGACCACTAAAATAGATTTTCAGGCAGGGCAGGAAGGATCCAGCGCCGCAGCTGCGCATCCCTGGGACTGCATTGACGTCTCAGCCTGGTTTGACATCAGCATGCTGATCAATGAGGAGACAGGCCAGCCTTTTGAGGACTTCCCGTCTGATCATGGCTTCTATCGGGAAGTTCCGGGAGAGACCAACCAGTCATGGTGGGCAGCCGCCCACCATGAAGAGAAAAAGGAAGCCAGGGCTGCCAGCCTTGCTGTCTCTCTTGAGCAGGCCAGAAAAAAAGCAGAGCAAAGTCCGGGCACTGAAGATGAGGCGCACTATAAGAAGATGCGCGATGCCGTTCTCCTGGAACTTGCAGAGATGGCGGACAAAGAGGCTGTTGTCACGGCAAATGCCGTGCTGGGAAGATGGCATGCTTATGGCCGCAGCGTCGAAAGAGATGCAGAGAAGGCAAAAAAGCACCTCCTGAGGGCTGCAGAAGCCGGGGATCCGTACTCTGCTTTTCTTCTGGCGCATCTCGGATGCTGTCCGGAGAGAACGGAAGAACTGTACAGGAGAAGCCTTGAAGCCAGCTGCCCGACTGCCCTTGTGATGCTGGCAGACCTGACGGACTGGCAGAACAGTGACCAGCCGGCAGGCGCACTTGAGACTGCGGCAGCGCATCTGGCTGCCTTGGCAGCCAAAAAAGAGTTTAACTGCCTGAGAGCGCTTGCGCTCCTTCTGCACGAACCTGCGGCTGCCGGCATCAGGCAGGCTTATGCCGGGTTTGTGCTGGACCTTGTGAACAAGGCGGCTGAGGCAGGCGTTGCCGATGCGTATGCACTGCTGGGCCGCATGCTGATGAGAGGCGAACTGTGCGGGCAGGATGCAGCAAAGGCAGAGGAATGCCTGCAGAAGGCCCTGCAGAAAGGCTCAGGAAGTGTCGCACTGGAGTATGCAGCCAGGCTGCTTGAAGGAGCCCAGGACCTCCCCAAGGAGGAGAAGGCTGCCCAGATGCAGGAAGCGTATGCTCTGCTGCGGGAAAAAGGCATGGGAGATGATCAGAGGATTTCATCCTGCGCTCTGCTTGGCCGCTACCTGACACTCTCTGACGACGACAAGGAGTTTCAGGAGGGCATGGACTGGCTGGACAAATGTCTGGACGAGTGCTTTGCCCGGGGCCTGGCCTCTGTCGATCTTATCGTCAGCAGGGTTACAGACTCTGCTGAGACAGTACTGCTGCAGCAGGCCTCCCCGCAAAGGCGCGCCCAGGCCCTGAAGCTCCTGGACAGGATGGCCAGGGCAGGCAGCGCCCATGCCATGCGGCTGAAAGGCATCGTCTCCCTGATGGGGCTGTGCGGCAGGGAAGCCAGGGAGCAGGGCATTGAGATGCTTTTGGAAGCTGGGCAAAGAGGCGACAAGGAGGCGTGGACTGCGCTTGCTGAAATCTATGCCTTTGGCCTCTGCGGCTTTGGCACCGACTTAAGACAAGCTCTTTTGATGGCGATGGAGGGCGACAAGGCAGGATCGGAAAAAGCCAGATTCCTGCGGGCGCTGCTGGAGCTTGGAGAGTTCTCCGAGGAGGGATCGGAAAAGCCCAAATTCCTGCGGACGCTGCTGAAGCTTGGCGGGCTCTCCAAGCCGGATGCCTCCATAGCCGATCTGGTGCGGGATCCACGGACATCTGCCATGGCTCTGCTCGAGTTCGCACCGAGGGACGATGACATGGGCACCTTCCTGGCCAGAATGGTATGGCTGGGTGCCTCTGATCTGCGCAGCAAGGTCGCTCCTCTTGTCTCTCTTTCCGAGAAACCTCATCCTGCGCACGATTTTGAAGCGCTTGTAAGCGATAGTGTGCTGTTCTCACAGACATGTGTGACGGCATTGGCCTGCGGCCAGATACCGATTGCTGCCTTTTGCGTCCATGTGCTGAAAAAGATCAGCCGGACAGAGTACTGCCAGTTCTATGTAGGACCATTGGCTGTCATGCTGGGGATGTCTATGGATGCATCCGCCGCAGAAGTCATAGGCTTTCTGAACGAATATCTTGCCGGGCTTCCAGAAAGCATTTGCCGCTTCCTCAGGGACAGGGAGGAGGATGATTCTGATCTGGAATCGAAGTTTAGTGCATGGCTGGAGCACATGCGTGCTGCGGTTGGAAAGTAAAGCAGGGAAAGGCTGCCCTGCGCAAAAAGCCGATGCCGATGTAGGACGGCAGGGCAGCCGCTGCTTCAAGTACGATGTTTTCAAAGTGCCGCATGGGAGGCGGCAGCCATGGCCAAGTCTGCTAAAAAGGATCTTCAGGCTAAGAAGAGAAGGGCAAAGAGGCGGGAAGCGCTCAAAGTGACGCCAACATATCCGTGGGATGACATTGACGTCTCGGCCTGGTTTGACACCAGGTTCCTGATCGACGAGGAGACCGGGGAGAGGTTCGACAACTGCGTGTCCGGAAACGGCCTCTATGAGGTGGTGGTTCCGGCAGAGCTCAACCTGAACTACTGGGCCAATGCCCATGCTGACGAGGAAAAGGAATCCAGGGCTGCCCTCCTGGCTTCGTCCTTCAAGCTGGCCAGGGAAAAGGCCGGCAAAAGCCCGGATCCTGAGGAAAGGGCCCGCTATGCGGCGCAGAAGGAGGCTGATCTCAAGGAGCTGAAAAGGCTGGCTGACGAAGAGGACTCCGTCACCGCCAATGCCGTGCTGGGCTCCTGGTGTGCTGTCGGCAGCAACGTCAGGAAGAACACGGTGAAGGCCAAAAAGCACCTCTTGAAGGCTGCCGAGGCAGGGGATCCGTACTCCTGCTTTTGCCTGGCGCATGCCGGGTACTGCCAGGAGCGGACTGAGGAGCTGTACAGAAAAAGCCGTGAGGGCGGCTGCCCGTCCGCCTTTATCGTGCAGGCCGCCCAGTGCCTGCAGGGCCGGAGGATGCCGGCGGCGGAAGTTGAGCTTATGGCCTCGTATCTGGCAGCCTTTGCCGCCCAAAACTTCTTTCCCTGCCTGTCTTTGCTGGTGCAGCTTATGCGGCTGCCTGCCGGCGCCAGCCTCAGGGAGGCCTACGCAGCACCCATGACGGAGCTTCTGCGCAGAGCTGCGTCTCAGGGCAGCGTCAATGCCGTCGAGCAGCTGGCAGACGTCTTGTCCGACGGCCGCCTTTGTGAAATGGATGCAGAGGCTGCCAAGACATTGTACAAAGAAGCCATGCAGAAGGGCTCTTCTACTGCCGGCGTGCAGTATGCCCGCCTTTTGCTGAGGGAGGCCCAGGACCTTCCTCAGCAGGAAAAGTCCTCCCGGATGCAGGAAGCCTACGGCATCCTGCGGGAAAACTGCCGCGAACACAGGCAGGCGGCAGAGTCCTATGCCCTGCTTGGCCAGTACCTGACCCAGTCTGACGACGACCAGGAGTTCCAGGAAGGAATGGACTGTCTGCAAAAGTGCCTGGCCTACAACAACTTTGAGGAGCCTTTGGAGTGCGTTCCAGACATCGTGGAGAGGCAGCGCTCTCACGAGCGCTGCGTCCAGGCCCTGGGCTTATTGGAGCTCATGGTCCAGAAAGGCAATGCCAGGGCAAAGTTTTTGAAGGGCGCCTACTGCCTGATGGGATTGTGCGGGGGAGAGGACAGAAAGCGGCGATGGGAGCAGGGGCTGGCGCTGCTGCTGGAAGCGGCGCAGAACGGGCAGACTGCAGCCTGGGGCGAGCTTGCCGCCGTCTACGCCCTTGGCATCTGCGGCGTCCGCCAAAGCCTCAAAAAGGCGCTTGACATGGCTGAGGCCGGGGAGAGGGCGGGGGATGACAGCTCCCGTTTCTGGCGCATGCTCATAGAACTTGGCGAGTTCTCCAAGCAGCCCAAATCCGCATCCGGCAGGATGCGCGGCCCCGATATCGCTGCCATGGAGTTCTGCGAGTTCCTTGCCGGCAGGGACAGCTTTTTTATCAGGATCATGGACGACCTGCTCTGGGTGGGCGCTGCCAAAGTCAGCGGCAGGGCCAGGCGCTTGTATGACCTGGGCAGGATGCCGTCCCTTGTGAAGGACTACCGCGATCTTATGGACAATGCGATTGAGTCCTCCAGGCTGTGCGCCGCTGCGCTGAAGTTCGGCCAGGTGACGACTGTCGGCTTTTATCTGTATGCGCTGAAAAGGTTCATCGGGACAAAGTACGGCAGGCTCTATGCCAGTGCTGCGGCCGTCAGGATGGGAATGTCGGCTGACACCTCGCCTGCAGCGGTCGTAAAGGCCCTGCAGGACTATCTTAAAGAGATGCCTGAAAGCTACTGCAAGTTCAGGGACAAGAACATTGATGAAGATCCTGACGAGGACAAGCTGCACAGGCTGGCTGCCTATATGCTTGCCATCAGGCCTATGCTCTGTGCTGAAGCTGCGGGCCGCGCTGACGAAGACAAGGATGAGGAATAACGCGGGCGCTTTAAGCCGGATGCCCCAAATGACGCATGGAGGATGCCAATGGCCAAGTCTGCCAAAAAAGAGCTTCAGGAAAAGAAGAAAAGAGCAAAGAGGCGCGAGGCGCTCAAGGCTGCGCCAGCGCATCCGTGGGACGGCATTGACGTCTCGGCCTGGTTTGACACCAGGTTCCTGGCCGATGAAGAGACAGGGGAGTGCTGCAGCAGCGGCCTGTGTGAGAACGGCCTCTATGAGAGGGACAACCCGGCTGAGAAGAATCTGAACTACTGGGCCGTCACCCATCCTGAAGAGGAAAAGGAAGCCGGGGCAGCCCGCCTTGCTGCGTCCATATGCCTGGCAGCGGAAAAGGCAGAAAAAAGTGCCGGCACGGAAGCCAAGGCTCATCTTGCGGAAAAGTGCAGGGCAGGGATTCAGGAGCTTAAAAAGCTGGCTGACAAGGAAGGCTCCGTCACGGCAAACGCCGTCCTTGGCGGCTGGTACAATGCTGGCTGCAACGTCAGAAAGAACACGGCTGCTGCCAAAAAGCACCTTTTGAAGGCTGCTGAAGCCGGGGACCCGTATTCCTGCTTTACCCTGGCTTATGAGGGGTACTTTCCGGAGAGGACGGAAGAGTTCTACAGGAGGAGCCGCGACGGCGGCTGCCCGTCTGCCTTTATTATGCAGGCAGATGCATGCCTTCAGGGCACAAGGCTGCCTGCGGCAGAACTTGAGCTTCTGGCACTGCATCTGGCAGCCTTTGCAGCCAGGAACTATTTCCCCTGCCTGGCCCAGCTTGTGCAGCTTATTGGGGACCCATGCAGCGAGTGCCAGAGCCTCAGGGCGATGTACGCCGCTCCTATGCTGGCTCTTTTGCGCAAGGCTGCACAAAGCTGTGCCGGGGCTGCTGAACTGCTGGCCAGAGAGCTGAACATGGGCATCCTTTGTGAAAAGGACACTCTGAAGGCAAAGGAATTGTGCAGGGCAGCCATGGCCAAGGGCCTGGCTTCCGCCAGCCGGCTGTACGCCTTCATCCTGTTTAGTGAATCCAGGGATCTTCCTCAGCCTGAGCGGGATGCAGCTCTGCAGGAATGCTACGAAGTCCTGCGGGCAGACTGCCGTGAGGGCAGGGAGCCTGAAAGAGCCAATGCAATGCTTGGCAGTTATCTGGTCATGTCTGACGATGAGGAGGAATTTCAGGAGGGAGTTGACTGCCTGAAAAAGTGCCTGGCCTGCGGCGACCTGGATACGCCGACAGACTGCGCAGTCGTTATAGTGGAAGGAAGCAGTTCGCAGCAAAGGATAGCCCAGGGTCTGAAGCTTTTGGATGCTGCGGACAAAAAAGGCGATACATGGGTCAAGTACCTGAAAGGGCTCTATTCCCTGACAGGGCTGTACGGGAAGGAAGAAAGGGAGCAGGGCGCCGGGCTGCTGCTGGAGGCAGGGAAGATGGGGCAGGCTGCTGCCTGGGGCGAGCTTGCCGCAGCCTACACATTTGGACTCTACGGCTTCCGCGTCAACCTCAGAAAAGCGCTTTCAATGGCTGTTGAGGGGGATGAAAGGGGGGATGAAAACTCCCACTTCCTGCGCCTGCTCCTGGAAGTCGGGGAATTCTCCAAGAATGCCAGACCGCCGGCCGGCACGACACGCGGCACCGAAACAGCTGCCATGGAACTTGGCGAGTACCTTGAAGAGTGCGACAACGGTCTCATAGATGCCATGGATGCACTGCTCTGGCTGCATGCAACGGAAGTCAGCGGCAGGATGGAGCCCTTTTACGACCTGGGGCGCCTGCCGCATCCCGTTGGTGCCTTTGAGCATCTTGCAGGCGCAGGGCTGAAACTCGCAGCGGAGTGTGTGGATGCGCTGAGAGACAGTATGATTCCCGATGCCGCCTTTTATCTGCATGTCTATACAAAGATCAGCCGGACAGTGTATGGCAGGTTCTTCATCGGCGCCCTGGCTGTCAGGCTGGGGATGGCGCCTGATGCCCCTGACGCAGCTGTCCTCAAGGTGCTGAAGGACTATCTTAAGGGGCTTCCTGAAAGCTATTGCAAATTCAGGGACTGGGAAGGAGTCCCGGACCTGAACGACAAGATGGACGGGCTGGTCAATTACCTGCTCGGCATCAGGTCTGAAATCTGTGCCCAGGCCGGGATCAGCCCTGACGACGAGGATGATGATCTTGACGATGACGACTAGCCGGGTCCCTTTTTGAGTTCGCCCGGCTGTCATGCGTCATGAAAAGAGCACCCCTTGCAGGAGTCCTGCAGGTGGTGCTCTGCGCATAGTGCGGGGACGGAAAGCGACGGCTTGCGCTGCACGTTTGGGATTCGCCGGACCTTCCGTGAGGCAGAACAGGACATCGAGCGGGCAGAAGCCTGAAGAGGCCAGGCGTGCCTTGCCTGGCATGGCAAAAAGGTTTTACGGCAGCTTTTGCTGGTGTTTAGACTGCCGACATGATTTGGACAGTGCAGGCTGGATGGCTGTTCCATTTCGGACAGCTTAAGAGGGAAGGGAGCGGAGAAAAAGGGCAGATGGCAGGGCTCTTGAAGTGCGCGTCACCAGCCGGTCAGAGGCTGATTGCAATTTTCTTTTCGAAAATAGCTTGACATACCAGAAAAGGAAGGCTATCTCTTCTTCCAGAGACCATGGCCAGGTCAGAAAACAAGACTAGAATACGAGGAAAGGAGCAAGCTTTATGGAATCAGTTCTTTGTTCATCTCTCAATGCTGCCGAAACCCCCGACGTGCCCGCCGCTGAAGCTGCACAGCAAGCCGCGGCTGCCAAAGCCTCCAAACGTGCCCAGAAAAGGTACTCTGCCAAGGACTTCCTGGTGCTCTGCGATGATTTTCGCACAGCCAGGATGCCGCTTGATGCCGAGGTCTTTTCCGCCTTCGGCATGGTCTTCCTTCTCCTTGATGAGATTGAAGGCTTCCTGTCCAGACGCTGCGGCTCTTTGCAGGATGCCGCTGCCCTTTTGCGGGCACGCGGCCTTGAAATCACCGAGAATACGCTGAGGTTCTACCTGGGGAAGGCCAGAAGGCTTAAAGCCTCTGCCAAGGGCGAGGCTTGCGCAAAGCTCAGGGAAGCCATCTTTGCCGAGGCAGAGAAGGAAGGACGCAGCCTGGGTGCAGGCAAAGCTTCCTCTGAGGCTGTCGTCCGGAAAGCCTGCCAGCCGTCCCCCTCTGACAGCAGGGAAGAAGCCCCTGTCCTTCCTGCAGAAGACAGGGGTGAGTGGAGCCCCCTGGACGGCGACTGGCTGAACTCTGCCGTAAGCCAGGCAATGGAGCAGCCGGAGCCGGCCGCAAAAGCCGACGCTCCTTCCCCTGCCAAAAGGGACAAAAAGGCAAAGAAGCGCGCCAGGCGCCGCCTGCGCCGCCGCTAGCTGTCCTGCAGACGGCTGGGATCCGGCGTTCCCTGGCTTTAAAGCGGTGCAGCAGTCCGCGGGGCTGCACCACTTTAAAGTCCGATCCAGGCGCCTGCCTAGAGATGCAGCCTGGACTCCTGCAGCTGCTTCCAGTGTTCAGCTGGATGCCTGCTTCCTTGCCGCTTGAATGGGCTGCCGGCCCAGAAGACCTGCCGGCTGCGCCGGTGCTCTAAGCCTCAGGCTCCTGGATTGCGATGCCCTCTTCCAGGGCAGCCCTGCACGCCTGTCCTGCCGGCTGGCGCTGCTGTCGGACAGGGCGCTTCAGATGCAGAATGCGGCATAGAGAGGAACAATCTTTTTGCTGCCCTCCAGACCGAAGTTCCTGGCAGAGAGCTTGACTGCGTAGGCGGGCTTGC
>CAZWGJ010000044.1:0-14052 GCA_964633375.1 uncultured Desulfovibrio sp.
TCTTCATCGACGAGTCGCACATCACCGTGCCGCAGATCGGCGGCATGTACAAAGGGGACCGCGCCCGCAAGCAGACGCTGGTGGACTACGGCTTCAGGCTGCCCTCGGCCCTGGACAACCGCCCGCTCCGCTTTGACGAGTTCACAGCCCGCCACGGCCAGGCGATCTATGTCTCAGCTACGCCCGGCAAGTATGAGCTTGAGCAGGCGCAGGGGCTTGTCGCCGAGCAGATCATCCGCCCCACCGGCCTGCTGGACCCCGAGGTCAGCGTGCGCCCCGTCAAGGGGCAGATGGAAGACCTCCTCAGCGAGTGCCTCCTCCGCATAGAACGCGGGGAGCGCGTGCTTGTCACCACCCTGACCAAGCGCATGGCGGAGGATCTGACAGACTACTGCCTCTCCATGAACGTCAAGGCGCGCTACCTGCACTCCGACATCGACACCCTGGAGCGCATGCAGATCCTGCGCGCCCTGCGCCTTGGGGAGTTTGACGTCCTCATCGGCATCAACCTCCTGCGCGAGGGGCTGGACATTCCGGAGGTTTCCCTTGTCTGCATCCTGGATGCGGACAAGGAGGGCTTCCTGCGCTCGGAAGGCGCCCTGATCCAGACCTTCGGCAGGGCTGCCCGCAACGCCCATGGCGCAGTCATCCTCTATGCCGACACAGTCACGGACTCCATGTCCAAAGCCATGGAGGAAACAGCCAGGCGCAGGGCAAAGCAGGCTGCCTACAACAAGGAGCACGGCATCACGCCGCAGTCCACCACCAAATCCTTTGATTCGCCGCTGGACGCCATCTTTGCCGCCAAGGACGCCGACAAGAAGAAAAAGAAGCCCCGGCAGGACAGTGCGCCTGCCACGGCAGAGGAGGCGGCAGCCCTCATCCAGAAGCTTGAGAAGTCAATGCGCGAATATGCCAAAAACCTTGAATTTGAGAAAGCGGCAGAGCTCAGGGACAGGATACGCGCCCTGCGGGACAGCCTTCCATCCCTTCCCTGACGGCTCATTTCCCACGTTCAGCATGAGGGAGGAAAATTTCTTTCGATTTCTTCTTGACATTTCAGCAAGGTTTGCTATCTTCTCTTCCAGGACAACGGCAGAGAGGTTTTCCTTCTGCGCAGTTCCAATCAGAAACGGACAAAAGGCGCCCAGTCCAAAAAAACAAGAATCCAACCCGAAAGGAGAAGAGGAGACAGCCACTATGAAGAGCACGGCAGCAGCACTTGGCAAAGACCTTGGCCAGACAGCCGCTCAAGGCATTGAGCAGGCCCCTGGCCAGACAACCGACAGACCATTTGAGGAAGCAGACGCGATGACCGAACTCAGCAAAAACCTTGCCGAAACGATGGCAGCAGACGATACAATCCCCTTCATTCAGGATATTGCCGCAGCAGAAGACAGCGCCGCCCTGGCAGCACTGGATGAGGCTGCGCAGGACATGTCCAGCCCGGAACCCAATGCAGGCCTGAACATGCCCCAGCAGTACCTGGCCGACGACTTTTACCGCATGACAGGAGCCCTGCAGACTGCAGAGGTTGAAGAACGCAGCTTTTCAGCATCCATGATGCTCAGGCTGCTTCTCTCCGACGTGGAGGACTACCTTGCCAGGGGAGCGCACATGAGTGATGTCGTGCGCTGCCTGCAGGGTGCAGGGCTCAGGCTCGGCACCAGGAGCATCTACAACTACCTTGCCCTTGCCCGCAGAAAATACAAGGAGGAGAAGGATCCAGAGGCTGCCCAGATCAAGCAGGCCCTGCTCCTGGCCAGGCAGGAAAGCGCTCCTGACGGCATGGAAGCCGATGCAAAGGACGACGAACTCTCCGCCCTCTGTGGGGAAGCCCCTGCGGCAGACGAGCCTGCCCAGGCTCCCAAAGAAGATGCTGCGCCCGCAGCTGAAGCCCGCCCTGCCGAAGCCGTCCCCGCTGCTGCTGAGAAACTGATGCCCTGCCCTGGCGTGCCGTCCGGCACAGAGGAGCAGCCGGCAGATGCCCAGCTGGCAGAGGATCCCCTGGCAGACGCTCTGGAAGAGCCATCTGCGATGGCCGTCCAGGAAAGCATGCAGCCGGAGTCCGCTGACAGCCTGGATGAGCCGGCGCAGGACGCCCTTCCCGCCGCAGCTGGCCAGGAGCAGATTTCTGCGGACGGAGACGCTCTTGCCGATGCCAAGGCCGCCGCAGCGTTCCTGGCTGAAGCATTCTGCACCGAAGCCATACCCGCTGCTGCGGAGGAGCTGGCGCCCTGCCCTGACGTGCCGTCCGACACAGAGGATCTGCTGCCAGAGGATCTGGAAGAGCCATCAGCGATGGACTTCCAGCAAAGCACGCAGCCAGAATCCGATGACAGCCTGGACGATCCGGCGCAGGACGCCCCAGACAGGGATGACGCCCTCCTGCAGGAAGCCTCTGCACCGGCAGAGGACAGCTCTGAGGAGCATTTTGCAGGCAGCGTGCGGGCAAAATCCGCAGCGCCTGCAAGGGACCAGAAAAGGGCAGCCAAAAGAAAGCACGGGCATCCACAGCGCAGGCTGAACAAACGCTAGCCGGCATCAGCAGGAAAGGACTGAAGACCATGAACACCATCTTCACGCACAAGCAGGACCGCATCCTCTTTGGCATCCATAGGCCCAGGGGCGCTGCGCAGCATCCGCTGATCGACTGCCTTGACGCAGCCGAGAGCAAGGCCGACTTCTTTGGCTGCCAGATTGTCCTTGGAGAAGACGGACATCCTGTCTGCCTTCTCCAAAACGCCGGCATGGCGCTGCTGAGCTCTGCCCAAAGCCCTGTGCAGCCAGGACTCAGCCCTGCCGCTGCCAGGGAACTCGCCGGCGCGCCAAAGCTGGAGGAGCTGCTTGCGGAAGCAAAAGGCTGCTCCATGCCCCTTGCGCTCTTTGTACCGGCGCATGTGACAGCCAAGGAGGAGGACCGGCGCCGGCTCTATGAGGCCCTGGACAGCTGCTGCCGGCAGCAGCCGGACCATGTGCCGCTCATCCTCTGCTCAAGCGACGCCGAGCTGCTGACGCTCGGAGCCCGGAATGCGCATATGGCGACAGGGCTTGTCATAGCCCCCTGGCACAGCTGCGACGTCACGTTTCTCTGCCGCAGCTGCCAGGCGGACATGTGCATCCTGCCCAGGGAGCTAGCCACGGACTGCCGTCTGTGCGGTCTGCGCAGCAGCGGCATGTACACCATGATCGTCGGAGACTTTACGCCCAGGGACGTGCTCTACATGAGCATCTCCGGGGCGGATGCCTTCATGGCAGTCGAGACGACGCAGCTCACCAGGGTCTTTGAGAACAGGTAACCTGCGTTAGAAGTGCCCGCGTTAGGTTTGCCTGCGCTTACGGCTTGATATCGAACAGGGACATCAGCCTCTTGAAGGTGTCCTGCCCGTCAAGGCAGGTGTCTGTCAGATAGCCCTTGTCCCTTTTCCATTCAGAAAGTCCGCGGTAGTAGAACGCCTTCTTGGCGTCCTCAATAATGAATGGAACGATGCCGAAGCGCAGGCATTCCTTCAGGGCAATAAGCCGCCCAACCCTGCCGTTTCCGTCCTGAAAGGGATGGATGCATTCAAACTCGCAGTGAAAGCGGATGATGTCGTTGATGGTTGCGGCAGCACCGTCCTTGTGCAGCCTTTCATACCAGGCAAGCAGCGCCTTGATCTTGGCAGGCACGTCCTTTGGTCTTGCTGTTTCCCGCCCGCCAACGGCGTTCGGGAGCTTTTTGTAGTCCCCGACTGCAAACCACCCGCGATAGGCGTCCTTTGTGCCCTGCTTCAGGATGCGGTGCAGCTCCTTGATGACAGCTTCGGTCAGCGGCTCATCCGCATGGTCAATGACATAGTCAATGGCGTGAAAATGGTTGGCTGTCTCGATGATGTCGTCAACAAGGATTCCGTCGCAGAACACCCGCTGCGTTTCAAACATCATCCTCGTCTGCTCCTCGCTGAGCATGATCCCTTCAATGCGGCTGGAATGATAGGTCAGCCGCACCTGCAGCTCATGGTATATTCTGCCGGACAGGCTGACGTCCTTTTCTTCGCGCAGGATCTGCAGCAAGTTGCTGCCCAGCCTGCTGCAGGGCTTTTGCAAATCTCCGTCACAGGAGCCCATCTCTATCCTCCATCCCTCAAAACAGCCGGGAAAGCCTTTCGCCATGCCCATGCCAGGCACTGCACACCATGATCAAAGGATTGTGTCATCCAGCAGAAAGTCTATTACACCGATGTTGAGAACGCCGTATTCATCATACCACCGCTTGCGGATGTCATGGCGCACGATGATCTTCGGAAAAAAATCACCGGTCAGAACAAACGGTTTGCGCTCTGTATAGATTTTCTCTTCCGTTTCAAGAGCATACGCAGACTGAATATAGACTTTCCTGCTGCCTGAGTGCGCAATAAAATCAATTTCTTTCGCAGCTGGATCGCTGCTGCAGTCTGCTTTTTTCTGGTTGTCATACACAATGCCGACATCCACGTCACAGTCACGGACGGCAAGCTCGTTAAAGACAATGTTTTCCATAAGATGCGGCATGTCCTGCTGACGGAAGGCGATTCTGGCGTTTCTAAGACCTGTATCCTCACAGTAGTACTTGCTAGGCCAGTCAAAGTAGTTCCCTTTTACATCCCATCTTCTGCACTCAGTGAAGAGAAAGGCATCCAGCAGGCAGTCGAAGTACGCCTTGGCGGTCTTGCCGGAGACAGGACGCCTTCCGCTGCTCACCAGGCTTTCATTGAGGGCTGCTGCAAGCTGCACAGGGCTGGTCAGGGAGCCGACAGATGAACAAAGCGCATCAAGGAGCCAGGACAAGGCATCCCTGCGCTTTATTCTCTTACGCTCCGCAATGTCCTTCAAATACCCCTCAGACAAAAGCGACTTGAGACAGTCCATCCTGTCCTGCCAGCCCTGGCACTGCAGGCAGGAGGGCATGCCGCCGTACAGGGCATAGGACTCAAAGGCTTCCTGCCTGTCGCCTCCTGCTGCTGCATAGTACTCGGAGAAGCTGAGCGGATGAACCCTGAGCTCGTCGCTGCGCCCGCGGAACTCGGTCGGTATGTCAGAGGCCAGCCCCCTGGCAGTGCTTCCGGTCACGTAAACATCCAGGTTGGGAATCGATGCCAGATCGTTCAGGGCTTCGCAGAACGTAATCTTCCTGCCCTCCGGGTTGTACGGGTTGGGCACAACATCAGACAGCTGTATTTCATCGATAAAGAGATACATCTGCTCTGTCGTTGCGCAGGCTATCCGGCGCACATGGGAGGCAAGCTCCAAGGGATTGCGGAAGCGTGCCTCCCGCTCCATGTCAATCGACAGAATGCGGCTGGCTGCCGTGCCCTGGCTTAAAAGATGCCGCCGAAACAGAGTATGCAGCAGATAGGACTTGCCGCATCCGCGGATGCCGGTAATAACCTTTACCTGCCCGTCCCACATGAAGGAGATGAGTTTCTGCACATACTTGCTGCGTTGTATTTCCATGCCGTCTGCGGCTCCTGTACTCTGGTTTTGCTGAAGGTTTGACTGATGTTCAGCAGTCAGTATGCCGCACACTGCAGACGAGCTCAAGGGGGAAGGAAAGACTTTCCAGCCCCATCTCCCCCAAAAAAGGCGTGATCTTGCACCTGTACATTGGTGCTGTTGAAAACTTGACTGATTTGTCAAGCAAGTTTTCAACACAGCGAACAAAGGGCATCCAATTCCGAAAAAAGGTGATTTCATACCTGATTTCGGAGCAGCTTCGTCCGTTCTCTGAAGGAGCGCTGGCTGCTGCCTGCACTCATTCCTAAAAAAGGTGATTTTGCACCTGATTGCGGAACAGTATCCATCCCCCTTGAAAAAGAATCTGACTGCATGGCATACTCTCCCCAGAACGACTGCGCACAAGATTTCGGAAAGAAGAGAACGCATGGAGATTAAGAGGGACCTGTACCTGAGCAAGCTGATCCGCAAGCAGAAGAACGGCCTCATAAAGGTTGTGACAGGCATAAAAGGATGCGGGAAGAGCTACCTGCTCTTTCACCTGTTCCATGACCACCTGCTCAAGAGCGGCATGCCGCCGGACCACCTCATTGAAATTGCCCTGGATGACGACAGGATCGCGGAGCTGCGGGATCCTGATGCCATCCTCCAGTTTCTGCTGAACGCCATCCAGGACCAGCAGGTCTACTGCATCCTTCTTGACGAGGTGCAGCGCCTCAATGAGTTTGAGGACATCCTGAACACCCTGCTCCACATCCGCAATGCGGACGTCTACGTAACAGGAAGCCATGCCAGGGGGCTGTCCTCCGACATCATCACCGAATTTCGGGGGCGCGGCGACGAGATCCGCATCCACCCGCTGAAGTTCTCCGAATACCTGCCAGCCTGCGGGGAGGAGCCCAAGGCAGCCTGGGACAATTACCTGAAGTATGGCGGGCTTCCCCAGCTTCTTGCCATAGAGGATCCCGGCGCCAGGGAGGACTGTCTGAAATCGCTTTTGCAGGAAGAATACCTCCCAGGCATTGCCTTGCGCTGCGGCCTGCAGCGCAGGGACAAGCTTGGCGCCCTGCTGGAGGTCCTTGCCGCAGCACCGGACAGGTGCACAAGCAGCCTCGAGCTTTCCCGGTCCCTTGCAGGCATGAAGGACACGGCGCTAAGCGACAAAACCATCAAGCGCTACACAGACTGCCTTGCCGAGGCCTTCCTCATCAGCAGGTCTGCCCGCTGCGGCATCAGGAACAAACGGCGCAGCCGCTCGCTGTCCAGGTACTACTTTGAGGATATAGGGCTCAAAAACGCCTGCATGGGCTTCAGGCTGGACCAGCCCCGCCTTATGGCGGACATCATCTGCAGCGAGCTTAAGGTCCGCGGCTTCCATGTGGATGCCGGCATGACGGAGCACTGCGAAACCTCGCCTGGAGGAAGGCGCCAGAAAAAGCAGCTTGAGGTGGACTTCATCGCCACCAGGGGAAGCGAGAAGTACTACCTTCAGTCGGTCTCAAGCCTCCATGACATTGAGAGGGCAGAGCAGGCACTGCACAGCCTTGTGAGCATCAGGGACTCCTTCAAGAAGATTGTCGTCGTGGGAGACGACATCAGAATCAGGCGCAACGAGGACGGCATCAACACCATTGGGCTGCTCAGCTTTCTGCTGGACGAAAACAGCCTGAACCTGTAGCAGCGCAGCCTCCCGCCAGGCTCTGCCAGGCGACAGCTAATCTTGCCCCATTCAAAACGCCATAGGGCGCAGAAAGCCTCCATCCAAGAGCAGATGGAGGCTTTTTTATGTGCAATAACAGACAGTTGTCTAGAAGATGCCAGTTTGCAGGATGCCTGCAGGCATGGTGCGTCTACTCAACGCCCAGCTGCTGGCGCAGCCAGTGCCTGACCTGTCCCGTAGGGGCGCTGATGCCCCTCAGTCCGTGGTTCTCTGCCTCAAAGGAGGGGATGAGGCTTTCAGGCATGTCCATTACGAAGATGTCCTCAGCCTCTTCGGTGTTCCGGCGCACCAGGCGGATGACAGGGGTCTTTCCCCAGGTGTCCACCACAAAGTAGACGGATTCATCAGCCTTTGAACGAACCGGCGGATACTCTGAGTGCCAGTCGTTGTTGCCCCATTCAAGGTACATGGTGACAGCGTGCTCAGGAGTCAGATCCCAGGATATCTCCATGGTGGAGAAGTCGCGCAGCTGGGGATGAAGCTGAGTGGAAGACTGGGTGTGCAGCTGGGTCATGGTGATAATCCTCCTTCATTGAAGTGTTATAGGCAGATTATCAGTAATGATTCCTCTTAGCAAGTAAAAAAATCCAACTTCCCTACTTTTTTGGGACCCTGGCCAGAATCTGCCGGCAGAGCCCCATAATGGCGTCGTATTCATGGCGGCGCAGCCCTGCCCTGGCAAAGAGCCTGCGCCAGGGCATAAGGAAGTACGACGGATTGGAGCCGTGCAGGACGTCAAGGCGCAGCAGCGCCTCTTCCAGGGAGGACATCAGGCGCTCATTGTCAGCCAGGGTGATGTGGCTCTCCTGCCTGGCCTGCTCCTCCTTCTTCTCCGTGTGCTCCGCCTTCCCCTGCTCCTGCCCCTGCATCCCGGCGCGCTTCCTTCTGGCGCACTCATAGAGCATGAGCAGGACGGACTGGGCCAGGTTGAGGGAGGACGCCTCGCCTGAGGTGGGGATGGTGACAATATGCTGGCAGCGCTCAATGTCGCTGTTTTCAAGCCCCCTGTCCTCAGAGCCGAAGACAAGGCAGGCCTTTTCGCCCCTCTCAAGGGAGCTCACAAGCTTCTCTGCCGCCTGCTCGGGGCTAAGCACAGCCCTGCGCCAGCCGCCCGTCCTGGCAGTGGTCGCAATGACGCACTGGCAGTCCCCCACGGCCTCAAGCAGGCTGCCCTTCTCCTCCACCCTGGACAGAAGGTTCATGCCCTTGGGCGTAGCCAGCGGCGCCGCCTTTTCCGGCAGCCAGCGCTCCGGCGTCACCAGCTTCAGATCGTCGCATCCCATGTTGGCACATGCGCGCACCGCCATACCGATGTTTTCCGGAAAACGGGTATTGACCAGGACAACGCGCAACCCTTTCAACAGCATAGCTCTTCCCTCCAGGCTTCAGGCAGCAAGCAAGCCAAAGCGCACCTTATGCAAAAAAGACAGAAACGATTCCCATGACATGGCCTGCCTCAGGCGGGCAGTTGTAAATCATGTCGGGAACCCATTCAAAGTGGAAAGGCAGGTTGTCTGGATCAGGCCACAGGGCCTGCAGCGAAACAATCCAGATCACCACGCCGCAGGCAAGCTTGCACACCGTGCCCAGGAACCTGCCAAACATCGCCCCAAGGGCTGCCTGCCCTGCAGCCTCTGTGCTCTGCCCGCGCATCAGCTCAAAGAGGAAGCATCCCACCCAGGCGCCAAGCAGGGCGCCGATAAAGGCGCCGATGCCAAAGAGGAAAGGCGCAAGCATAATGGCGCCCACAATGGCGCCTATCACGCCGCCGACAGTGCCGGTGGTGCTTGAGCCGTACTTCTTCGACTGCCTGACCTGCAAAAAGAACTCCAGCACCTCGCCGGCAACGGCAACTCCCAGCACAATGCACCAGTAGCCTATTCCCAGGGGGCTTGAATGCGCGGCAAAGTGGTAGACCGCCAGCAGGATTATCATAATCCAGTTGCCCGGAAGTCCGAAAATGCTGAGCATGAGCACAAGGCCCAGTACAAACATAAAGGCTGCAATGACAACTGACCAGCCCATGGCAAACAGCTCCACAGGACCTCCCATAAGTGCCTGCACCAGGCCTGCTAGGGGCAGGCAGCTGGGGCAGCGCGGCAAAGGATATGAAGAAGACAAAAAGTCCCCGGCGGATCCATCAAGACCTGTCAGGGACCAGAAATGCCTTATGGCATCATGAACTAAATGCGGTTGCGGATGTCCTTGAAGCGGACAGCCTTGCCGTCGGACATGGGCAGGGAGTTGTTCTGCACAAGCTCGACCTTGGGCGTAAGGAGAATTTCATCCCTGAGGGCACGGGCGATGTTCTTCTGCAGGGCCTGCAGCACGCGCATGTCCTCAACAAAGTGCTCCTGACGGATTTCAACCTGCACGCGCAGCACTTCGCCGAGGTTGTCGTTGTCCAGAAGGATGAGGTAGTTCTGGCCCACTTCCTTGAAGCGCATGAGCACGGTCTCAATCTGCTGGGGATAGATGTTGACGCCCTTGCAGATGAACATGTCGTCGCTGCGGCCGAAGATGCGGTCGATGCGGCGGTGCAGGCGCCCGCAGCCGCATTCGCCGGGGATGAACCTGGTCAGGTCGCGGGAGCGGTAGCGCAGGATGGGCATGGACTCGCGGACCAGTGTGGTCATGACCAGCTCGCCGACCTCGCCGGGCTTCACGTGCTTGCCGGTCTTGGGGTCGATGATTTCTGCGATGTAGGCGTCCTCCCAGATGTGCATGCCGTTCTGCTCCGTGCACTCAAAGCCGACGCTGGGGCCGTTCATCTCGGACATGCCGTAGGAGTTGTAGACCTTCATGTCAAAGAGGGTCTCAATGCGCTTTCGGTAGGCTTCGGAATAGGGCTCGGCGCCGACGCAGGCGATGCGCAGGGGCACTGTTGCCGGATCCACGCCCATCTCGCGCAGGCGCTCGCCCAAAATGAGGGCGTAGGAGGGAAGGATGTGCGCCACGGTGGTCTTGAAGTCCATCATGAGCTTGATCTGGCGGGCGGTGTTGCCTGCGCCGGCAGGAATGGTCATGCAGCCAAGGCGCTCGGCGCCGGCATGGATGCCCAGGCCGCCGGTGAAGAGGCCGTAGCCGGACATGTTCTGGAAGACATCGCTCTTGTTGATGCCGACCATGTGCATGCAGCGCGCCATAAGGTCGGCCCAGGTGTTCAGGTCGTTCTGCGTGTGCGCAATGGCCACAGGCGTGCCTGTTGTGCCGCTTGAGCAGTGCATGCGCACCAGGTCCTCATGGGGCACGATGCAGAGTCCCAGAGGGTACTGGGAACGCAGGTCGTCCTTGGTGGTGAAGGGGATGCGCTCAATGTCGTCCAGGGAATGGATGCTGTCCGGGGTCACGCCCGCTTCATCAAGGCGCTTCCTATAGAACGCACAGTTGTTGTAGACACGGGCAACGACATTTTTCAGCCTTGCGACCTGCGTCGCCTCAATTTGATCGCGGCTCCAAAATTCGGCTTCATCGTAAACATCTGTACGCATGATACTCTTCCTCTATATCCTTAAACCTAAGGACAACCAGACAAACACAGTGGCACTGCCGCCATATGGCAGCAGCGGGACTTTACGTCGCAGAGCAGAGACCCAAGGCTCCCCGTTTCAGAGCATCCTGCAAAGGTCCTGCAAAAAATTTTCCTAAAGGGCAGCCTGCTTTGTGATGTACCCATACAGCATGCCCAGGGGCCCTGCAAGCCTCATCGAGCCGAAGGGCGCCGTCTCCTGGCCGTAGCCGGCAAGAAGGGAGCGCATCGGCCCGCCCACAAAGGTGGGGTTGTAGCCTCCGGCCTCCTCGCAGATCGGGCCATAGGCCGTGCCATGGCCGCCGCTTGCTTGTACAGCCTCTGTCGGCAGAAAACAACGGCGGAATTCCGCCAGGTCGGCCAGCAGCTCCTCGCGGGTGCGCATCTCGGTGTGGTGCTCATAGATGCCGTGCACCCTGCCCCGGTACAGCAGAGCCGCAACAATGTGGCGGTTGCCCACATTCACAAAGGTGACGCCCTGGCGGCAGGAGCGCGTTCGCACGTTCTGGTCCAGCATGGCTCCCAGGACGGCGGCTGCTGCCGTGTCGCAGACGGGACCGCCTGCAGCTTTCTGCAGGGCAAAAAGGCGGGTGCTTTCGGCGGGTGCCTTCTCCATAATCCAGGAAACGGGATCAGGGCTTTCGGCAAGGAGCTTGGTGAAGTGCTCCATCCTGGCAGTCCTGCCGGCTGCATCCTTTGCATGGGCGCAGTCCTCAACGCAGGCCAGGACAAGATGCGGCAGGGGAAGCCCTGCGCTGCGCAGGATCGTCTCCCAGCCCTGGGCTGAAAAGTCCGTCATCTGCACAGGCACGGCAGAGGAAGGACGCTCATCGCACAAGGCAATGCCTGAAGCCCCTGCCCTGCAGCCAAGAAGCGCCTCTCCGGCACTGCGCTCTGCAAACACCCTGCATCCGCTCTCTGAAAGCGCCCCCGCAGCGGACAGGAAGCCGTCGCCCATAGTGCTTCCGTACAGCCAGACATCCTTTTTCAGCAGGGCAAGCTCGCGCAGGCGGCGGCTGACGGCCATCGCCGGGCTGGGCAGGACAAAGCTGGGCCAGTTCTCCACGGCCACGCCGGGACGTGCCAGAAGGACGTCCTGCGTGCCATGGCCTATGTCCAGGCAGAGGACAGGACCTGTCTTGTGCAGGAACTGCTGAAATATCTTTTCCACGGCTTCTCCCAAGGATGCTGCTTTAAGGGAAGGTCTCCCAGGATTTCCAGGGCATCCCCTGCAGCTCAGGGTGCAATCAGAGTGCTAGGTTGGATTTGCTACAATAGCCTTGCAGGGCGCAGAGCGCAAGAAGGCTGCAGGGGCTTGATCCTTCCTCTGCAAAGGCTGAAGGCAGCTTCTTTGCAGGCCCCTTTTCAAGGCGGGCGTGCAGGGCAGATGAAGGAAATTTCAAAAAAGTTTGCCCTGAGCGCAAATTTCCCTTGCCTTTTCTCTTTGCCGCGTATATACAGATTTTGTTGTGTCGAGGTGGTGGAATTGGTAGACACGCTGTCTTGAGGTGGCAGTGGCTACGCCGTGCGGGTTCAATTCCCGCCCTCGACACCACTTAATGAATGTAATGGACATCGCAGACAATGTGATGTCTTTTTTTTATCTTCGCGACACCACACGCCAATGAACGCCTAGCACTTGCAAGTTTTGGACTTCTGCAGGCAGGACCATTGGTTCTTATCAAGCGCAGCCTGCGGATACAGCATCGAACACCACTTTCCTCCGGATAAATCCGCAGCTCTTTCCCTGACAAAAACAAAAGCCATCCTTGAGCGCATAAAGATTCTTGTGTAAACGGAGGAACAGCCCGCCGTCTTCTGCTGCTGCCATGGACAATCGAAGGTATATGCCTGGGAAGCCTCATCGGAATTCCCGTCAAATAGCCTGGATTTTCTTTACGCTCTCATTGTTCTCTGAGGCATGGCATTCCAGGAAAAAGAGCTGTGCACACCCAGGGCTGCAGACAACGG
Source organism: uncultured Desulfovibrio sp. (assembly GCA_964633375.1). GTDB lineage: Bacteria > Desulfobacterota > Desulfovibrionia > Desulfovibrionales > Desulfovibrionaceae > Desulfovibrio. Next base: position 12,693 of record CAZWGJ010000044.1, read on the forward strand.
CGGGCAGCCTGCTTCAAGCCTTGTCATAGGCCGCCTTCCCCTCCCCGCGTGTGCAAGCCTGCGTCTCAGTGCGCAGAGACTTGCGCTCCATCCCGCTCTGAAAAGCAGTCATTCAGCAGCTGTTAGAGGGGCCTGCCTGCAACAATCCAAATCCGTAAAAAAATTATTACTTAACTATCTATAGAAGGGCATATATATGGAGTATAGCTCACAAGTTTTACAAGTTCAGGAAGAACAGGCTGTCAATAAAACTTTGCTGCAGCAGACTGCCATCATTATAGTCAATTATAATACTCCTCTTTTGACGACAGAAGCTGTCAAGAGTCTTATTCAGCAGGAAAATGAAATTACAATTATTGTTGTTGATAATTGTTCAAGTGATAATTCAAAAGAACTTTTATCGAATGAATTTTCAAACATCAGCTCTGTACATTTAATTTTTGCTGAAAAGAATTATGGCTTTGCCATTGGCAATAACATTGGTATTGACTATGCAAAAAAGCTTGGAACTATCAATTTTATTGGCATTATGAATCCTGACATCAAGGTTTCTGCAGCAACTATAAGTGCCCTTACAACGGTATTGGCAGCACATTCTGAAATAGGCCTCATAACGGCTAAGACTTATTTTAATGGTACAGCGGCAAATCCGAATGTATGTGCATGGCGGACTCCAAACTTATCAAACCTTTTGTTTGCCTGCACAATTCCAGCTTTTGTGTGGAGCCGTCTATTAAGAAAATTTAATAAAGTCTATGACGGCCGAACTCACTATAGCGATGAATATTATTCCGGAAAGAAAATAGCCTATGTTGATGTTGTACAGGGCTGCTTTTTTATGTGCACATTAGAAACAATGGATAAAATAGATAATTTTGATGAAGGAACATTTCTTTACAATGAAGAGGATATTCTTGCATGCAGAATTAAAATCATAAATAAAACTAATGCTGTTTTAACAAACGAGTACATTTATCATAATCATCAGATAAAAGATAAGAGCCTGATGAATGCAGAAAATAAAATTTTTGCAATAACATGTACACATAATTCACGTCAGTATTTTATCAATAAATATTGCAACTACAGCAATTTTGTAAAAAAGCTGCTATTCGCTTTCTTTGATATTGATTGCAAAATAAGAATAAAAGCTGTTAAATTGCTGTATAAATAACTATTGGCGGCTTCTCATATCAAACGGTTCACCATCCAGCAGACGAGCCTGTGCTGGCATCAGACTTCCATCCAAGACATCCAGTTTATGAACGGCGTATATGCGGCATATAATGGACGGCAATGGGTGCATTCTCAACAAAACCCTTGACTGCGCCTGACTTTTCCCCTATCTTTTCAATTCTTC
>CAZWGJ010000045.1:0-13650 GCA_964633375.1 uncultured Desulfovibrio sp.
GACCGCGGCAACAACCTTGTCGTTCTCCTTGAGGGAGATGCCCTTGACGCCCATGGCATTCCTGCCGATCGGACGGGCTTCCGAACAGGCAAAGCGGATGGCATAGCCGCGCCTGGTAATCAGGACGGCGTGATCGTCCTCATGCAGGTCGCGCACCAGGACAAGGGAGTCGTTCTCCTTCAGGGAGACGGCAATGATGCCGTTCTTGGTGGCGCGGGCATACAGGGAGGCCTGCGACCTCTTGACCATGCCGGAGCTGGTCACAAAGAAGAAGTACTTGTCGTCGGTGAACTCCTTTAAGGCAAGGGCATTGGTCACCCATTCGCCGTCGGTCAGCGGCAGCAGGTTGTTGATGTGCATGCCCTTGGCCGTCCTGCTGCCCTCGGGAACGTTGTAGACCTTGATGTGGTACATGCGCCCCTTGTTGGTAAACAGGCAGAGATGCTGATGATTGGACGTCGTCAAAAACTCCAGCACATAGTCGTCATCAGAGGTGCACAGGCCGGCTATGCCTTTGCCGCCCCTGCGCTGCTGATGGTAGTTTTCGAGGCTGGTCCTCTTGATGTAGCCCCTTCTGGAAAGGGTGATGACAACCTCGTCATCGGGGATGAGCTCCTCGTCCTCTATGCCGCATGCCTCATCGGCAACGATTTCGCTCAGGCGTGGGGTGGCATAGGTGGCGCGGATGGCCTGGATCTCATCGCGGATGACGCCGCGCAGGATTTCAGGATCGGCCAGGATGGACTTGAAGTAGGCGATGTTCTTCTGCAGTTCCTGGTACTCGTTCTCGATTTCCTCGCGCTGCAGGCCGGTCAGGCGCTGCAGGCGCATGTCGAGGATGGCCTTGGCCTGCACCTCGTCCAGATTGAACCTGGACATCAGCCCCTGCTTGGCCTCTTCAGGACTGGCAGCCGCCCTGATCAGTGCGACGACCTCGTCTATGTTGTCGATGGCAGTGCGCAGGCCTTCCAGGATATGAGCCCTGGCCTCGGACTTGTCCAGGTCATAGCGGGTGCGCCTGATGACGACCTCGCGCCTGAAGTCAAGGAAGGTCGTCAGGGCCGTCTTCAGGTTCAGGACGACGGGCCTGTTGTCAACCACGGCAAGCATGTTGATGCCGAAGCTGGTCTCAAGGCTTGTGTACTTGTAGAGGTACTTGATGACGATGTCGGGAATGACGCCCTTGCGCAGGTCAACCACGATGCGGATGCCGCGGCGGTCGGACTCGTCGCGGAGATCGACGACGCCGTCGATCTTGCGGTCGTTGACCAGCTGGGAAATCTTCTTCACCAGGACAGACTTGTTGACGCCGTAGGGGATTTCCCTGATGACCAGCGCCTTGCTGTTCTTGTTCCTGTCCTCAATCTCTATGCGGCCGCGGATCTTTACCGTGCCGCGCCCTGTCTGATAGGCGTCGCGCAGGCCCTTGCCGGCATAGACCAGCCCCTTGGTGGGAAAGTCCGGCCCCTTGACCACGTCCATGAGGTCGCTGACTGTTGCGTCAGGATTGTCGATGAGCATGGTCACGGCATCGCACAGCTCGCCCAGGTTGTGCGTGGGAATGTTCGTTGCCATGCCTACGGCGATGCCGGAGGATCCGTTCAAAAGCAGGTTGGGAACCTTGGCAGGGAGAATGGCAGGCTCGTCCAGGGAGCCGTCGTAGTTGGGTCTGAAGTTGACCGTGTTCTTTTCCAGATCCCCCAGGAACTCGCCGGCAAGCCTGGCCATGCGGACTTCCGTATAACGCATGGCAGCGGCCGAGTCGCCGTCTATGGAGCCAAAGTTGCCCTGGCCGTCCACAAGGGGCTCACGCATGTTGAAGTCCTGGGCCAGACGGACCAGGGCGTCGTACACTGCGGTGTCGCCATGTGGATGGTATTTGCCTATGACGTCGCCGACGACGCGGGCCGACTTCTTGTGAGCCCTGTTGTAGGTGTTCCCCAGCTCGGACATAGCGTACAAAATACGCCTGTGCACCGGCTTGAGGCCGTCGCGTGCATCAGGAATGGCACGTCCTATAATGACAGAGAGAGAGTACTCCAGATACGACTGGCGAAGCTCTTTCTCGATGTCGACCTGATTATCATTGAGAAGACTGCTCACAATTACCTCTACCTATCCGTTCGCTCGATTCGATTTGCTCTCATCAGATATCCAGGTCCTGAACCTTGAGGGCGTTACGCTCGATAAAGTCGCGCCTGGGCTCAACCCTGTCTCCCATAAGTTCCTGGAAGGCGTCGTTGGCAGCCTCGGCGTCCTCCACCTGCACCTGCAGCAGAACTCTGTTGTCAGGATTCATGGTAGTGACCCACAGCTGCTCGGGGTTCATTTCACCAAGACCCTTGTAGCGCTGGATGTTGTAGCCTTTCCTGGCTTCGTCAAGCACTGTTTCCAGCAGGGCAAAGCTGTCGCCGACAGGGGCGAGGCCGCCGTCCTTCTTGATGCTGAAGGTCACGCCGCCGAACTTCTGCCTCAGGCTGTCAAAGAAGGACCAGCCCTGGCGGTAGGTTTTGGAGGCAAAGAACTCAACAGGACGCTCAGTCATGTGGCTCTGCTCATTCTGGAAGGTGATGAAGACGCGGTCCTCGCATTCATCATCGGCTACATGGTTGACCCTCGCCGTATAGCCGTGCTCCTTCAGCCAGCCTGAAACGGAGCTCTGCTTGTCGCTGAGGGGCTCCTCATTCTCAATCTTGTCAGGGCAGGTGATGAGGGCCAGATAGAGGGGGCGGGGAAGACCGGTCAGCTCGGCGTGCTCCACAGCCAGCTTCACGCCTTCTATGTCGCGCAGAAGATCGATCAGCACGTCGCCCTTGAGCTCCGTCTGGTTTTCGGTCTCGATCACGACGTTCTCGCTGACCTTGTTGAGGAGGAACGCATTCAGTTCGGCGTCGTCCTTGATGAACTTCTCGAACTTGGCGTTGTGAATGCGGTAGAGCGGAGGCTGGGCGATGTAGACATGCCCCTTCTCCACCAGCTCAGGATACTGCCTGTAGAAGAAGGTCAGAAGCAGCGTCCTGATGTGGGCGCCGTCGACATCAGCATCGGTCATGATGACGATCTTGTAGTAGCGGAGCTTGCTCAAGTCCGTGTCTTCGGCGCCGATGCCTATGCCCATGGCGGTGATGAGGCTCTTGACCTCGTTGTTGGCAAGCATTCTGTCCAGGCGGCAGCGCTCCGTGTTCAGGATCTTGCCGCGCAGGGGCAGAATGGCCTGATGCTTGGGATCGCGGCCCTGTTTGGCGGAACCGCCTGCCGAATCGCCCTCGACCAGGAACAGTTCGGAATCCTCAGGATTCTTGCTCTGGCAGTCAGCCAGCTTGCCTGGCAGGGCGTTGTCGGTAAGCGCGCCCTTGCGGCGCACAATCTCCTTGGCCCTGCGGGCGGCATCACGGGCACGGGCGGCATCGACTGCCTTGCTGATGATGGCGCGGATGTCCTTGGGGTTCTCCTCAAAGTACTGGGACAGCCCGTCGTAGACAGCACCGGAGACCAGGCCGGCAATCTCTGAGTTGCCCAGCTTGGTCTTGGTCTGCCCTTCAAACTGCGGGTTGGGCAGCTTGACGGAGATGATGGCAACCAGACCCTCGCGGGTGTCGTCGCCGGTAAGCTGCACCTTGAGCTTCTTGGTTAAGTCGGGCTGCGTTGTGATGTAGCGGTTGATGGCACGCGTCAGGCCGGTGCGGAAGCCGACAAGATGGGTTCCGCCCTCGCCTGTCCGTATGTTGTTGGCATACGAGTAGACAGTTTCCTTGTAGCTTGTCGTGTACTGGAGGGCGCAGTCTATGGTGACGTTGTCTACAACCTTCTCCAGCATCACCACCGGCAGCAGGGCTTCATCGCCGCCGGCCAGGTCCTCGACAAACTGCTTCAAGCCGCCTTCGGCATGGAAGACGTGCTTTTCGTTCGTCCGCTCGTCCTGGCACTCAATGACGATGCCCTTGTTGAGGTAGGCAAGTTCCTCAAAGCGCTTTTTCAGGACGTCATAGGAGTACTCAGTGGTTTCAAAGATTTCCTCGTCAGGCTTGAAGCGCACTGTGGTGCCGTGGCGCCCCTTGCTGCTGCCAATCTCCTGCAGAGGCTCCACAGGCACGCCGCGCTCATAGCGCTGCTTGTACGCCTTGCCGTCCCTGTAGACGCGGACTTCCAGCCACTCGGACAGCGCATTGACGCAGGAGACGCCCACGCCGTGCAGACCGCCGGACACCTTGTAGCTGTTGTTGTCGAACTTGCCGCCGGCATGCAGCTTGGTCATGACGACCTGGACGGCAGGAACGTGCTCCTTGGGATGCTCGTCCACGGGAATGCCGCGGCCGTTGTCGCGGACGGTGACGCTGTTGTCCGTGTGGAGAACGACAGCGATTTTGTCGCAGTAGCCGGCCATGGACTCGTCTATGGAGTTGTCAACAACTTCATAGACAAGGTGGTGCAGTCCGCGGGTATCCACGGACCCGATATACATAGCGGGCCTTTTGCGGACTGCCTGCAGCCCTTCCAGAACGGTAATCGAAGCTGCGTTGTAGGTTGAACCTTCCGTTATCTGCTCTTCCATAGCTTAAATATCGTCCTCTTTGTAGTAGCTCATGCTGTTCATCTGCACAGGCATGACGATGACATAGTAGGAACTGTCGTCTACAGGCTGGATCTTAGCCGGACCTTCAACACCGGACAGCGTAATGGCCACTTCGTCGCTTGGCATATGCTGCAGGATCTCTATGAGGGACTTGGTAATAAAGGCGATTTCAGAAATCTCGCTTTTGCAGGTGGCAGAGATGGTTTCCTTTGCCGAGCCAGAGCTCTTGGTTCCGGAAGAGACAGTGATGCTGTCGTCTGCAATGCGCAGGAAGACACTGCGCTCGCTGTCCGTATCGAAAATGGCAATGCGGGACAGGGCGTACAGAAAGTCGTCCTTTTTCACTGTCAGGTGGGCGCAGGCCTCGTCATGCACACGGTTGACGAAGCCTGAGTAGTCAATAAAGCTGACCTCAGCCATAGGCACGCTGAACTGGCTCTTGAAGTCGTTGTCGCGCACGAAGAAGCGCTTGTTCCCGATAACCATCTGGATGTCGTCTGTGCCGACGAGCTTCTTCATGTCGGAAAGATACTTCTTCTGAATCTTGATGCCGTCTTCAGGCAGGTACTGCAGAAGCTCGTCGTTGATTAAGGTCACCATGGCGAACCTGCGCCCGTCGAGGCCGCAGAAGACAACGTTGCCCTTGCCGTCGGGCTTGATGCAGAGGTAGCACCAGGCGCTCTCTTCGCTGTCTTCAATGCAGAAGGCGATCCTGTCGATTATTTCACTGAAGCTCTCGCCGTTCCAGACAATGGAGTTTCCGTCAGGGAACCTGGAAAAATCCTGAAACCAGCTGGTCGAGCTTGTAGGCAGCCTGTAGCGGCGGCTGCCCTGGGAAATGGTGACTTTTTCACCAGTTTCATCCGTGACAAACTCGATAATTCCCGATGGCAGGTTTCTGATTAAGTCGCTCAAGGCACGGGAAGGAACACCAATAAGTCCTTCTTCATGCACCTCAGCCGGATAGGAGCCAATATATTCAGTGCTGGCATCAGTCGTCATAAAAGAGACCTTGTTTTTTTCTGCCTTGATCCACATGGTCTTAAGAAATGCTGAGCCGGTCTTTGATGGAGAAATATTGCCAGCCTTCTGGATGCCGCTGGCACAATTGTCTGTATTAAGAAGAAATTTCATTATTGCATCACCTACACACTGCTTGCTAACAGAAAAAGTCAATGGTGATCAGAATGCCTTATACAACTAATGTATAAAATGAGAGTGCTAATAGAATGGAAACAAAATACAAATGCTAATAATATCGTAAAAAATGCGAAAAATACTTTCAGGTCAAATCGTAGCAAATAAATAATAATTCCAGATACTTAAAAGTGGTTCCTCCACATCATCCGCAATCAAAGAGATAAGAGTACTATTTTACAAGCAAAGGTACTTTATATCATACCAACTCATAATAAACAAGCATATCCTGTCTCCCAACTCGTTAATTTTTGGGCATATTTCAACAGTTTACCATGTCTCAACAGATAGGAGGCACCACGGCTGGAACCATTTTTTGCTGCCGTCCATCCCCCTGCGCAGTCTCCCCTTAAAAACCATCGGGGGAACGCATCCGGACGCATCTCGTCCATCGTCCAGGCCATGGCATCAGCCTGCGGGCAAAGCAGCGGACAAAAGAAGGCAGGGCGCGGCAAAGCACACGGCAGGACCGAACACCATAAAGCCGTCCTGTCCCATGGGGACGATGCACCTTCCGATGCATTTCCCTGAAGCTTCGGCAGCCTGGCGATGAGGCAGACGATCATGAAAGGAAGCAGGCTCCTGCCTGAACTGCGCACAGACATTCGGACAGGGCAATATCAAACCTGTCGCAGGCCTTGTCCTTGCTCCTTCTTTTGAGCAGACGCCGCGAGGCGTCGTGCTGCCCAGGGCATGTCCTGGGCAGGCGCACTGCAGGGATCGTGCGACATGCTGCCTGGAACTTCGTTTCCGTTGGCGTGCCCAGGACAGGCTGGGATGCAGCCGCCTGCTTTTTCCATTTGTATTTAAAAAAGAGGAGAAGAAGATGGTAAGGGTGTGTCTATATGTCTGTTTAGACGCTAAGTGCTTGATTTTATTGACCGAGTATTGTTCGTAACTTTGTGCGTTACGAACAATTAGTGACATTTTACGAACAATTTCCAGGGGCGGTCCGCAAAATGCTGTCACTAAAATGTTCGTAACTTTTGAGAATGTTCACAACGTGTCGATAACTAGTATAACATTTTGAAATCATGCATAAAATTCAAGAATAAGATTTGCCATATCCGGCATAAGGTTTTGATATTGCTGTTCTTTTTGAGACAAGCAGATCTGCCTTGGGAGAGGGGGACTGGGGCATTCCGGCACCATGCCGACCTGGTCTGCCAGGCTGTTTTTCTGCAAGATAATCAAAGTGTTATACTGGTTTCAGCACAAGGCGCCATGCAGGCATCAAAATTGTCGATAACTAGTTTAAGTAGTTGGTATAACACATCTTTTTTAGGTGTTAGGAACAATGAATGTCGATAAAACAGCCAACACTTTGATAATACACGCTATCCTTGTGTTCGCTGTCAGCAGCAGAGAGCCATGGAGGCGGCAGATGCGGGCGTTTTTGGGGTATTTTGAGCCCTGTTCTGCCTGGGGATGAAGCGTCCCTGGGGCAGCGTCGCTTGGCAGCAGCTGCAGACAATGTCGATAACCGGGAGCGGAAAGCGTCCATTGTCACTATCGGGGCGGAAGGATGTGCCGGCGGCTCTGAAAAGATGGGTGGGAATGGCCGCCTGCGTGCAGGAAGACAGGCAAAAGCGGCGGTGCATGCTGGCAGAACCTCCGCATCAGGGTGCAGCCAGGGGAGCTTTGCTTATCGTCGCATAAGCTGTTTTTGGCTAATGATACTGGCAAGTTATGTGCGTTTTCGAGAGTGCCTCCTGGTGGCTCTCAAATTGTCGATAACATCTTTAACAATGTGCTATTACTAACTTTTTTGGGATGCATGGAACAGGGAATGTCGATAACATGCATAAGGCTTTGTTTTTGCATGTGTTTTGTCATTGTTCGTTCTGCAGGCTGCGCAGGGCTTCCTGGCAGTTTCGGGCGGCAGGTATCGAATTGGCGAGGTTTTGTGCGGGGGAAGCCCATCTGGGAGTAGGCGCATGCAGCAGACCGGAGGCGGAGAGGAGGACTGCATCTGGGGCGCATAAGGCTGCCAAGAGTAAAATGTTCCTTCCTGGGACACTGGGTGCGGCCTGATTGGCGTGACCTGCCGATGGGCCGCTGGAAGTGCAGGCTTCTCCAGCGCACCAGGCTGCCTCATGGACCATAGGAATTCTGCAATGATTTCAAAGATGTCTGCTCGTTACAGAAAGTGTGTCCAGGTGTTCTCAAAATTGTCGATAACATACTTAACAATGTGATATCACAGCATATTTTGCCATACTAGGAACATAAAATATTGATAACGTGCGTAATGCATTGGTTTAATTGTAGAATTTTGGATGCAGCAGATGCCGCCAGGCATGCCTTAGAGGCGGGCGGTGTTCGGCTGCCAGGGGCTGCGGCAGTGCTGTTGGCGTCGCTGTTCCCAAAAGTTGGTGCCCCAGGCCAGTGTCTGTTGGCAGCGAGGATAGCGTCGCTATTTCCCAAAGTTGGTACACCCAGCCAGGGGCTGCTGCAGTGAGGATAGCGTCGCTATTCCCAAAAGATTGCACCCCAGGTTGCTGGATCTTGGGTGTAGCGCAGATGCTCTCAATGTTCGTATCTTTGGGCTTGGAGGAAGCAGAAAGGATGCTCTGGCGGGCAAAAGAGGGCTGGCAGAAGGGCAGATTCTTCGAGGCCTGGCATCGTACCTGGGCTGTACTGGGAAAAATAAATAATAAAATCACATTGTTGTGCCAGTTGCTGATAGTCATCCCTGAATAGCTCAAAATTGTCGATAACTGATTTAACATTGTGATATGATTGCTGATTTTAGCCTGCTTGCAATATAGAATGTCGATAACAGGCATAAGTCTTTGATATGTGCTTAGAAATTGATGTCTGAAAATAAAGCCCCCGATATCCCCGGCTGGCGGTTTTTGTGGCCGGACTGCTGCGTCGCCCGCACAGATGGCGTGCAGCCTTGCTCTATCCTTGCCTGTAGCCGCATTCGGCGTGGGCGGGCTGAAAGAGGGAGTTGAGCCCTTTGCCGGCTGGTGCTTTGCTGCCGGCATCTCTCAGGGGGATTGGGACTGCCGGTGGTGTGGGATTTTGGCAGGAAAATGACCGGAGCAGTTATTGTCGCTTTTGTTCCTAACAGAGCTATCTTTTTGATTTTATTGATTTTTTTTAGGCAGCTCTATTGTTCATAAAATGTTCGTAACACGATTAAGTATGTGAAATTATTGATAATAATTCAGACATGGCTGTACTGTCCTGGGAGCAGGCAGCGGGGTGCTGTGCGCAAGCCACGCTTGCTTGTCTGATAACAGCGTCCTGGGAGCAGGCAGCCGTGGTGCCGGGCATCCTGCTGGTTTCATAGGCATGTGCTTGTTTTTATTGCCTTTATTCTTGCTTGCGCTTAAGAAAACATTGTTCGCAAAATGTTCATAACATGCATAATTCTTTGATATTACAGTAAAAATACTGGCATTGCCTGCAGAGGTGTTTGGGGCAAGTGCTTGATGTTATTGCTCTTTTTTGTGGATGCGATGTTGATAACTGGTATAAGTATGTGTAATTATGTTAAAAAATGTGCATACCTCCATGCCGGCAGGGGATAAGCGGCTGGGAGCGGCAGCATGGCGTGCAGGGCAGCCCGTGAATGCCGATCTGCCTCGACGCTTCCTCAGCGTTTTCTGCCCTGCCAGGCTTCCTGCGGGGCAGTGAGGCGTGCGGTTGTGAATATTCGGCATAAGATCTTGCAATTATGCTGGTTTTCAGGCTGCAGATCCGGCATGTCCTGCAGGCAGCAGGCAGAGCCCTGGAACTTCCTTGCCGTCCCTGCTTTGTCCGGATGAGGTTTGAGACAGGAATAAGTCAATAATTCAGAAATGTTGTCTTACATAGGGACAAAGCACTGCCAGGCATGGACGGGGCTGGTGAAAAGATGGCGGCATGTTGTGCTATTTGTGTTGAATGCTGGGTATTTAACCTCGTTTATGCAGCTGCTTGTCCTTGAGTTTTTGCCCCAAGACAGCTAAAATTACCATTCTGTCTTTCGTATTAGTATTCTGCATCATGGTGAACCAATGCTTGATATCATTCGCTCCAATGCACAGGCCTTCTGGGTCAAAGTGGCTTTTGGTGTTATCATCCTTGTCTTTGTCTTCTGGGGAATCGGAAGCTTTACTGACACAGGATTTGTAAACGTCCTGGGAACAGTCAACGACGAGCCCATTACCTACCAGCAGTTTGAAGAAACGTATCGCATGGCAGAGCAGGACTTGGTCAAAAACCAGCAGAAGCGTGCCCTGACCGCTGACCAGAAAGCGCAGCTGGGGCGCCAGGTTTTCCAGAGCATGGTTTCTGAGGTCCTGATCAACCAGGAGGCAAAGCGCATCGGCCTTGGAGTCTCTCCCTACGAGCTGAGGCTCTATGTCGGTTCCCTGCAGGTCTTCCAGAACGAGAAGGGGCAGTTTGACCCTGAGCTCTACAAGAAGGTGCTGGCAGCCAGGCGCCAGAGCCCGGCCAGCTTTGAGGCGGATTTAACCAGGCGCCTCCTGCACGACAAGATGGTGATGTATGTCTCTGCCGGCAGCTGGACGGATTCCATTGAAGCCAGGAACCGCTTCAACTTCCTGCGCCAGAAGCGCGCCATAGAGTATGTCTACATGCCTGCTGCTTCAGCTGTGGCTGACATGCCCGAGCCCGATGAAGCTGCATGCACCAAGTTCTACGAAGAGCATAAGACAGACTATGTCATTCCGCAGAAAGCCGAGGTTCAGTACATCATTGTCGATCCGCTCAAGAGCGTGAGCCCCGATTCCATCAGTGCAGAAAAAGCCCGTGCCTACTACGACAAGAACGTGGCAGCCTATACGGAGCCGGAAAAAATTGAAGTGTCGCACATCCTTGTCCCGCTGGAAAAGAACGCCACCGAAGAGGTGGTAAAGCTTGCCATGGACAAGGCGCTGAAAATCAAGAAGGAAATCGCTGACGGCATGGCCTTTGCTGCTGCCGCCGACAAGTACAACGGTCCCAATGCCGCCGACAAGGGCGGAAAGCTTGGCTGGATTACCGCCGGCGTCACCGTTCCTGAATTTGAAAAGGCTGCCTTTGCAGCCGAAAAGGGCGTCGTCACCGACCCCGTCCGCAGCCAGTTCGGCCTGCACCTCATTCTGGTGACGGACAAGAAGGCGGCTTCTGTGAAGCCGTATGAGTCTGTGGAAAAAGACATCAAGGCAGAGCTGGCCGCCATTGAAGGCAAAGCCGGACTGTCTGACCTGCTTGATACCCTGACTGAAGAAAACATCCTTGGAAAGGATATGGCTGAAGTTGCAGCTTCCCACGGACTTAAGGCCGAAACGACCGGCCTGATGAGCAGGGAGGAGCTGCAGACCAAGCTTGGCATCACCGCAGACGGCGCCAAGGCCATTATGGGCATCGGTGCCAAGCAGCCTGTTGATACGCCTCTTGAAGCGGGCTCTGCCTATGTCGTCGCACGCGTCCTGCAGACTGCCCCCAGCTCCTTCAAGCCTCTTGCCGATGTCAAGGCCGACATTGTCAAAAGGATCCGCACAAACGAAGGAATGGGGAAGGCCAAGGCCGCCCTGGAAGATGTCTTGAAGAAGGCTGGTGCAGGCGATCTGCCGTCGGAATGGGCTTCCAAGGCAAAGGTTTCAGAACTCTTTGGCAGGGACAGCGCCATTGCCCCCTTCGCTGCCCAGGCTGATCTTGAGCGTGCCGTGTTTTCTGCCGAGCCCGGCAAGTGGCTGTCCACTGTCTTTACTGTCTCTACGAAGGACGACTCCGGCGTCCTGATCTGCCGCGTCAAGCAGACAGCCGATCCTGAGGATGCTGAATGGCAGCAGGTTGAGAACATTATGACCAGCCTGACGCAGAGGGAACGTGCAAACGGAGTCGTTATGTCCTTCATGGAGTCCTTGTTCAACAAGGCGAAGGTTGTCATCCGCAATCAGGACATCATCGACCGCAAGAACATGTAGTCAGCGTGCAGATGATGCAGGTGCTGCCTGAAAGAAAGGCCTTTTGGGCAGCAGGTCCTATTTGGCAGGCTGCACGGCGGAAAGCTGCTGCCGGCAGCAGCTTCTCTCTTGGAGAATAGACGTTTATGTGTGGTATTGTTGGCTATTCCGGACATCGTCCGGCTATCGCACTGGTTGTTGAAGCACTGCACAGGCTGGAATACCGCGGCTATGATTCCGCGGGGGTTGCCTGCGTGCAGCAGGGCAGCTTTCGTGTCTCCAAGGCACAGGGCAAACTGACGCAGCTGGAGCAGCTGCTTGCCACTGAGCCGCCATCTACTGCCACCACGGCCATGGGGCACACCCGGTGGGCCACCCATGGCGCACCGGCTGTACGCAATTCCCATCCCCACTTGAGCAACGACAAGACCCTTGCCCTTGTCCACAACGGGATCATTGAGAACTACCTGGAAATCAAGAATGAGCTGGCCGCCAAGGGGTACACCTTCTACTCTGACACGGACACAGAGGTCCTGGTCAACCTCATCCAGGAATGCCGCAAGACCGAGCCTGACATCGAGAAGGCTTTTGCTGCAGCCCTGAACAGGGCTCATGGCGCCTATGCCGTCTGCCTCATGCTTGTTGAGCAGCCGTCTGTTTTTTATGCCGCCCGCTTGTCGGCTCCGCTGATCCTGGGTGTCGGCACAGGCGAAAACTTTGTGGCCTCTGACATCCCGGCCTTCCTGCCGTACACCCGCAAGGTCGTTTTTCTTGAGGACGGGGAGATGGTGCGCGTCACCAGCTCTTCCTACGAAGTACGCAAGATAGCAGACCTTTCCCCGGTCGATGTGTCCGTGCAGACCATAGAGTGGGATGTGCAGGCTGCGCAGAAATCAGGCTACCGGCATTTCATGCTCAAGGAAATTTTTGAGCAGCCCAAGGTTATACGCGATGCTTTGGCAGGACGCCTGAGCCCCGACAGGACGGGGATACAGCTTTCTGAGCTGGACAGCCTCCCCGTGCCGACCCGCCTTACCATTGTTGCCTGCGGCACAAGTGCGCACTCAGGCCTGTGGGGACGGCATCTGCTTGAGTCCATGGCAGGCATCGCCGTCCAGGTGGAAATAGCCTCTGAGTACAGGTACAAGGAGGCGCTGATCTTCCAGCCCGGCGAGATGGTCCTGGTCATCAGCCAGAGCGGCGAGACGGCCGATACGCTGGCTGCTCTGCGCAGGGCGCGCCAGTGCGGCGCCACAGTTATAGGCTTGTGCAACGTCATAGGCTCCTCCATAGCCAGGGAGGCCAATTCAGTCCTCTATACACAGGCTGGTCCTGAAATCAGCGTTGCCTCCACCAAGGCAATGTGCAGCCAGATGCTGCTGCTGACCCTTATGGCCCTGTACTGGGGAATAAGAAAGAACACTGTCACTGAAGAGCAGTGCAGGGCCGCTGTGCAGTCCCTGCTCAGCCTTCCTGCCATTCTGGAAGAGAACCTGCCTGCCATGCACGACCGTGCCAAGCAGCTGGCTGGAAAGTATGCCCAGTCCAGGAACTTCTTCTACCTTGGCAGGGGGCACTGCTACCCGCTGGCGCTGGAAGGCGCCCTGAAGCTTAAGGAACTGTCCTATATCCACGCCGAGGGCTATGCCTCGGGCGAGATGAAGCACGGTCCCATTGCCCTGATAGACAGCACCTTCCCCACGTTTGCCATCTGCCTGGATGACGCACTTCTGCCCAAGGTGAAGTCGAATGTGGTTGAGGTGCAGGCGCGCCAGGGGCACGTCATTGCCCTGACCAATAACGGCGTTGACATAGAAACCGACGACTTGTGGATCATCCCCAGGATAGAGGGGAATTTCTCAGGCTTTGTCGTGCTGCCTGCCCTTCAGCTGTTCAGCTATGAAGTCGCAGACTATTTGGGCAAGGACGTCGATCAGCCGCGCAACCTGGCCAAGAGCGTGACGGTCGAGTAGC
>CAZWGJ010000046.1:0-13607 GCA_964633375.1 uncultured Desulfovibrio sp.
CAAGGCATGCTCTTCATGATGCATCGGATCTTGTCTTTTGCCTTCTCTGAAAAGAGCATGCACAAAAAGACTGTGCGCTGCTTTTGAAGCACTCAGAGAAGAGCAGACGGACAGGCTGGGCTGGCAGGTGCGGCTGGGCAGAGTGGGTTTTGTGTTGCGGCAGCTGCTTGTTTTGTTTGAACTGCTTTTAAGATTTTTACAAAGGGTATAGAAAGCTTCTGTATGGTGTAAGTTGTTGTAATTATTGACAAAAATTGGGGGGGGTAGAGATTTTTTTCAGCATGTCAAATAAAAACCTTTCTTGTTATTGCGAGTGCAGCAACAGGAAACAGAAGGCATTTGAAGCGGCTCAAATGGTATCTTAAAGAGAGCCAGCCAGTAGCGATTTTTATGTAGAGGAAGGTGTAAAGTCAAGGGAAAAGAGAGAGCAGCGCAGCGGTGGAGAGTGCGTTTTTGGCGCTCCATAGGGTGCCCTGGGCTCATCCCTGACGGCTCCTGCAGCTGCCGGACAGGAAGCCTGGCAGAATGCGTCAGCACACTTCCAGGCGCCCCTGCCGCATGCGGGCGCGGCGGTTGATGGTCGTCGGCGTGTCCTCTTCATAGTGGGAGACAAAGACGTAGGAGAGCCCCTCGTCAGCCAGTGCGTCAAGCACTTCCAGGTAGCTGCAGCGGCCTTTTTCATCCAGCCCTGTGCAGGCCTCGTCCAGCAGCAGGACCAGCGGAAAGCCCATGAGGGCTCTTGCCAGAAAGGCCCTGCGCAGCTGCCCTGTAGAAATCTGGCGTATGGAGGCGTTTTGCAGGCCGTGGAGCCCGACCTTGCCGAGCATGCCTTCGGCAACGCTTTTCTCTTCTTCGCTGAAGGCCCTGTACAGCCCCACCGTGTTCTCCAGTCCGGACAAGACGAGCTCAAGGCAGGTGACGTCGTACTCATAGAGCGCCTGGTTGGCGTCGGAGACAAGCCGTATTCTGCGCCGTATGTTGGCAAAGGGGATGTTGTCGTCCTTGGGCAGATGAAAGGCCACTGTGCCGGGCCAGGCGACAGGCACATCGGAGGCAAGCATGTGCAGGAAGGTGGACTTGCCCGAGCCGTTTCCGCCCTGCAGCAGCCAGTGCTCGCCCCTGTAGAGCTGCCAGGAGATGTCGTGCAGCACAGGTCTGCCGGCAAGGTAGACGGTGGCGTTTTCGACTGAGACAAGAGGCTCAGGCTCCTTGTCCTTTTCAGCCTCTGCCTGCGCTGCCTCGCGGCAGCTGCCTTCTGCAGCGAAAAATGCGTCCGCCTCCTCTTCCTGGAAGGCGCAGGGGCTCTGGCTGAGCGTGCCGCCGCAAAGGTAGAGCCTGCTTGTTATCCAGGACGGGATCATGGACGCCCTGTGCGTCGTCATGACAATCGTGCTGACTGCTGAGAGCTTTTTGAGGGTCCTGGCAAAGAGATCCCTGTGGCGGGAGTCCAGACCGTCCGTGCACTCGTCAAGAAGGAGCAGGGACGGCCTGCGCAGCATGGCGCGGGCAAGGAGCAGCAGCCTGAGCTGCCCCTGGGAGATTTCAGTGACGTTCTGGCGCAGCAGATTGACGCAGTCCAGCTGCTCCGCCATGTCATAAACAAGCTCCTCCCGCTCATGATCTGCCGTCGTATAGAGCATAGGGGTGCCGTCAAAGCCGGTCAGCATAAGCTCCCTGCCGTTGAGGCCTTTGGCGGAGCGCTGGAAGTATTCCTGCTGGGCAGGGGACACCATGGCGGTGACGGCCTGGCCTGTGATGCGCGAGCTGCTCATGCTGTCCTGGTCAAGCCAGGAGATGCTGCCTTTAGTTGCCCATGCCTCCCCGCGCAGAAGGCGCAGCAGCGTGGTCTTGCCTGCGCCGTTCCTGCCTATGAGCACGGTGTGCTCTCCCTGATGAAGGGACCAGGAAAGATCGTGCAGGACCAGCCTCTGCCTGGGATCGCCGGGGAATACAAGACCGGCATTTTCAAGCCGGCAGAGAGTCGTCTGGCACATGGTTCTTCCTCTGGCTTATGTCTTTGCCCAGTCTTTAGATTTCGTGCTCAAAGCACTTCTTTTCGGCAAAGTACACGCCGTGCGCGAAGCCGAAGGCTCTGGCATAGCTTGCCAGGACAGGGAAGCCGTAGCCGACGTCCTGGGTGGTGTGGGCGTCCGAGGCAAAGCTTACCTGTACGCCCACTTCTGCTGCCAGGCGCATGATGAGCGGACAGGGGTAGATTTCATGGCAGGGCTTGCGCAGGCCTGCAGAGGAAATCTCCATCGCCATATTGTTGGCCTTCAGCACTTCCAGGGCGTCCTTTACCAGGCGCTGGCTCTCTTCCTTGACAAGCCAGGCATGAAAGCTGTCCAGGCTGAAGATTTTGATGAGATCCGGATGGGCTGCAATCTGGAAGAGCCCTGTGGCCAGCATCTTGCGCCAGGTCGTAAAGTAGGCTGTGTAGCTGGCAAAGCGTTCGGCCTCGCTCATCTTCTCCCAGGGCTCGGGAGAAGCATCATAGCCCCAGGTGCCAAGAAAGTGGGTGCTGCCGATGAGGTAGTCAAAGGGGAAGGCGCCGGCAGCCTGGCGGACAAAGTCGACGTCGTCCTCAAACCAGTCTATTTCCATGCCGAAGAGGACTTTGCAGGGACCGTTCAGCTTCTTTAAGTCCTGCACCTCATGGACGTAGTCCAGTAGATGGGCGTTCAGCCTGTCCCTGTACTCCACAGGATAGGTGTACTTCAGAGGGCGCGGGCTGTGCTCGGAGAAGCCGAAAACAGTGATGCCCTTGGATGCGGCGCTTTCATACATTGCCTGAACCGTGTCCTTGGCATGGGAATAAAGCGTGTGGTTGTGCAGATCGACTGACAGCATGGTGAATGTCCTCTTTGTACAGGTAAAGCAGCGTATCCGGCGCATCCGGCAAGAAAAGCATAATCCCCGCGGCAGGGAAAGCCGCGGGGAAGGGTATTCAAGGGAAAAGGAAGAGCTAGTTTTCTTCGGATGCGCCCAGCAGCCTGCGGCAGATGCTGATGCCGGCCCGTCTGCCTGCACCTGCTGCCAGGATGACGGTTGCAGCGCCGGTTACGATGTCGCCGCCGGCAAAGACGTTGGGAATGGAGGTCTCCCCTGTCTCCTCGTCGGCCACGATGTAGCCCCATTTGTTCTTCTCAAGCTCTTTTGTCGCCTCAAGCAGGATGGGGTTGGAGCGTGTGCCCAGTGCGACAATGGCAAGGTCCGTTTCCATTTCAAACTCTGAGCCTGCCACCGGCACGGGGCGCCTGCGCCCTGAGTCGTCAGGTTCGCCCAGCTCCATGCGCTGGAGTGTGACGCTTTTGAGGCGATTGTTGTCGTCTGCATGGAAGGCAAGCGGGTTGACCAGGAGGTCGAAAATGACGCCTTCTTCCTCGGCGTGCTCGATTTCCTCATGGCGGGCAGGCATCTCCGCCTTGGTGCGGCGGTAGATGACGTGCACTTCGTCCGCACCCATGCGCAGGGCCGTCCTGGCGGCATCCATGGCCACGTTGCCGGCGCCGAAGACGGTGACTTTGCGTCCCTCATAGACGGGGGTGTCGTACTCGGGGAAGCGGTAGCCGCGGCCTAAGTTGATGCGGGTCAGAAATTCGTTGGCAGAGAAGACGCCCACCAGGTTTTCGCCGGGGATGCCGAGGAACTTGGGCAGGCCGGCGCCCACGCCGATGAAGACGGCGTCGTGCTTTTGAAGCAGCTCTGCAATCTGGAAGGTGCGTCCGCCGACGGAGTCCAGGTGGATTTCCACCCCAAGCTCCTCAAGTGCGGCAATTTCGCTGCGCACGATGTCTTTTGGCAGCCTGAAGGAGGGAATGCCGTAGATGAGCACGCCGCCTGCTTCGTGCAGGGCTTCGTACATGTGCACCTTGAGCCCGTGGGAGGCGCAGTAGCCGGCACAGGAAAGGGAGGATGGACCGGCGCCTATGCAGGCGACGCTCTTGGCGGAAGACGCCTTGGCTGCAGGCTTGTCGGCCTGGGGCCTGCTCTTCTGGGAGGCAATGTGGGTGTCTGCCGCAAAGCGTTCCAGGCGGCCGATGGCAACGGGCTCGCCCTTCTTGCCAAGAAGGCAGGAGCCTTCGCACTGCTTTTCCTGGGGGCAGACGCGTCCGCAGACGGCCGGCAGGGCGTTGGCGGTCTTGAGTGCGGCGTAGGCCTTCTCGTAGTCGCCCTCGGTTATGGCGGAAATAAACTGCGGGATGGGCACGCAGACGGGGCAGGCCTTGACGCAGCTGGGCTTTTTGCACTGCAGGCAGCGCGAGGCCTCGCCCAGCGCAGTTGCTTCATCGTAGCCCAAAGCGACCTCGTCAAAGTTATGGGCGCGGACTGATGCCGGCTGGCAGGGCATGGCAGCCCTGGGTATCTTGTTGCCGTGTTTGACAGGTTTATCCATTGTTCGCGCTCCCGTTCTTGCTCTTGTAGGCTTCCAGCGATTTTTTCTCCTGCTCTCTGAAGGCGTTGAGCCTGAGCCTCAGTTCATTGAAGTCAACCTGATGCCCGTCGAACTCAGGGCCGTCCACGCAGGCAAAGCACGTTTTGCCGCCGACTGTGACGCGGCAGGCGCCGCACATGCCGATGCCGTCCACCATAATGGGGTTGAGGCTGACTGTGGTGTGCACCTTGTAGGGCAGGGTCAGCTTGGAGACGGCGGCCATCATGGGCACGGGGCCGACTGCCACCACCTCAAAGATGCTCTTGTCCGTATCAAGCTTTTCCTTCAGAAGGTCGGTCACAAAGCCCTTGTGGCCATAGCTTCCGTCGTCGGTGCTGATGAGCAGCTCGTCGGCAAAGAGGCTCAGCTCCTTTTCAAAGAGGAGCAGGTCCTTGTTTCTGGCGCCGATGATGGCGACGACCTTGTTTCCTGCCTTGTGGTGCCCCTTGGCGATGTGGTGCATGGCTGCAATGCCGGTGCCGCCGCCAACGCAGACCACGCACCCCTTCTTTTCGATGCGGGTTGCCTTGCCCAGCGGCCCGCAGACATCCAGAAGGCTGTCGCCTTCCTTCAGTGATTCCAGCAGGGAGGTCGTCTTGCCAAGGACCAGGTAGACAATGGTGATCTCCCCTTTTTCAGCATCGGCGTCGGCTATGGTCAGGGGGATGCGCTCGCCGTGCTCGTTGACACGCAGGATGACAAAGTGCCCTGGCTTGGCATGCCTGGCAATCTCCGGTGCATAGAGCACCATTTTGCTGGTTGTGCCAGGGATAAGGGATTCTTTTTTCAGAATGGGTACAGCCATACGTTACCTTCTAGCGGATTGAAAACACTGACCGGCGCAGGGCCTGAAAGTCAGTTGGGAAGAGGGATACAACTATCATAAGCTTAAGACATACGTTATCCAGTTGGCAAGAGCGGAAAGAAGAGGCGGGAAAGGCAGTCCGAAAAGGTCTTTTGGGAGAGTTTATCAGGGCTTATGCGCGGCGTCCTGGGGCTTGTGGAGGTCAGGCTGCGTAGCCCTTTTTCAAGTTGCTAGCATTGAGAATTTCAGTATAGTTTCCGCTATGCAAAATCTCTTGTTACCAGACAAAATCCAGGCTGCCGCCCGCAGGCTTGCAGGTGCTCTGCTGTGCTGTACGGGGCTGGTGCTTTTAACAGGCGCCGAGGCCCTGTCTGCTGACCAGGCTGATCCGGACAGCTTCGGCCCTGCCCTGAGCTCTGGCGCCGCCAAGCCGGTGGCGCCTTCAAGATACAGCGGCTCAAAGGAAGCCAAAAAGCCCAGGGCTGCGAGGGGCTCCTTCAACATGGGGCAGGCCGTGCGCCATGCCCTGGACTACAACCCCACCCTTGGCGCTGCCGAGGCAGGCGCCCGCGCCTCGGAGGCGGGCAAGAAGTCTGCCATGGGGCAGCTCTTCCCCTCCCTCTCCACGACTTACGGCTACAGCTATTCCAGGCAGGACAGGGACCCGTCCATGATGACGGGCACCAAGACGCCTTCCAACGGAACCTACACCTGGAGCATAGAGGTAAAGCAGATTCTCTTTGACGGCATGAAGACGCTTGGCACCTACCAGAAGCAGGCCCTGCAGGCTGAAAGCGACAAGGCGTCTTTGCGCAAGTCAGAGCTGGAGACCACAGCCCAGGTCCAGCAGCAGTTTGTGAGCTACTTGTGCTCTCTGCAGAATGTGCACAGCCAGGAAGAGTCGGTGGCAAGGCTGAAGGAGCAGCTTGAGATAACCTCCGCCTACCACGACGTAGGCCTGCGCCCCAAGCTGGACGTTCTGCAGGCGCAGGTGGATTTGGGCGAGGCGGAAAGAGAGCTCATCACCTTGAAAAACAGCAGCGAGACAGCATTGGCCAAGCTCAACACCCTGCTGGGGCTTTCTGCAGAGGACAGGGTGCGCTATGAGGGGCTGCTGGTGACTCCTGCCTTCAAGATGAGCCTTGAGAGCTGCCTTGAGCTTGCCTACAAAAGGCGCCCCGATCTCTACATCGCCTACAAGGCCGTTGAAATGGCGATCAAGGACAGGCTGATTGCCCGCAGCGGCTACTACCCCAAGATAGAGGCGTATTACGGCATCACCAACAGCGGCAACACCCCCGACATGCAGCGCGCAGGGGACAACGCCTCCCGCTCCACCACCTGGGAGGTCGGCGCCACCCTGTCCTGGGACGTCTTCCAGTGGGGCACCACCTACTTTTCCGACCAGCAGGCAGGCTGGCTTGTCGCCAAGGCCAGGAGCCAGGCGCGCGGCATCATGCTGGATGCCGGCTACGACGTGAAGGAGAAGTACCTGGCGCTGCGCGAGGCAGGCAAGCGCATAGAGGTGGCAAAGACAACCGTGGCCCAGGCAAGGGAAGCCTATGAGGCGGCGCTGGCGCAGTACCAGGAGCAGGTCGGCACAAACTTTGACGTGCTGGACGCCTCAACCAAGCTTCTGAACGCCGAGGTGCAGCTGACGCAGGCCAGGGGCGACTACCTCACCGCCCTCTCCAACCTCTACGCCGCCATGGGCGAATTCCATCCGGATCTTCTGTAGTGCAGCGGCATCCTGAAAGTGAGAAATCATGAACGAGAATGAACTTGTTATAACGCCGCTGGGCGGCCTGGGCGAAATAGGACTGAACTGCCAGCTGTGGGAGACTGCCAGCGGCGTGGTCATGGTGGACTGCGGGCTCATGTTCCCCTCGGACGAGCATCTGGGCGTCGATGTGGTCATCCCCCACTTCGGTGCCGTGACGGCGGTCAAGGATCAGATGCTGGGCATTGTGCTGACCCACGGGCATGAGGACCACATAGGGGCGCTGCCCTGGGTTGTGAAGGAACTGCGCGGGGTGGACATCTACGGCTCCCCCCTGACGCTGGCTCTGGTTGAGCACAAGCTGAAGGAGCACGACATCTTTGAGCTTGCCAACCTGCATCCCGTGCTCCCCCATGAGACCAGGACCATAGGCGACCTCACCTTCCACTTCTTCCCAGTCTGCCACTCTATCCCCCAGGGCTATGCTTTGGGCGTTGAGACCCCAGTCGGCAGAATACTGCATACAGGCGACTTCAAGCTCGACCCCAACCCGCTTTCAGGGACCGGCACCAACTTGAAGAAGATAGGATCCTTTGCCGGCGAAAAGGGTCTGCGCCTGCTGATGTCGGACTCAACCAACGTGGAGCGGGCAGGGAGAAGCCTGACAGAGCGCGAGGTCAAGTCCTCATTGGACACCATCTTTGCCAACGCCGAGGGACGCATAGTCATCACGCTCTTCTCAAGCCATCTGCAGCGCATCCAGGAAGTCTTCGACCTGGCTGAAAAGTACGACAGGACGGTGGTGATCAGCGGGCGCAGCCTGGCAAACAACATCGAGATGGCGACGGACCTGGGATTGGTGAAGCCGCCGCTTGACCTCTACAACGCCTATGCCAGCGTGCCGGATTTGCCTGACAGCAAGCTGGTGGTCGTGGTCACAGGCGCGCAGGGAGAGCCCATGAGCGCCCTCTCCCGCATGGCTTTTGGCGGGCACAAGCAGCTGAGCATCCACAGCGGCGACACGGTCATCATGAGCTCGCGCGTCATTCCCGGCAACGCCAGGGTGGTGACGCATCTGATAGACGAGATGTACCGCCAGGGGGCTGAGGTCCTCTATGAGAGCGTGCTGGCCATCCATGCCTCAGGGCATGCCCACAGCGCCGAACTGTGCGATGTGATGTACGCAGTGCGGCCCGAGTACTTTGTGCCGGTGCACGGCGAGTACCGCCACTTGATCAAGCACGGCAGGCTGGCCGTTGAATGCGGCGTGGAAAAGGACAAGGTCTTCATCCTGGAAGACGGGCATCCTCTGAAGCTGACCTTGGACGGAGCCGAAAGGCTTGATCCCATTCCTGTGGACTACACGCTGGTAGACGGCAAGGGTGTTGGCGACGTGGGCTGCACAGTCCTAAGGGAGAGAAGAATACTTGGCGAGGAGGGCATGGTGGTCGTCTCCGTTGTGACGGACAGCGAGACCGGCTACATCCTGACAGGACCCGACATCACCTCCAGGGGCTTTGTCTACGACAAGTTTGAGCATCTCTATGAGGAGGCCAAGTGCCTGGTCGTGGAAGAGGTTGAGAAGTCCCTGAACGGCCAGACCGCCACACCCCTGCAGGAAAACATCCGCGGGACGCTGCGCCACTTCTTCCGCAAGGTGCTGGACAGGGATCCAATAGTGGTGGTCCTGATCTCCAAGGTGTAGGGCATAAGGGGCGCAGGGCGCGCAGCATATGTGCTGAAAAGAAGAAGAGGGCGCAGCCAGAATGCGGCTGCGCCCTCTTGAAGCATTTGAGAAAAGGCTTTTCGATAGTTTTGCGGGGAGTAGGAAAGGCTCCCTATTCCTGGTGCGGCGCCAGGTAGTTTGGATCCACCAGGATGTGGTAGCGCACCAGACCTGCTTCATCCCCAGGCATGCTGACGTCCCCTTCAATGCCCCTGGTCTTGTCTGAGAACCCGAAGGGCTGCAGGAGCCCGGGCGTGGCAGCCAGCTTGAAGACGCTGTCGTCAGAAAGGGAGATGACAGGCAGGTTGAAGACGGAGCTTCCGCAGGTCAGGGTCTTGCTGTCCGGATGGTTTTTGCCAAGGGGAAGGTCTGCAGAAGCCTTGCCGCCGCAGAGAAAGGACGGCAGGCGCAGCTCCGCCTTGCGCAGGAGCGCCAGAAAGTCGTTGCCGGTCTGTCCCACAAAGCTGATGAGGCTTGTGCCGGTGTTGGTGACCAGGAGGCTGACTGGAACGGTGCCGCCGTGGATGCCGAAATAGGCTGAACGGGCTCCTGCCGGCATGGAGACCCAGCCAGGCTCGGAAGAGCTGACGCCCTGCACCTGTTCGGCGTCCTCTGCAGGCGTCTTTGGCATAAAGCAGAAGGCAAAGAGCAGGCAGAGCAAGGCGCAGGAAAAGATAAACTGACGAAATGGGGCAAACGTGGAATGCGCATTTGTCGCAACGACAGTGTTTGGCATGGATGAGTAAACCTGAACAGTTTCTATAAGGGGGATGACGATGGCGGAGAGGCTTCCCTTTGGTCTGCAAAGTGAGTGCTCCTGTACATCGCTTATCAGAATCTGCATGCCGCCGCCCTTTTTGCCGGGCGGAGGCAGACAAGCAGGCAGGGAAGCCAAAGGCAGGCCGGCTGCTTGCCGATGAGGCGTATAATAAAATCTAGTGTGCAGGCTGTAAACAGAAAGTATGCGCATCCTGCTGGAAGAAAGGCTGGTGCTGTGCAGGAAAAGCTAGCAATAACAAGGTGTTGGCATGGCTGAAGCCTGCAAGGAAGTGTGCAGGATCTTGAGGGAGATGGGGGAGTGCAGCAATAGTTGTGAGTGGGATGCAGGGTACGCCGTACAGTGCATCGTACAGAGCGTCGTACAGGGTGCGTGCGTGGTGTCGTCTGTCATGCGTCAGCTGACATCCACCCCCAGAGCGCTTGATTTCATCTTTAGCGCACCATGCTTTCTTTCTTCAGATCGCTCCCACCTTTTGGACTGCCAGCTCAAGATCTAGGTCATGAAGCCCTGCATAGGCTTTCTTTAGGAAGGAGACTGGGATTTTCCTGATAAGCTCTGCGCTCGGCACGTCGTAGTACCACTGGTAGTAGGCATAGAACTCGCCTATCCATGCGGGCAGGAAGCCCTCAAGCGCCCTGCCTTCCTTCAGGGCAAAGTGTTCTGTCTCACAGAAGTATTCCCACAGTTCCCTGGCGCTCATCGTGCTGACGTAGGCCTGCGATTCATCAATGCTCTTTCTTGTCCTGCTCGCCATATAGGCGTTGATGAAGTCCTCTGTGTCGGCATTGGGATACTGCCAGGACACAAGGTCAAACAGCTTTCCCTGGTTTTCCACGACCTCGTCAAGATAGACTTTGTCATATGCTGGCATCGGCAGTTCCTCATCGGAGCAAGGTGCTGAAGACGTTGGCCACTTCATTGGCATCCGAATTGACGAGCTCATACATGGTCTTTCTGGCCTGCTTGTCCCTGGCATTGAATCTGTCGTTGAACTCAGCGTAGTCGACCAAGATGAGCGCATCCGCCCTTTCCCTCAGCCTGGAATAGGCGAGCTCTGACTTTATGCAGTACTGGATGCCAAGCCCGCCCAGAGACAGCAGCTCTTCCAGGATGGCGATGTCGATATTGTCCCGAACAAATTCCCTGGCAATGTAGAAGTAGGAGGCATCCGCCCGCCAGCCTTTGACAATGTCGTACACGTCTGTGTTGACGCCGTACTTTGCGATGAACTTTGCTGCCAGCATGCGGTAGCGTTTGGAGTCTGCGGCATCACGGTGCTTCATAAGCTCAGCCAGCCAGGCAAGGACAGGATGGTTCTGGAAGTCGAGGATTTTCAGCCCGTCTGTCTCAAGCTCAAACGTGTGCACGTAGCCGCTGGCGTCGTTTGGACGGCAGACAGCCCACTCCCTGGCAAGGTCCAGGCTGTCGGTCAGGTAGAAGCCCCTGCCGTAGTCGTGCCTGTCGTTCCCCCTGTCAAACTGCGGCCGGACTTCCTTGTCAGGCGATCCGTGATACAAGGTCAACATTCCCATCGCATCCTCTCCCAAGCAGGCTCAGTGGCTATGCCTGGTTGTAGAAGATCTGGCCGGCGGATGAAGCGCTCCTGACGGTGGAGAAGCCGCCGATGTTTTCGCCGGCATGCTTGTTGATGCCGGCGTAGGAGAGGCTGGCATCCTCATAGCGCTTGAACTTGAAGATGGCGTCATCCATCAGGCTGGTGTTGAAGACCCCGAGTTTGCACAAGAGGTCAAAGTCCGCAAGGGTGAGCCCTGTCACCTCCTTGAAGAGCTCAGGATCCTGCTGGCGGATGACGTCCTCAAGGCAGTGCTCGCGGTCGTCGGTTAAGTACATGAAGATGGGGATGCGCGTGACAAACTTGATGAGCTTCTGCTGGATCATCCTGCGCTGGGTCTTGAGTTCCTTCTCCTTCTGGCTCAGCCCCTTGCTTGGCTTCTTTCCCTTCTTGATCTTCTTGATGGCGCTGGACTTCGTGAGAATGGTGTCAATAATCTTGTTGAGGGAGCGGAAGCCCTCGATGTTCTTCAAGGCCGCCAGGGCTTCAGGGCTGTTGAGAATCCTCTGCAAAGTGTCGTTGTCAACGTTGACCAGAAGGGCAGACTCCCATCTCCTGGCAAGGAGCGTCGCGGAGGTGCCGGCTGTGACAAAGTCCAGCACTTCCTGGGCTGATATTTCACGCATGCTGCTTCCGTCGTAGGCCAGTACGGGCAGGAAGTGGATGAAGTCGGCGACTTTCTGCTCAGGATTGCCGCCCCTTCCGTCCATGCCGCAGTAGTCGGCAATCTGGCGCAGGGCGCGGTTCAGGGCAAAGTCGAAGACATAGCATTCTTCCTTCATGATCTGCTCTTTGCCCTTGTCGTCCCTGACAACCCAGGGAGACTGCGCCCTGAAGGCTGTCTGAAAGTAGGTTTCAGGGCTTTTCAAGTTGCGGAGCATGAAGACGCCTGTCCAGGGCTTGACGGTTACGCCTGTAGTCAGCTTGCCGCAGGACAGGGTGATGGTCTGCGTCGCAAGGGGATCGCCCATCTCCTGCAGGACGGGCTTCAGGGCATCCAGCCCGATGCCGGCTTCGCTGCCGGCGCAGACAATGATGTTGTAGCGTTCGGTGTACCAGCGGTTGTCCTTGCGCTGCATCAGGCTGTACATGGCCTTGCAGGAGGCAACGTTGGGGAGAAACCAGAGCGTGTGGGACAATATGTTCCTGAGCCTGCCGTCCGAGTAGGGCATAGGGGGACGTTTGGACGGATCGCTTCCCAGGTCCTCTTCGCTGGGCGCAAGGTTGCCGCGGATGAGGTCCAGCCATTTCTGCACATGCTCCTCATGCGGGAATATGGCTTCCTTTTCCCTGCCGTTTTCCCTGACCTCTGCCTTGAAGAACTCATTGAGGTCGAACTCGTTGAACTCGCTTCCCTCGGCAAATTTGCGGACTTTTTCCGGCAGCACATAGGCCAGCATGACCATGCGGGGAAGGGCGCGGTAGGGGTTGTTTGCTCCCTTCCAGGACGCCTTGGCATTCTGCTCGTCAGGATAGGTCCAGTTGAAGATCTGGTCCTCAAGGAACTCGCCGGTGTTGAGGGCCCTGAAGGGCGTTCCTGAGAGGTAGAGGTAGTATTTGGCAGTGATGGGCAGGTAGGTTTCGTTGTAGGCGTCCCCTGCCTCCTTCTGCTGGTATTCCTCAGGATCCGGATCAGCGCCTTCTTCCTCGTCCGGCACTTCAAAGAGCTTTTTGGCGTTGTCGCGCCAGGCGCCGAAATGGTACTCGTCGAAGATGACCAGGTCCCAGCTTTCATTGTGGATGAAGACGTTTTTGGCCTTGATGCCGCCGTTTTCATTCTTTCCCAGCAGGTCCTGGAAGGAGCCGAAGACAACGATGGGCTTGTCCTTGTCTGCCGCCTCGTATTCCTTGTCGATGTCCAGCTTGTAGCCTGAGGCGTCCTTGTTGGAGACAAACTGCCAGCCTTGAAAGTCGACGTGCGACTTGAGGTCCTCGCTCCAGGCTGCCTCCACGACGGGCTTGAAGGTCAGGATGAGGACCCTCTTGAAGCCCATTGCCCTGGCAAGCTGATAGGACGCAAAGGTCTTGCCAAAGCGCATCTTGGCGTTCCAGAGGAACTTGGGGATTCTTGTCGGGTTCTCCCTGGCTTCTTTCAGGAAGAATTTTTTGGTTGTCTCAACGGCGCGCTGCTGCTCAGGACGCATCGAAAAGCTGGCAGTGCGGCCGGCTTCGGTGATGATGCCGTCCCTGGCTTCCAGAACGGCTGCCTTAACGTCCTCAACAGTGCATTGGTACCACTCGTTGCGGTCTTCCCCCTCATTCAGCTGGATGAACCCCTTGCGGCGCAGGATGCGGTGGATGTCCTTGTCTGTGAAGATGCTGCCGTCAGAGCGCATGGCAGATTCCGTGCAGAGGATCTTGGCCTTGAGCCCTGAGGTGTGGGTCTGCTCCTTGACACGGGTTTCAGCATCTCTGGTTGTGTAGCCAATTTTGAGGAAGCCGTTGCGCTTTGGGACATCCGGCAGGCTGTAGACATAGATTTGGGGCGTAGATTTCGGACGCTGGGAGAAGAATTCTGTCGGCATCGGCTAGCCCTCGGCATCCATCGGCTTGATCGTAGACTCGAT
>CAZWGJ010000047.1:0-2190 GCA_964633375.1 uncultured Desulfovibrio sp.
AGGATGCCCTTCATGCGGCGGGACAGTTCCTCTGCCAGCTCAGGATAGGCCTTTTTGTAGGCTTCAAAGGGCTTGTTCCAGTCTGCCTCAAGCTTGGCACCGGCTTCTTTGGCGTCCCAGGCATCACGCACTTCCTGCGGCACAAAGAAGGGCTCGGCTGAGCAGCCGAGGGTTTTCTTTGCCTGGGCGGCAAGCTCAGGCCCCAAGGGGGAGCCATGGCACTTTTCGGAATCCTGCTTGGCTGAGCCGTAGCCTATGTGGGTGTGGCAGATGATGAGGCTTGGACGGGTCGTCTCCGCCTTGGCGCAGGCAAGGGCCTTGTCCAGGGCGTCGAAGTCGTGGCCGTCGACAGGTCCGATGACCTGCCAGTTCAAAGCGAGGTAGCGGGCGCGCACATCTTCGGTGAACCAGCCGTCCACCTTGCCGTCGATGGAGATGCCGTTGGCGTCGTAGAAGGCGATGAGCTTGCCGAGGTGCCAGGTCCCTGCCAGGGAGGAGGCCTCGTTGCTGACGCCCTCCATGAGGCAGCCGTCGCCAAGGAAGACGTAGGTGTGGTGGTTGATGACGTCGAAGCCGGGACGGTTGAACTCCTTGGCAAGGCAGGCTTCCGCCAGGGCCATGCCCACGGAGGAGGCGATGCCGGATCCCAAGGGACCGGTGGTGATGTCAACGCCGGGGGTGTGCCCGTGCTCAGGATGACCAGGGGTCAGGGAGCCCCACTGCCTGAAATTGCGCAGATCGTCCAGGCTCACCTTGTAGCCTGTCAGGTGCAGCAGGGAGTAGAGCAGCATGGAGGCATGCCCGTTGGAGAGGACAAAACGGTCGCGGTCATACCAGTCCGGATTGGCAGGGTTATGACGCAGGCCATGACGCCACAGGGCTTCAGCCATGTCAGCCATGCCCAGAGGCGCACCTGGATGGCCCGAGTTGGCTTTATCAATGGCATCAATGGCAAGGGTACGTATGGCGTTGGCGCAGCTACGGCGGGTAACTTCCATGACTAGTTCCTTCTATACACGCGCAAAGCGGGATTTCCAGTGGGAGGCGGCAGCGGCAGATGCTCTGGATGAAGCGCCTGCTGCGTCCTCAAATGCCTTGAGGCGCTGCTTGTAGGGCGGATGGCTGAAGAAGGCCGAGCCCGACACAAAGATGTCGGCTCCGCAGCTGACAAGCTTTCCGATGTTTTCAGGGCAGACGCCTCCGTCTACCTGAACGGGAATATTTGCTCCGCCGCACTCATCAAGGAGAGAGCGGACCATGCTGATTTTGTTCTCGACCATGGGCAGGAATTTCTGTCCTGAGAAGCCGGGGTTGACGCTCATGAGCAGGACCATGTCGATGTCGCCGGCAAGCCAGCGCAGCGCATTGATGTCTGTGGAGGGGTTGAACGCTACGCCGGCGCGCATGCCAAGCTCGTGGATGCGGGCGAGGCAGCGCTGCAGATGCGTCTCTGCCTCCATGTGGACCACGAGCATGTCGGCGCCGGCCTTGGCGAAGTTCTCAAGATAGCGCGAAGGCGTCTCCACCATGAGGTGGACGTCGAAGAAGAGCCCTGACACCTTGCGCAGGGAGGCGATGACAGGCGTGCCGAAGGTGATGTTCGGTGCGAACATGCCGTCTATGACATCAAGGTGCAGCCAGGTGATGCCGGCTTGTTCAAGGTCCGTGCATTCCCTGCCAAGACAGGAAAAATCGGCGGAGAGAAGTGACGGTGATAAAATCATGAGAGGGGTTCCTCCAGAGCCGACGGCTCAGCAGCTGGTTCAGCTTCCTGGGCTTCCAAAGCGCCCGGAACTTCCTGATGGCAGCTTTCTTCCTCGGCAGAGGCTGCAGCCTCAGGCTCCTTGGCTGCGGCAGCAGGAGCAGGACTTTCGCTGCCTATGCCGGCCAGCTGGGCACGGATGTCTTTGAGTTCCTTGAGAATGTCGCTGACAAGGGCGGCATCCTCAGTATTTGAGGCTGGGGCTGCACTGCCGGCATCAGCCTCTGCCTGGCGCCTTTGGGCGTTTTCCCTGCGCTGCCTGGCTGTCTCGAGGCGCTTTTCTTCCAGCTCCTCGCCCCTGGCCATATGCTCCAGCTTCTGCTCCGTTGAGAGCGATTTGTAGTTCGCCGTCCTGCACAGTGCCAGCCGCGCACCTTCGATGGTGAGGCCGCGCACATAAAGCAGCTCCTTTATGCGCTTTAAAAGGT
>CAZWGJ010000047.1:2290-13562 GCA_964633375.1 uncultured Desulfovibrio sp.
CCTTCGATGGTGAGGCCGCGCACATAAAGCAGCTCCTTTATGCGCTTTAAAAGGTCAATGTCCTCTTTGTAATAGGTCCGCTGGCCGTTGCTGCCACGCTGGGGGATGAGCTCAGGGAATTCGGTTTCCCAGAAGCGCAGAACGGATGTTCTGACTCCGAGCATGGAGGCAACCTTGCCAATGCGGTAGTGTCTTGTCAGCGCACTCATCGCTCTGTCTCCGGTTGGGCAGGGAAGTAGTCTCCCTCATCTGGCAAAGAAGAGGGAAAGGACAAGTGGTCCTTTTCCCGTGCAGGCAGTAAGCAAAAATGCCATTTTTCGAGCCATTCGTCCACAGGACGAAGGGGGCTGCAGCCGGCCTGGAAAACGTAAGGGAAACGCAAGGGAAAACGCCGTGGAGAGGTCCGGAAGCACCGGATGGCGGCAGAGATGAAAAAGGCACGGTTTAAAACCGTGCCCTCATGATGCAAAAGCTGCTGCTAGACCCGTACTCCCAGAGTCTTTTCCAGCATGGCGACTATGCGGTCCCTCTCCTTGTCCGCATCCGAATCCTTGAGCGTCTTCTGCGCATGGCGGAAGGTCAGCCTGAAGGTCAGGTTCCTCGTGGACTTGTCGGCGGGGGTGAAGAGATCGACTAAGACTGCGTCCTCAAGCAGCGGCGTGCGCTTTGCCAGGATGGCGTCCAGAATCGTCTGCGCCTTCATGTCGGGAGCGCAGATGACGGTGATGTCGCGGCGCACTGCGGGGAAGACAGCCAGGTTTTGGAAGACGAAGGCTGCTTCGTCAGCCAGCCTGCGCAATGTTTCCAGGTTGAACTCAGCCATCCATACGGGCCAGCGTGCCTCGTATTCCTTGGCAGCTGCGGGACGGATGCGGCCCATGCAGCCGATGACGGTCTTGTTGACGGAAACCTCGACTGCCGGAACAAGGTAGGGATGCTCTTCTAAGACCTTCACTTCCATGGCAGGCAGGTTCAGGAAGCGCATGAGGCTTTCGGCTATGCCCTTCAGGTCCAGGAAGTCGAGCTCGCCGGCCTTCTGGGGCCAGGCGTTGTCAAAGCGCCTGCCTGAGACCAAGAAGCCGATGGTGCCGGTCTCCCTGGCTGTCGTGTAGGAGGAGGCATCCTTGTGGAAGACGCTGGCAATCTCAAAGAGGCGGGCTGCAGGGGCGCCCTGGCGCATGTTGGTGCTGAGGGAGTGCAGAAGCCCGGGTGCCAGGACTGTGCGCAGCACGTCCTGATCCGAGGACAGGGGGTTCATGACCTTGAGGCGGTCCTCTTCAGGAAGGCCGAGCAGGTCCAGCTCCTTTGAGCCCACAAAGCTGTAGTTGATGACTTCATTGAGCCCCATGCCGCTGGCCCACCTGCGCAGCCTGTCGTAGAAGGCATAGGTGGTTTCAGGGGCGCTGACGTCTTCAAGCTTGCGCTCAATGGGGGGAAGGACGGGCTTGATCCTGTCCATGCCGTAGTATCTGGCCACTTCCTCAATGAGGTCGCATTCCCTGGTGACGTCAGGACGCCAGGAAGGCTGGGTCACTTCCCAGGTCTCGCCGTTGTCTGCAATGCTGCAGCCAAGGTCGGAGAGCACCTTCCTGCTGAACTCCTTGCCGGGATCCTCGCCAAGCAGGCTGGCGCAGCGTGCCGGACGGTAGCTGATCTTGGCAGGGACAAAGGGGGCGGGCTCGTTCTTGCAGAGCTTGTCGGAGACAATGCCGCCGGCAAGAGCCTGCATCATGGCGCAGGCGCGGTCCAGGCTCCACTCGGCATGCATCTGGTCTACGCCGCGCTCAAAGCGGAAGGAGGCCTCGGAGTGCAGGTTCTGCCTTCTGGCAGTGCCGCGTATGGTGGCCGGATGGAAGATGGCGGATTCCAGAAAGACGAGCTCGCTGTCATTGGTGATTTCAGAGGAAAGGCCGCCCATGACGCCGGCAAGGGCCACGGGGCCTTCGGCGTCGCGTATGGTGAGGTCCTTGGCGCACAGTGTGCGGTCCGTGCCGTCCAGGGTGGTCAGATGCTCGCCCTCAGCAGCAGGCTGCACGATGATGCGTCCGCCCTTGAGCTTGCCCAAGTCAAAGGAGTGCAGGGGCTGGCCGCATTCCATGAGGATGTAGTTGGTGACGTCGACGATGTTGGAGATGGCCCTGACGCCGGCGGCGTGCAGGCGGTAGCGCATCCTGATGGGGCTTGGGGCGATTTTGACGTTGGTGATGACGCGTCCCAGGTAGCAGGGGCAGAGGGCGGGATCGGCAATCTCTATGGCCGGATGCTCGGCCTCGACATGGCTTAAGACCAGGGGCTTGTCCGGGATGGTCATGGGCAGGCTGAAGGCAGCGGCAACCTCGCGGGCAAGGCCGATGACTGAGAGGCAGTCGGCCCTGTTTGGGGTGACGTCGATGTCCAGGACGTCGCGGTCCAGGTCGAGGGCGTCGATGAGCTTGTCGCCGGCCTTGAGATCGTCGGGAAGGACGAGGATGCCGTCGTGGTTCTCGCTGAGCCCCATCTCCCTTTCAGAGCAGATCATGCCGAAGGAGGGCTCGCCGCGCAGCTTGGCCTTTTTGATCACGATGCCGCCGGGAAGCGTGCTTCCGACCAATGCGACAGCCACAGTCTGGCCGGCGGCCACGTTGGGGGCGCCGCAGACGATGGGAAGGAGTTCTCCCTGTCCGGCATCGACCTTGCAGATGTGCATGTGGTCGGAATTGGGATGCGGTTCGCAGGAGACAACCTTGCCGACCACGACGGAAGAGATTTCGTTGAAGGGGTGGACGATTTCCTCAAGCTCAAGGCCCAGCATGGTCAGGCGGTCGGCCAGGGCTTCGGCAGTACCATCATAGGGGACAAATTCCCGTAACCAGGAAAGAGACAGCAGCATATATCACCTTGACGCTCTGTTGCGTCATAAAATTCTTAAAGCAGGCAGTGCAGACAGGAAGACCAGGTCATTGGCCGGCTACCAGACAGGACGCTCGTCCCTGACCTTGGGCAGGGGGCGCTCCTGTTCCTTGTAGCCGCCGTAGGCGCCGGCAGGCAGACGCTTTTTCTGCTTTTTCTCAGGCTCCTCGCCGGTAATGGCATGCCCGTAGGCATCGGAGAAGGCGGTAATGGGAGCCACCCTCCGTCCCTTGAGCGGCTCGCCGGGCATCTCAAGTCCGGTCTGCGGCGGGGAAGGCGAGGAGGACATGTTCCTGGCGGCAAAGACGTCCTCAGCCCCGAAAAGGAGGAAGAGGCCTCCAGCCAGGGAAGCGGTAAAAACATCAGCCTTTTTCATAGTTTACACAAACTGGCGCAGGAAGCGTCCGTCGTTTTCAAAGAACATGCGCAGGTCGCTGAGACCGTAGGTCAGCATGGCGACGCGCTCGACGCCGACGCCGAAGGCAAAGCCGGTGATGTCCTCGGGGTAGCCTACGTAGTTGTAGACGGCCGGATCGACCATGCCGCAGCCGAGGATTTCCAGCCAGCCGGTGGTCTTGCAGACGCGGCAGGGGGCGCCGTTGACATGCCCCTTGCCCTTGCACAGGCAGCAGGAGATGTCCACTTCGGCAGAGGGCTCGGTGAAGGGGAAGAAGGAGGGGCGGAAGCGCACCTTGGTCTCGGATCCGAACATGGCCTGGCTGAAGGCGGTCAGAATGCCGCGCAGGTGCGCCATGGTCACGTGCTCGCCGACCATAAGGCCCTCGACCTGGTGGAACATGGGCGTATGGGTGATGTCGGAGTCCCTGCGGTACACCTTGCCGGGGGCGACGATGGCCACGGGCGGGCGGCGCTTTTCCATGGTGTGGACCTGGACTGCCGAGGTCTGCGTGCGCAGCACGACCTTGTCCGACAGGTACAGGGTGTCCTGCATATCGCGGGCGGGATGCTCCGGCGGCAGGTTCAGGGCCTCAAAGTTGTAGTAGTCCGTCTCCACCTCGGGGCCGCTCTCGATGTCGAAGCCGAGCTGCTGGAAGACTGAGCAGATCTTCTCCATGGTCAGCGTGATGGGATGCCTGGAGCCCTCCCAGGGACGGCGTCCCGGCAGGGTTGCGTCAAAACCACGCAGAAACTCCTCTTCAGCCTGAGCCTCCAGGCGGCTCTTGCTGGCTTCAAAGAGGGCAGTAAGCTTTTCTTTGACTTCATTGGCGCACTTGCCAGCCTTAGGGCGGTCTGCCGCATCCAGGCTTGGCAGGGAGCTCATAATGGTAGCAAGGCGGCCTTTACGGCCGAGAAATTCGACGCGCAGTCCTTCGAGGGCTTCAGCGGAGGAAGCCTCTGCCAGCCCCTTTTCCAGTTCGGGTGCCAGCTGTTCCAGAGCAGAAATCACATCCATGGAGTACCATCCGGCCGGTGTTCCGGCTATTCAAATTTTCCCCGCATCCCCCGTCAGAGGGGCGTGCGGACACTGCTTGTCTGACTATCACATCAACCGCCTGCTTTCAATTCCCTCAAAAATTTTGGGGTGATGTCGGGAGGAAAAGCGGCAGGACGTGTGCCAGTACGTTGCGCAGTGCGTGAAAACAAAAAAAGGAGACGGGATTACTGTCCCCGTCTCCTTATCGCAGAAAAAAGAAAACTTAGTTGAGGGATGCCTTTGCCTTTTCAACCAGGGCAGCAAAGTCATCTTTGTGGAAAACGGCGAGGTCAGCCAGGACTTTCCTGTCCAGCTCAATGCCGGCAACCTTCAGGCCGTGCATGAAGCGGCTGTAGCTTAAG
The DNA here is from genome assembly GCA_964633375.1 of uncultured Desulfovibrio sp. GTDB lineage: Bacteria > Desulfobacterota > Desulfovibrionia > Desulfovibrionales > Desulfovibrionaceae > Desulfovibrio. Next base: position 6,977 of record CAZWGJ010000047.1, read on the forward strand.
CCGCTCAGGCGCGCACCGGCGTTGATGCGCAGGATCCACAGCTGGCGGAAGTCGCGCCTGCGCTGCCTGCGGCCCTCAAAAGAGTTCTGCATGGAGCGCTCAACGGCTTCGCGGGCGGTGCGGTACAAGCAGTGACGGGCACCACGGAATCCTTTGGCGGCATCAAGAAATTTTTTATGCCTGCGATGTGCGGCAAGACCTCTCTTAACACGCATGGGTGTATCCTCCTTCTCCTGAGCAAGGCGTAGGTCCTGTGCCCGTCAGGATGGAATACCAACGGCATTCGGCGCACTTTTCTGCGCCTGAAGGCCGTTCAGCAAAAAAGAAATTAACCGTTGGGAAGCAGGCGGCGGACAGCCTTGATGTTGGCTGAATCGACGACTGTGGGCTGGCCCAGACGCATTTTGCGGCCGGGGGCCTTCTTGGTCAGAATGTGGCGCAGGTTCTGGCGGCGGCGGCGGTATTTGCCGTTCTGGCCCAGCTCGAAGCGCTTGGCGGCAGAGCGCCTTGTTTTGATCTTCGGCATTGTGGAGACCTCTCCGTAGTAGATTCTTCCCCCAAAAAAGGGGAACAAGTCAGCTTGCCGTAAAATTGTGCCCTTGGCAAGCTCTATTTTTTGGGCACGAGCAACATCTGTAATGTACGCCCTTCGGCACGCGGCTCCTGGTCGATTTTGGCGACATCCTCAAGGTCCTTCATGAAGCGCTCAAGAATGTCCATGCCGCGGTCCTTGTGGACGATTTCGCGGCCGCGGAAGAAAACGGTCACCTTGCAGCGGTCGCCGTCGTCCAGGAACCTGCGCACGTGGCGCAGCTTGGTCTCGTAGTCATGGTCGTCGGTTTTGGGACGAACCTTGATTTCCTTGACCTGGACGACAGACTGCCTCTTCTTGGCATCCTGCTTTTTCTTCTGCTGCTCGTATTTGTACTTGCCGTAGTCGATGATACGGCAGACAGGCGGCTCAGAATTGGACGACACCTCAACAAGATCGCATCCCGCCTCGCGTGCTGCTGCAATGGCGTCATTGCGGGACATGATTCCAAGTTGTTCTCCCTCTACGCCGATAACGCGCACCTCCCGTGCGTGTATCAGCTCGTTGCGGCGCACGCCGTTGTCGGGCATGCGTCTGCGTGGCTTGATATTAGGCGAAGCTATAGCTCATTCCTCCCTGTATGAATGGTTTTGCCGCTTCGGACCTGATCAGTTCGACAGTCTCCTCCACGGTCTTCATGCCTAGGTTCTCACCTGTGCGCAGGCGGATGCTCACTGTACCGCTCTGCGCTTCCTTTTCACCGACAACGAGCATGAAGGGCACCTTGGCGACCTGTGCTTCGCGCACCTTGAAGCCAAGCTTTTCATTGCGTTCGTCCGTGCTCACACGGATGCCGCTGGCGGTAAATTTGCGTTCCATTTCCTTGGCCGCGTCAACGGCTGCATCGGTGACGGTCAGGAGGCGCGCCTGCTCGGGGGCAAGCCACACCGGCATGGCGCCGGCGTACTGCTCGATAAGGACGCCTATGAAGCGTTCCACAGAGCCCATGATGGCGCGGTGCACCATGACCGGACGATGCTTTTCGCCGTCCTGGCCCACATAGGTCAGATCGAAGCGCTCGGGCAGGGTGAAGTCCACCTGGATGGTGGAGCACTGCCATTCGCGGCCGATGCAGTCCAGCAGCTTGACGTCAATTTTGGGGCCGTAGAAGGCGCCGTCGCCCTCGTTGATTTCGTAGGGGAGGTTTTCCTTCTCAACTGCCTTGATGAGGGCGTTTGTGGCCAGCTCCCATGCCTCGTCGGTGCCGATGCTGTCCTCGGGGCGGGTGGAAATTTCGATTTTGTACTTGAAGTCAAAGAGCCTCATGAGGTCCTGGATGAGACGGATGACCTCGATGATTTCGCCTTCAAGCTGATCGGGCGTGCAGAGAATGTGGGCGTCGTCCTGGGTGAACTGGCGGACGCGCAGAAGGCCGTGGAGAACGCCGCTCTTTTCATGGCGGTGCACAAGGCCAAGCTCAAAGAGGCGCACCGGCATGTCGCGGTAGGAATGCACGGAATTGCCGTACATCAGCATGTGGCCTATGCAGTTCATAGGCTTGATGCCGTACATCTCTTCATCAATCTTGGTGAAGTACATGTTCTCGCGGTAGTGGTCGTAGTGGCCGGACTGCTTCCAGGTCTCCTGGCGGAGGAGCTGCGGGCCCTGGACAATCTGGTAGCCGCGCTTCAAGTGCTCGCGCTTCCAGAAGTCCTCCAGGATGGTGCGGATGAGCATGCCCTTGGGCAGCCAGAACACCATGCCGGGGGCGACGTGCTCAAAGAAGGTGAACAGGCCGAGCTCGCGTCCCAGCTTGCGGTGGTCGCGGCGCTTGGCTTCCTCAAGCTGGTGCAGGTAGTCCTTGAGGGACTTTTCGTCGGCAAAGGCCGTGCCGTAGATGCGGGAGAGCATGCGGTTCTTCTCGTCGCCGCGCCAGTAGGCGCCGGCGCAGGAGAGAAGATGGACGTGCTGGCAGAAGCCTGTGTGCGGCACGTGGGGGCCGCGGCACAGATCGGTGAAGTCTCCTTCCTGGTAGAGGGAGACGGTGTCGGCGCCAAGGTCGTTGATGATTTCGACCTTGTACTTCTCGCCCATGCCCTCAAACTTCTTGACGGCTTCCGCACTGGACAGGGTGGAGCGGACAAAGGGGAGGCGGTCCTGGCAGATCTTCTTCATCTCGGCTTCAATCTTTTCCAGATCAGCCTGGGTGAAGGGGGTTTCCACGTCAAAATCGTAGTAGAAGCCGTTGTCGATGGCAGGACCGATGGTCACCAGCGCCTTGGGGAACAGCCTCTTGACGGCAAGGGCCATCACATGGGCTGCAGAGTGGCGGATGATCTTGGTTCCTTCGGCAGTGTCGGCAAAAATGGGAGTTATCTCTTCTGTGCCTGCGGGAAGCTCAACAGAGAGATCGTACTGGGTGCCGTTGACTTCAGCGGCAACCACAGCCTTGAATTTCTTACCACTTAACGCTGCTTTCAGTGCAGAGGCGATATCGCTCTTCTCTGGCACGGAGACAACCTGTCCCTCAACACGGACATCCATAAGGAACCTTCCTCTTTTGCACAAAGGATAAAATAAGGATGGGGAGGCGAACCTCCCCATCCTGTATAATATTTTTGAAGGGCGGTTGGCGTGAGCCGCCTTTCGCCGCCGGGGCTTTCCCGGTTTGTTGTCATTGGTAGGAACGAACAGACTTGAACTGTTGACCTCTTCCGTGTCAAGGAAGCGCTCTAGCCACCTGAGCTACGCTCCTAAGAGAAATAATCAAGACAAGTGACCTTCTAGACTTTATGGCTGGCAGTGTCAAGAAAAATTTAGAAAAAGTTGAAAAAATGTGTTCGGGCGTCGTTTGGGCGACGAGGACGCCGACGCTGGGGACGATTAAGCTGTTAGGACCGCCTGCCTAAAGGCCGGCAGACTCCTTCCAGGCTGCAAAGGCCTCCCTTGCCCTCCTGGCATACCATTCCTTGCGCTCCTTCTTGGGAATGCGCTCCAGGGGAGCCGGCATAAGCCCGAAATGGGCGTTGCTTGGCTGGAAGCGCTTGACCTCTGTGCGCAGGTGGCCAAGCAGGGCGCCCAGCGCTGTCGTCTCGGGCGGAAGGGGCAGGGGGGCGCCGTTCAGGCGTGCGGCAACTTCCAGGGCCGCCCAGTGGCCATGGGCTGCGGACTCGACGTAGCCTTCCACGCCTGAGATCTGCCCGGCCAGGAAGACGTTCGGCCTGGCAAGCAGGGAGGAGTCGGGGGCGAGGACCTTGGGCGCATTGACGTAGGTGTTGCGGTGCATGCTGCCGTGGCGGACGAATTCTGCCTTTTCCAGCCCCGGCACCAGGCGGAAGACCCTGTCCTGCTCGGGATAGGTCAGCTTGGTCTGGCAGCCCACCAGATTGTAGGCCTCGCCGTTCAGGCTTTCGGAGCGCAGCTGCAAAATGGCCCAGGGGCGCTTCCCCGTCCTTGGATCCGTAAAGCCCACCGGCTTCATGGGGCCGAAGGAGAGCGTCTTTGGACCGCGCTCGGCAAGAGCTTCTATGGGCATGCAGCCCTCAAAGTGCTTTTCCTTCTCAAAGTCCCGCCCGTGGACTTTCTCCGCCCCCAGCAGGGCTTCGTAGAAGGCGGTGTACTCCTCCTTGTTCATGGGGCAGTTCAGGTAGTCGCCTTCTTCGTCGCCTTCGTGCTCCTCGTCGTATCTGGAGCCGCGGAAGATGATGTCCCTGTTTAAGGAGTGCGCCCAGACGATGGGCGCTATGGCATCATAAAAATAGCAGTGCTCAAGGCCGACGGCCTCGCGCAGGCTGTCTGCCAAAGAAGACGTGGCAAGGGGGCCGGCAGCCAGGACGACAAAGTCAAAGCCCCCCAGCCTGGCATCGTCCAGGGAGGAGATGACGGCTTCCTGGACGGTGATGAGCGGGGACTCCATGACAGCCCTGGTGACGCGTTCGGAGAAAAGGGTGCGGTCAACGGCCAGAGCCTTGCCTGCCGGGACGCGGGTGGCGTCGGCGTCGGCCATGAAGGGGCTTTCAAGATCCCGCAGCTCCTGCTTTAAGAGGCCTATGCCGCTGGCAAGGGCGTCCGAGCGCAGGGAGTTGGAGCAGACAAGCTCTGAGAAGCTGTCGTTGACATGGGCTTCAGAGCGCAGGCCTGGCTTCATCTCAAAAAGCGTAGACCCAATGTTGCGGGCGGCAAGGACTCTGGCGCATTCGCAGCCTGCGAGTCCTGCGCCGATAATGGCGATGCTTGGCATGTCTTCTCCAAGTGGAAAAAGGGTGGGCTTGATGCAGCTGACAGCCCTGAAATGGCAGGGAATACGGCTGTCAAAACGGCTTTGGGGTACCATAAGAAATAGTGATGTGCAAACTGATGAGGCAGCAGTGCAGGAGGCTGCAGGGAGTGCTGTAAAGATGGATGCAGGGAAGCGGGGCGGGCTTTTTTACCCCCTTGCAGAGCAGCCCTATTGAAGGTAGAGTAAGAAGACAGGATCTGATACAAGATAAGATGCGTATGGAGAGCGATGCCTCTCCCAGGTGGCTGGCACATGATGCCCAGCCTTTTTTCTTTGTTTTTTTATCCAGGGGAGACCTATGGGATCAGCGCTTCCTACCGCAGTGCCGATAAGGCTTGCCTTTACCGGCAGCAAGGCAAAGGACCTGTACAACGGCTGCCTGAAGCCTGCGACGGCGTGCTCTGTGGGCACCGACCTTATAGCCTGCTTGGACTCAGAGGAAATCGTCCTCAAGCCGGGCGAGCGGTGCTTTGTGCCCTCAGGCGTGCGCATCCAGCCCAAAGAGCCGGGCTGGGCGGGCATAGTCAGCTCCCGCAGCGGACTTGGCGCCAAGGAAGGCGTCGTCGTGGCGCAGGGGCTTGGCCTGATTGATCCTGACTATACCGGAGAGATAGTTGTCGTTTTGCTGAACACCTCCGCAGAGGTGCGACGAATCAAGTGTGGCGAGCGCATAGCGCAGCTATTCTTTGTTCACTATGGTTATCCGGCTTTCGAAGTGGTGAATGAGCTTGCCTCCACTGAGCGTGGAGCAGGCGGATTCGGACACACAGGGCGCTGAGACGCCCGATCAGTGGAGAGAAATTCATGTCACAGGCATTTGAAGCAATTAAGCAGAGCGATGCAGCCCACGTCATGCAGAGCTACGGCAGGTACCCGGTTGCCCTGGTCCGCGGCCACGGCGCCCATGTATGGGACGTGGACGGCAAGGAATATACCGACTTGCTGGCAGGCATAGCCGTCTGCGGCCTTGGCCACTGCAATGACGAGCTCTGCGGGACGCTGGAAAAGCAGGCCCATACCATCTGGCACACCAGCAACCTCTTTTTCCAGGAGCCGCAGCCTGAGCTTGCAAAACGTCTTGAAGCGACTGCGCACTTTGGCAAGGCCTTCTTCTGCAATTCCGGTGCAGAGTCCAATGAAGCCCTGATCAAACTGGCACGCAGGTACATGACAAGGGTCCTGGGCAAAAAGGACGCCTATGAAGTCATCACCCTGTCCGGCTGCTTCCACGGCAGGACGCTGGGCACTTTGGCTGCCACCGGCCGCGACGGGCTGATGGACGGCTTCACCCCTGTTGCCGGCGGCTTCAAGCAGGTCCCTGCAGGCGACCTGGCAGCCATGGAAAAGGCCATAGACGACAAGACCTGCGCAGTGCTTCTGGAAGTCGTGCAGGGCGAGGGCGGCGTCATCCCCCTGCCCAAGGAATACGTGCAGGGCGTCGAGGCCTTGTGCCGCGCCAAGGGCGTCCTGTTCTGCTGCGACGAAGTGCAGGCGGGCATGTGCCGCACCGGCAAGTTCTGGGCCTTCCAGACCTGCGATGTGAAGCCCGACATCATCAGCGTTGCCAAGTCCCTTGCCAACGGTCTGCCCATGGGCGCCATCCTGGCAACGGACGAGGTGGCCAGGGCCTTTGTGCCCGGCTCCCATGCCACAACCTTCGGCGGCTCCCCCCTTGTGGCTGCCGTCGCTGCCAAGGTCGTGGAAATCATGGTGCGCGACAATCTTGCCGCCAGGGCTGAGCGCATCGGCAATGCCCTGATGGACAGGGCAAGGGC
>CAZWGJ010000048.1:0-12737 GCA_964633375.1 uncultured Desulfovibrio sp.
CCTGAGGCGCACAGGCAGCGGGCGACGATCTGGCCGAAGTTCTTCAGGTCCCTGGCAGTGTAGCCCACGACGACAGCCTGGCCGGTGGTGCCGCTTGAGGCATGCACCCTGATCAGGTTCTCCCTGGGCACTGAGAACAGGCCGAAGGGATAGGAGTCGCGCAGGTCCTGCTTGACGGTGAAGGGAATGTTTTTCAGATCGTCAAGGCTGCGGATGTCGCGCGGCTTGAGGCCGCGCTCGTCAAAGCGCTTCTTATAGAAAGGAACGGTGTTGTACACGCGTTCGCATATCTGCTGCAAACGGGCAAGCTGCAGTGCACGCAGCTCTTCCCTGGGGAGAGTCTCATTTTTAGGGTCGAACAGCACGGCTTTACACCTCATAAGACATTAGATAAGCTGTTGAAAAATTGGAAGGAATTATTTTGCCTTTTTTCATATTCCAGATCAAGGGAAAATAACGCCCCTTCCAGCTCGCGGCAGGCGGCCCTTCCCTGCCTGCCCGGACGAATGCGCACTGAAAGACTCTTCTTCTTATAATGGTAGTCCTTATGAATACTTCCCCCAAACAGAAACGCTACTCCGACCTGCCGGTCATGGACAAGGTCAACGTCATTGCCGACTGGCTGAAAGAGCACAAGGCAGGCGAGCTCACAATCCTTGACTTAAGGGAGCGCTCCACCTTCACCGACGTCATGCTGGTGGCCACCGCAACCTCCGTGCGCCATGCCCAGAGCCTGGCCGACGGCGTCAACAAGCTGTGCGGCGAAAACAGCTACGAGTACCTCGGCATGGACGGCTACAATGTCGGCAAATGGATCCTGGTGGACTGCAACGACTTCATCGTTCACATCTTCCAGGAAGACACCAGGTCCCAGTACGACCTGGAGCGCCTCTGGAGCAATCCCAAGGGCAAGGCCGGCATGCAGGCCATGGCTGAAGAAATCGTGGAGGAATAATGAGCGTCACGTCTACACTGCTCCTTATCCTTGACGGATGGGGAATAGCCCCTGCCGGCTCCGGCAATGCGGCATCCATTGCCAAAACGCCCAACATAGACAGCCTGCTTGCCTCCTGCCCCCACTCCGAGCTCACTGCCTCAGGACGTGCCGTCGGCCTTCCCGAGGGCTACATGGGCAACTCCGAGGTCGGCCATCTCAACATTGGCGCCGGACGCATCGTCTACCAGGACATGACGCGCATCGACGTCGCCATCGAGGACGGCTCCTTTGCAAAGAACGACGCTCTGACCACGCTTCTTGCCAAGGTCAAGGCCTCCTCCGGCAGACTGCACCTGGCAGGGCTTCTCTCAGACGGCGGCGTCCACAGCCACATCAACCATCTCTTCGCCCTGTGCGATATGGCTGCCCAGGCAGGCGTGCCGGTCATGGTGCACTGCCTTCTGGACGGCAGGGACACGCCGCCCGACAGCGGGATGAAGTACGTGGAGATGCTGGAGGAAAAGCTCTCCACCCTGCCCAGCCAGAAGATTGCCGCCCTCTACGGGCGCTTCTACGCCATGGACCGCGACAAGCGCTGGGACAGGGTCTCCCAGGCCTTCAGCATGATGGTGCACGGCGAGGGACCCAAGGCGTCCGGAGCAAAGGAGGCGCTGAAGGCTTCCTATGATGCCGGCGTGCTGGATGAATTCGTCAAGCCCGTCTGGGTCTGCGGGGACAAGCCCGGGCTTCAGGACGGCGACGGCGTCTTCTTCTTCAACTTCCGTGCCGACCGCATGCGCGAAATCGTAGGCGCCCTCACCAGGAAAAATTTCACGGACTTTGACAGGGGCGAAATGCCCGCATTGTGCGGCGCAGCCTCCATGACAAGCTATGACAGCGAGCTGACCATTCCTGTCGCCTTTCCGGATCAGGACATCCCCCACGTGCTGGGCGAAGTCGTCTCAAAGGCGGGCCTGCACCAGCTCCGCCTGGCAGAGACTGAGAAGTATGCGCACGTCACCTACTTCTTCAACGGCGGGGTGGAAGAGCCCTTCCCCAATGAAGAGCGCATCCTGGTGCCGTCCCCGCGCTCTGTCGCCACCTACGACCTGGCTCCTGCCATGAGCGCCAGGGAGGTCACGGACCGCTTTGTCGAGGCCTGGAGCAGCGGCAGCTTTGATCTGGTTGTCTGCAATCTGGCCAACGGCGATATGGTCGGCCACACCGGCATCATTCCGGCTGCAGTAACTGCCTGCGAAACCGTCGATGAATGCGTCGGGCGCATGGTCGAGGCGGTTAAGCAGCGCAAGGGGCGCATGATCCTCATCGCCGACCACGGCAACTGCGAAAAGATGCTGGATGAAAGCGGCAAGCCCCACACGGCCCACACCACCAATCCTGTTCCCTGCATCCTTCTTGACGGGACAGGGAAAAAGTACACGCTGCAGAACGGCAAGCTGGCAGACGTGGCAGTCACCATCCTGTCTCTCTGGGGCCTGCAGGTCCCCTCTGAAATGAACGGTGCCTGCCTTGCCAAGGGACAGGACTAAAAGCCTGCGGCCTAAAAGCACGCCGTCTGCATCATACGCTGCAGCGGCAGTATAAATTTTTCCACAGGCCTGCCTGCACAAGGCAGGCCTTTTCTTTTCCCAAAGGAATGCAGCCTGCCTGAAAGCCGTTTCCCCAGCTTACCTTCGGCAGGCCGGCAGGGCTTTTCCTTAAGGCAGGATGCATGCGCCTCTGTCCTCTCTTTTGCCGTCATTCAGACAGGTTGCATAGTACATACTGCACCCTTTCCCTCTCCACCAGGGGGCGGCAGAGGCAGCGCCCGGATGCAGCCGGACAGTCCTCCCTGAAAAATTTTGTTTTTTTGTGCTTGTGAACGGTAAAAAAAATTTGACAATGGCCGAAAGGGTATTGTAGATAGGACCTGTCATAAGGAATACGTCACGTGGCTGAGTACGTCCTTGAACCAAGAACCAATCAGTCCCTCAGACAATTATGACACGTCAGCCCGGGCATTTCCGCCCGGCACATTTTAATGAGGGAATAAAATGAAACGTTTAGTTACTCTTCTCCTGGCCGCCGGTCTTGTTTTCGCAAGCACCACTCCTGCCAGCGCTATTGACTTCAAGGCTTCCGGTCAGTGGTTGATGGGCTTCTCCGCCGGTGACGGCAACCTGGTTGAAAAAGTCCGCCAGAACGGTGTCAAAAATAAGTACAACGCCAACGACAAGTTCACCGCAGCCCAGCGTCTCCGCCTGAAGATGGAAGCTGTCGCCAGCGAGAACCTGTCCGGCACCGTGCAGTTTGAAATCGGCGACACCACCTGGGGCAAGGCCAAGAACAGCGGCGCCCTTGGTGCTGACGACACCTGCATCGAAGTGAAGCACGCCTACCTCGACTGGGCCGTGCCGGATACAGACCTCAAGTTCCGCATGGGCATCCAGCCCATCCTTATGCCCAACTACGCCGGCGGCTCCGCCATCCTGGATGACGATATGGCAGCCGTTGTGGCCAGCTACCAGTTCAACGAGAACGTGGGCCTGACCTTCATGTGGGGCCGTCCTTACAACGACAACTACACCGGCAACAGCAACAAGAAGAACGCCAACTACATGGACAACATCGACCTGTTTGCCCTGACCCTGCCCCTGACCTTTGACGGCTTCAAAATCACTCCCTGGATCATGTACGGCATGATCGGCGAGAACGCCCTCAAGGCCAAGAACAGCGACGGCGACTATGTCGGTTCCTCCAAGCTCTTTGCTCTGAGCAATCCTTCCATTGCTGACGGTGCTCACTACACCACCGACGGCTACGGCAGCGGTTTCTGGGGCGGCATTGCCGGTGCCATCACCGCAGCCGATCCTCTGAACATCGAATTTGACTTCAACTACGGCTATGTTGAAAGCATGGCTACCGTCAATGCCTACAAGTCCAGCGATGATGTCGTCCGCCGTGCCGAACTCAGACGCGAAGGCTTCCTGCTGAAGGCCCTGGTTGAGTACAAGATGGATTGGGGCACCCCCGGCATCTTCGGCTGGTATGCTTCCGGTGACGACGACAACCCGAAGAACGGTTCCGAGCGTATGCCCAGCATCTCTGCCTGCGGCAACTTCACCTCCTTCATGGGCGACGGCAACCTGGGCTGGTCTTCCTCTGATGCTCTGTATGACCGCGAGCTCTCCTACGCCGGCACCTGGGGCGTCGGCCTCCAGGTCAAGGATATGAGCTTCCTGGAAAACCTGACCCACACCTTCCGCGTTGCCTACTGGGGCGGCACAAACGATCCTGCCATGGCCAAGTACTTTGACGACGTCACTGACTGGCTCGGCGGTTCTGACGCTGTGACCAATTCCAGACATGGACAGGGAGCTCCCGAGCTCTACCTGACCAAGATGGACAGCATCCTGGAATTCAACCTGGTCAACAACTACAAGATGTATGAGAACTTCAACATCAACTTTGAACTTGGCTACATGGTCAACTTCATTGACAACGACACCTGGAAGAAGACCTGGAACGGCCGCAAGGGTCAGGGCTTCGACAGCCGTGATGCCTGGAAGGCTCAGCTCGTCTTCGCCTACCAGTTCTAATACAAAGACAACGCCCAGCGTTATCTTATAAAATTCAAGCAGGGTCATTGTTCTATAAGACAATGACCCTGCTTTTTTGCTTTGTTTTCTTTAGGCAAGAGGCATGAACGGCATGCAGCGCCTAAAACTCAGGCTGGCAGCTAAAACGGATTACAGCAATATCTTCTGCATCCTTTCATCAACTTCCCTTTGCAGTGCATCCTTCTCTGCCAGGATGCGCTCGTATACAGCCCTGCCCTTTTCTGTTAAAAAGGGATAAAGCATGTCCAACTGGACCTGGGTTATAGAAAACTGCGAAGGAGTGTCCTTGAAGATTTTCTTTATGTTCAGCCAGCTTGAAACGCCAAGCAGGATGGAGCAGGTCAGGCTTTTATAGGCCGTATCAGGAAGGTCGGAACGGAGGAAGCCCTTGTCCCTCAGCGCCCTGAAGCGCTCAAGGTACAAGTTGAAGACCGTCTCCCTTGTCTCTTCCACATGCTCTTTTAAGGAAGGGATGTCCCGGCACAGCTGCAGGATGTTGCAAAAGTAAAAGGAGCTGCTTGTGCAGATTTGCTCGGTCAGGCAGCACATCAAAATGGTCTCATGCAGAATGCCTTCGGCAGTGGACGGCATGGCTCCGAAATGCGTCAGAGCCTCTCCTTGCGTGGAAAGCTGCATGGCGACAAGCAGCGATTCCTTCTGCGGGTAGTAGTAGGTCAGATTGCCTATGGTTGTGCCGGCGTGCTCTGCTATGGCCCGCAAAGAAACCTGCTCGTACCCTTTTTCCTGAAAGAGCTGTTTGGCACTCAACAGTATCTGTTCTTTCAACTTGGGCACTTGTTCTCTCCTTGATAAATGGGACCCTACAAGGGGAATTTTGTTTGGGAGTGTATACACTCTTTTCTTTTCCAGGGCAAAAAAGATTTCTGCGGCTGCCCTGCGGCAGGACGCCTCCCAAGGTTTGCGGCACCCCCTTGGAAACCTGTGCCGCCCTCTTTCTTCAAGCACTCTTTCTTCTTTGTTATTCTTGTCTTTATTCTGTCCTTAAGGCATATTAGCTAACTGTCCACCAGCTTACAGCACCCTTAATGGACGATCGAATTCTGACCGGTGCAGGCCGCACAGCATGGGCCTGCTTTTCTCCAACTGTTAAAGACAGTCTACTGTCATAAGGATACGGCGCATTGCGCGTCAGGCAGGTGTTTATGTCCGCCCCACTCTTTCTTGGAATTGACCTTGGTTCAATCACTGTCAAAGTTGTCTTGACGACTGCCGACGGCCAGGTTCTCTTCGAGAAGTACCAGCGGCATGGCGCAGCCTCAAGGCAGACCCTGGCTGCCATTCTGACAGAGCTGGCGCAAGCCTTTCCCGACGAGACCATCCACGGCACGATCACCGGATCCGGCGCCCTCAACCTGGCCAAGGCATTGGGCTTCTCCTTTGTGCAGGAGGTCATTGCCTCCTCCCGCATCATCGGCAAGCTGGCGCCGCAGACGGATGTCGCCATAGAGCTTGGAGGAGAAGACGCCAAGATCCTCTACTTCGGGCGATCCATCGACCTGCGCATGAACGAGGCCTGCGCCGGCGGCACAGGCGCCTTCATCGACCAGATGGCCGCCTTGCTGCACACGGACACCCTGGGGCTGAACACGCTTGCCTCCAAGGCCAGGGCCATCCACCCCATAGCCTCCCGCTGCGGCGTCTTTGCCAAGACCGACTTGGTCTCCCTGCTCAACGAAGGCATTTCCAGGGAGGACCTTGCAGTCTCCGTCCTGCAGGCTGTGGTGGAACAGACCATCAGCGGTCTTGCCTGCGGCCATCCCATACGCGGCAATGTCGCCTTTTTAGGCGGCCCACTGCACTTCCTGCCAGAGCTTGTCAAACGCTTTGCAGCAACGCTCAGCTTAACGCCTGAGCAGACGATCCAGTTCCCTGACAGCCAGTTCATGGTGGCCCGGGGCGCAGCCCTGTGCGCCTGCCTGGACAAGCCTGCGCCTGTCAGCATTGCCGAGCTTCTGGAACGGGTGAAGTCGTCAAGTGCCTCAGCCGAAATCACCCAGTCTCTTCCGCCGCTTTTTGCCGATCAGGCCGACTACGCCGAGTTCCGCACCCGCCACGCCAAGGACGCCATACGCCAGAAAAAACTTGAGGATGCCGAGGGCAGCCTCTTCCTTGGCGTTGACCTAGGGTCCACCACCGTCAAAAGCGTGCTTATAGATGAAGACGGCGCAGTTCTTGACCAGTCCTACAACAGAAACGACGGCGATCCCCTAAAAGCCCTGACGCCCTACCTCATCACCCTGCTGGACAGAATTCCCCCCAAAGCAAGCCTGCGCGCCATAGGCACCACAGGCTACGGCGCAAACCTGGCCAAGGCCGCCCTGTCAGCCCAGTACATGGAAGTTGAGACCGTGGCGCACCTCAAGGCTGCCTGCTTTGTCCGCCCCGACACCACCTACGTCATCGACATCGGCGGCCAGGACATGAAGTGCCTCGAGGTCATGGACGGCGCTGTGTCCGACGTCCGCCTGAACGAAGCCTGCTCTTCCGGCTGCGGCGCCTTTCTGCAGACCTTTGCCACTGGCCTTGGCATGAGCATGTCCAGCTTTGTGCAGGCCGCCCTCTTTGCCAAGCACCCTGTGGACTTAGGGTCCCGCTGCACTGTCTTCATGAACTCCAAGGTCAAGCAGGCGCAGAAGGAAGGCGCCTGCGTAGCCGACATTGCAGCCGGTCTCTGCTACTCTGTCATCCGCAACGCACTCTACAAGGTCCTGCGCCTCAAGTCCCCTGAGGAGCTTGGCGAGCATGTCCTGGTGCAGGGCGGCTCCTTCCTGAATGACGCCCTTTTGCGCATCATGGAGAACATGCTGCACCGCGAGGTCACCCGCCCAAGCCTTGCCGGCCATATGGGCGCCTACGGCATCGCCCTCATGTGCCTGCAGAAAAAGGACGCGCTGCCGCCCTGTACGCTGACCTCCCAGGCGCTCCGCGAGCTCACCATCCAGACCAAAGCCGTGCTCTGCAAGGGCTGCGGCAACCACTGCCACCTCACCATCAACAAATTCTCCAACGGGCAGCGCCTCATCTCCGGCAACAGATGCGAGAAGGGCGGCGGCACCAAGCACAATGCAGCAGACGACATGCCTTCCATCTACGCCTGGAAGGAAAAGCGGCTCTTCTCCTACACGCCGCTGGCTGCCAACCAGGCAAAGAGGGGCAGCATAGGCATACCCAGGGTGCTCAACATGTATGAGCGCTACCCCTTCTGGTTCACCCTCTTCACGGAGCTGGGCTTCAGGGTGGAGCTCTCCCCCGCCTCGAACAAGGAGATCTACAACTTAGGCATCTCCTCCATGCCCTCCCAGACCGTCTGCTTCCCTGCCAAGCTGGCGCACGGCCACGTCAACTGGCTCATAGCCAGAAAGATTCCGCACATCTTCTATCCCTGCATCCCCAGGGAGAAGAAGGAGACGCTCAAGGCCTTTGACAGCTACAGCTGCCCTGTCGTCTGCGGCTACCCCGAGGTCGTCCGCCTCAATACCGAAGAGCTTGAGCAGGGCACAAGCATCCTGCACACGCCCTACGTCAACCCCGAGGATGCCTCATCCCTCAGCAAGACCATTGCCCAGGAGTTTTCCATTCCCAGGCATGAGGTGAAGAAGGCCATCAAAAAGGCCTTCCAGGCCCAGGACGACTACCGCTGCGAACTGAGGGACGAGGCCCTTCGCATCTTAAAGGAACTGAAGCGGACCGGCGGCACCGGCATAGTCTTGTGCGGGCGTCCCTACCATGTGGACCCGCTGGTGCACCACGGCATACCAAACCTCATCACCTCCTTAGGGGCGGCCGTCCTTTCCGAGGACAGCATAGCGTTCCTGTACGATGAAAAGAAGGACAGCATCCCCCTGAGGGTGGTCGATCAGTGGAGCTTCCCTGCCAGGCTCTACAGGGCTGCCAAGGTCGTGGCCGGCTGCGAGGATTTGGAGCTTGTGCAGCTCACCTCCTTTGGCTGCGGCATCGATGCCGTCACCTCAGACCAGGTCAATGAAATCCTGCGCCATGCAGGCAAGATGCACACCCTCATCAAAATAGACGAAGGGCAGTCCCTTGGCGCCGCCCGCATCCGCATCCGCTCCCTTCTGGCCTCTCTTGGCGAGCAGAAGGAACGCCGCAAAAAAAGCAGCGAAAAGACGGACCTGGACTACCTTATCCATCCCCCTGTCTTTGCCAAGAGCATGAAGGACACCTGCGACATCATAGCGCCGCAGATGTCGCCCATCCACTTCAACATCCTGGAAGCCGTCTTCAAAGGCGAAGGCTACCGCTTCCATGTCCTGCCCACGGTCTCTGCCTCCGACATTGAAACCGGCCTCAAATACGTCAACAACGACGCCTGCTACCCTGCCCAAGTCGTCATAGGCCAGCTCATAGGCGCCCTGAAAAGCGGCGACGTTGATCCAGACCACACCGCCATGCTGCTCTCGCAGACCTGCGGGCCCTGCCGTGCCACCAACTACCCGGGCCTCTTGAAGCGGGCGCTCAAGGAAGCGGGCTTTGCCAACATTCCGGCCCTGACCTTCCGCAGCAATGGGGCGACCACCCTGCAGCCGGGCTTTGTCATCACCAACAAGTTCTTCAACAGCCTCTATATAGCCCTCCTCTACGGCGACATGCTGCAGAGGCTCTCCCAGCACACCCTGACCTATGAAATCAACAAGGGCGACACGGAGGAGCTTGTCAAAAAATGGACCGACACGGTGTCGCAGAGCTTTGCCGCCGGCAAAAGCCGCGATTTGGACAGCGACATGCAGCAGATGACAAAGGACTTTGCCTCCATTGCCATGCGCAGGGAAGTGCGTCCCAAAGTCGGCATCGTGGGCGAAATCCTTCTTGCCTACCATCCTGACGCCAACCGCCATATAGCCGACCTCACCCGCCAGGAAGGCGGAGAGCCCGTCCTGGCGGACATCGTGGACTTCTTCCTCTACTGCTTCTCAGACCCCATCTACCAGTGGCAGAAGCTGGGAGGCAAGGCGCTCCCTGCCTTCTTAGGCTGGTACATGATCCAGAAGTTCGACAGGGGGCGCAACATCCTGCGCAGGGCGCTTGCCGACAGTCCCTTCCAGCAGATTGTCCGCTTCAAGGACCTCTTTGCCTATGCCGGCAAGCTGATCTCCCCAGGCTACCAGGCAGGCGAAGGCTGGCTGCTTTCAGCCGAGCTGCTCAAGTTCATGTCCCAGGGCACCAGCAACGCCCTCTGCCTGCAGCCCTTCGGCTGCCTGCCAAACCACGTCGTCGGGCGCGGCGTCTTCAAGGCCATCAAGAAGATGTGCGCTGACGCCAACCTGATGGCCATGGACTATGAAGGCGGCACCTCCGACGCCAACCTGCTGAACCGCATCAAGCTGTTCATGTCCATGGCGCACGCTCCCGCCCTCTAGGCCGCAGAGCAAGAAGACGAAAAAAGCATTGGATGCTGCTGCGATGCAGCGCCCGATGCTTTTTTCTTTGCAGCAGAACATGCACTGCGGCTGCCGGCCGCCTTGCAGAGGACACAAAAAAACTCCCGCAAAGGACGTGCCTCCATGGGAGTTTTTGTATGCAATGAATTTGTACGGCTTTTGGCCGGATGGACAGACAAGCCTGTCCTTATCTGGCAGCACCAGGAGCCTGGGCGGGGGCTGCCTGAGCACCCTGAGGAGCAGCCTGGGGTGCCGTCTGCTGGGGCATTGCCTGCGGTGCAGACTGAGGCGCTGCCTGAGATCCCATGGACTGAGGCGTCTTGGCATGAGCTGCCTTGGCATTAGGCGTCTTGGTGTTGGGGGTCTTGGCATTGGGAGCCTTGACCTGAGCATTTTTCATGGCAGCATTGGGGACCTTGGCAGAGTCCTGGCGGACTCCCTGATGAGGATCCTTTGCGGCAGCCGGCGCCTTGGCTGCAGGCTGCTTGTGATCCTGCTTGGCAGCCTTGGGGGCAGCCTTCTGGGCCTTGGGCTGGGCGGCAGCCTTGGGGGCCTTCTTAGGATCCTGAGGGCGGACGTTTGCACCCTTGGGGGCAGCCTTCTGGGCCTTATGGACATTGGCCTTGGGTGCGGCCTTCTGGCCCTGCTTGCCGGCCTTGAGGTCGGTTCCGTGCTTCAGGGGATCCTTGGCAGGCTTGGCCTGGGCGGCATGCGGCTTGGCAGCGGGCTTCTTCAAGTCCTTGGACTGCACGGCGGCATGGGCGGGTGCCTTGGGGGCATGGTCGGCCTTGGCTGCCATGGCGGCAGGACAGGCAAAGGCAAGTGACAAAACAGCCAGCAGAGCCGGCAGAACTTTCTTTCCTAACATGATATTGATACTCCTGCGCAAAAAGCGCGTGAAGGAAATTCCATTGCTCTAATCAATGTGGGCAGATATAGTACAAGGACTACTTTAGTATCGTCAAGAAAAAGACTGGCTGATCAGTCAGCAGATTCAGGGCTGACGGCACGGAAAAGCCGCCTCGTCAGCCGGCAGCAGGGAACAGCAACATGGCGTTATGGAAACTCAGGCCCTATCAGGACGCAGCCGTACAGACCTTGGTCCAGCTGACAAGGAGCAAGCAGTTCCTGCTGCTCCAGGCTGCGACCGGCGCCGGCAAGACCCTCATAGCCGCTCACTTCATGCACTACTTTACGACCCGCTGGCATTTCCGCTGCCTTTTTCTGGCCCACAAGGCCATACTGGTGCGCCAGGCTCTGGAGCGCATGCAGGCCTCCTTTGAGGATGCCGACGTCAACGTGGACTGCCTCTGCGCCTCAGTGGAAAAGCCCGGGGCTGTCAGCGGGCATGTCATCGTCGCCTCGCCGCAGACGCTTGCCAGGCGCCTTGACGCTCTGCCCAGGGTCGATGTGGTCGTCATCGACGAATGCCACCGCGTGCCTCCCAAGGATCAGTCCTCCCTCTATGCAGACATCATCACTGCCGTCACAAAAAAACGTCCCAACGCCCGCATCCTCGGCATCACGGCAACGCCCTGGCGCCTGGGACAGGGCACATTGTACGATGCAGGATCGCAGGGCCATGAGACCTGGTGGGACGACCTGGACGTGCGCATCTCCATCAGGGAGCTGCAGGAGCAGCAGTGGCTCGCACCCCTTTCCGTGCTTGCCTGCAGCCCGCTGCCGGATCTGGCCTCAGTCCCAGTAGGCGCCTCAGGCGACTTCAGGGAGGACATCCTGGAAGACACGCTGCTCAAGCCCCTGCATCTTGGCAGTGCGGTCAAGGCCGTGCAGGACCATGCCGAAGGACGTCAGCACATTGCCGCCTTCTGCGTGAGCATAGCGCACGCAAGGGCGCTGGCTGACCGCTTCAGCGCCCAGGGCATTACGGCGGCAGCCATTGACTCGCGCGCAGATGCCGCCTCCAACAGCCAGAACCTTGCCGACTTTGACAAGGGGAAGATACGGGTTCTCTGCACGGTAGGCATGCTGACCGAGGGCTGGGACAGCCCCAGGACGGACTGCCTTTTGATGTGCAGGCCGACCCTGTCCCCAGCCCTCTACGTCCAGATGGTGGGCAGGGGGCTGCGCACGGCTGAAGGCAAAAAGGACTGCCTGCTGCTCGATCTGTCCGGCAACGTCCTGCGCCACGGCTCCCCCAATGCCCCGCGCCTTTCCCACAGGGCCTCCCTCCTGGATGAAGAACGGGAGCTCAACGGCGGAGCCGACAAGGGCGAGTCGCCCCGCTTCTGCCCCTTCTGCGAAGCCATCCTGCCGGCCGACACGGAACTGACCTGCCCCTTCTGCCGCGCCCCCCTGTATGAAATCACGGACTCAGGGCAGACCTTCCATCCCGTCAACCTGGACCAGCTGGAAAAGATGATGCACAGGGGCGAAGGCGTCCGCCGGGCAAGGGAGGAAAAAGAGGCCAGGGAAAAGGCCGAGGAAAAAGCCAGGCTGGAGAAAGAGAGGCAGGAGCGCGCCCGCAGGAAGGCCGAGCTCATCAACAAGGGAGAGCCCGTTTCCGTCAAGGTGCTGGCTTCCACCAATCCTGAGCAGTACCAGGTGCGCCACGGTCCAGCCGAGGGGGCGCGGACCCTGAAATTTGATCTGCTGGTGGAGGTTCCCGATGTCGGCAGGCGCTCCGTACAGGTCATCTTGGATCCTGAGGGCAACATGGGCCGCAAGGCTCGCACCTTCTTCTGGGCCCTCAGGGACACGCAGCAGTTCTGGGAGCGCTGCACCACCCTTGCCTTCCCC
>CAZWGJ010000049.1:0-12583 GCA_964633375.1 uncultured Desulfovibrio sp.
AGTGGCGTCAAATGGTTGGGGGACATCCCTGCTCATTGGCAATGTACAAAAATTAAAAAGAAATGTATTTACATAGGAAGTGGAACAACACCTCCTACAGGCAATGCTAAATATTATGATGGTGATATTAACTGGATACAAAGTGGTGATTTGTATCAAAATGATATCATTTATTTTACATCAAAACACATATCAGAATTAGCTATAAAAGATTGCAGCGCATTATCTATTTACCATGCACCATATGTAGTAATTGCTATGTACGGTGCATCAATAGGAAATGTCTCTATATCTAAAATTGATGCATGCGTAAACCAAGCATGTTGTGTGTTGTGTCCAGATAAAAGCATTGATATTGAGTTTTTACTATATTGGGTAGCAAGCTGTAAAGAAGATTTTTTACGTAAGGCAGCAGGTGGAACACAGCCTAATATCAGTCAGGGTAAGATTAAAGAACAAATGTTACTTTGTCCACCATATGCTGAACAAAAACAAATAGTTCAGTTTGTAAAAGAAAAAGTGTCTACTCTTGACATGTTAATTAGTAATCAAAAGAGACAAATAAATAGCCTGGTTGATTTGAAGAATCGTCTCATCGCCGACACAGTCACTGGTAAAATCGACGTCCGCAACGTCGAAATCCCCGAGTATGAGTTTGTGGATGAAATTGCTGATGCCGATACAGATGACAACTGCGAAGACGAAAGCGCAGAACAGGAGGCATAAGCATGATCGGCGGTAAAACACTGCCCCCTTGTGAAAGCTATGGCGATATCGTGATCTATCAGACAGGAGAGGGCGGTACAGGAGTCGATATCCGCTTTGTGGATGATGCAGTGTGGCTGACTGCGCAGCAGATGGCAGCGCTGTTTCAGTGCTCCCTTGCTGACGTTGCAGAGCATATTCAGCGCATCTACGAAGCGGGTGAACTGGATGAAGATGTAACCTGCCGTAGTATCCGACAGGCTGGCACTGAGGGCAACGGACAGGTCTCAGATGAGGGGCTGTACTACAGCCTTGATATGATTCTTTCTCTTGGGTACCGTATCAAGTCCAAAATCGCTGCACGCTTCCGCCGCTGGGCAGCAGAGCGGCTGAAGGAGTACATGGTCAAGGGCTTCACGATGGACGATGAGCGGCTGAAGAAACTCGGCGGCGGCAGCTACTGGAAAGAGCTGCTCGACCGCATCAGGGACATCCGTTCCTCTGAGAAGGTCATGTACCGTCAGGTGCTTGATCTGTTCGCCACCAGCGTGGACTACGATCCGAAGAGTCCAGACGCTGATGCCTTTTTCAAGCTGGTGCAGAACAAGCTCCACTATGCCGCACACGGTCACACGGCAGCAGAGCTTGTCTATGAGAGGGCAGATGCAGACAAGCCATTTATGGGGCTTACCTCCTTCTCCGGTGACTTTCCGACGGCAAAGGATATCGGCATTGCCAAGAACTACCTGTCGGAAGACGAACTGCGGATTCTGAACCGCATCGTGTCCGGCTACTTCGACTTTGCGGAAGTGCAGGCGATGCGCCACCGCACCATGCACATGAGCGACTATGTGGAGCATCTGGACAAAATCCTTTCTTCCACTGGTGAGCAACTGCTGGCTGGAGCAGGGCATGTAAGCCATAAGCAGGCCATGGAAAAAGCAAAGCAGGAATACCAGCGCTTCCTGGTGCAGAACCTTTCTCCCGTTGAGGAAGCCTATCTGCAGACCATCAAAGAGATTGGGAAGACTGCAAAGGACAAGGCGAAGGAGCATTGAGCATGGCGGGAGTTACCAATACTAGGGAAAGCGGTCTTGAAGCCTTGATCGTCAAATGGCTTGTTGAGCAGAACGGCTACGAGGAAGGTTCCAACGCCGACTACAACAAGGAATATGCCATTGATGAGACACGGCTCTTCCGTTTTCTCCAGGAGACGCAGCCAGACCAGATGGAGAAGCTCGGCGTGTTCAAGGCTGAGCCGAAGAAGCGCCAGTTCCTAAACCGTCTGCAGAATGAGATTATAAAGCGCGGCATCATTGATGTGCTGCGCAACGGCATCAAGGCCTATCCGGCATCAAACCTCATTTTGCTCTATCTGACCCCGTCCGAGGGAAACCACGCGGCACAGGAGATGTTCAGGAAGAACATTTTCAGCGTGACGCGCCAGCTTCGCTATTCTCAGAACGCCGGCAGGCTTGCCCTGGATATGTGCGTCTTTGTCAACGGTCTGCCGGTCATCACCTTTGAGCTGAAGAACCAGTTCACCAAGCAGAACGTGGAGGACGCAGTCAAGCAGTACAAGAAGGACCGCGATCCTCATGAACTCTTGTTCTCCTTTAAGCGCTGCATGGTGCATTTTGCCGTGGACGATGCACACGTCAAATTCTGCACGAAGCTTGCCGGAAAGGACAGCTGGTTTCTGCCTTTTGACAAGGGTAACAACGGCGGGGCCGGTAATCCGCCGAATAAGGACGGCCTCAAGACAGACTACCTATGGAAGGACATCCTCACCAAGGCCAGGCTGACGCTGATTATTGAAAACTATGCGCAGGTCGTAGTTGAGGTAGACGAGGACACAAAGAAGAAGAAGGAAAAGCAGATATTTCCGCGCTATCATCAGCTGGATGCGGTGACGAAGCTCCTTGCCGATGTCAGGCAGAACGGTATCGGGAAGAAGTACCTGATTCAGCACAGCGCAGGAAGCGGCAAGTCCAATTCCATTGCCTGGCTTGTTCACCAGCTGATCGGGCTTGAGCAGGGCGGGCGTCCCATGCTGGATTCCGTTATTGTCGTTACTGACCGCAAGATCCTTGACAAGCAGATACGCGACACCATCAAGCAGTTCATGCAGGTCAGCAATACCGTAGTCTGGGCAGAGCATTCCAGTGATTTGACAAAGGCAATCACCGATGGAAAGCGCATCATCATTACGACGATAGAAAAGTTTCCCTACGTCGTTCCTCAGATTGGTGCCAGCCACAAGAACAACCGCTTTGCCATCGTCATTGATGAAGCTCATTCCGGTCAGAGCGGCAGTAACTCGGCTCAGATGAATATTGCCCTGTCCGGGCTTGCCTTTGATGACGAAATGGACGCCGAGGACAAGATCAACGCCATGGTGGAAGGACGCAAGCTACTGAAAAATGCCAGCTATTTTGCCTTCACTGCCACGCCGAAGAACAAAACATTGGAGATGTTTGGCGTTCGCTGCCCGGACGACGAGGACGTCAAGCACAAGCCTTTCCACGTGTATACGATGAAGCAGGCGATCCAGGAGGGGTTCATACTGGACGTCCTCAAGTACTACACGCCAATCGACAGTTTCCGTAAGCTCATGAAGCTCGTTGAGGACGATCCGAAGTTCGATGCAAAGCGTGCCTACAAAAAGCTATGCAATTATGTAGAGAGCAACAGCTACACGATCGCTAGGAAAGCCGCCATGATGGTAAAGCATTTCCATGAGCAGGTTATAGCCAGGGGAAAGATAGGCGGTCAGGCCCGCGCCATGGTCGTGACAGCCAGCATTCCTTGCTGCATAGAATACTTCTATGCAGTCAACAAGAGCCTTGCTGACCGAAACAGCCCGTATAAAGCAATCATCGCTTTCTCTGGCGACCACAAATACCAGGGGCATGAGCCGCCGCTGACCTCTGCAGGGCTGAACGGCTTCCCTGATGCCAGGATACCGAAGGAATTCAAAAAGGATCCCTATCGCTTCCTTATCGTTGCGGATATGTTCCAGACTGGCTTTGACGAGCCGCTGCTTCACACCATGTACGTGGACAAGATGCTTTCTGACATCAAGGCGGTGCAGACTCTTTCACGCCTCAACCGCTGCTGTCCAAAAAAATACGATACTTTTGTCCTGGACTTTGCCAATGACCCGCAGGTGATTCAGCAGTCTTTCTCACGCTACTACCGCACGACGCTGCTGTCCGGAGAAACCGACCCGAACAAGCTGTACGATCTTGTGTCCGTGATGGAAGACTATCAGGTGTTTTCTGGCGATGCTGTGACCAAATTGGTGGACCTGTATCTTGATGGTGCTGACCGTGACAAGCTCGATCCGGTATTGGATTCATGTGCCGCGTTGTATATGGATTTAGAGATGGACGACCAGATCAAGTTTAAGAGTGCGGCAAAGGCTTTCGTTCGTACCTATGGCTTCCTGGGTGCAATCTTGCCGTATGGCAATGCAGAGTGGGAAAGGCTCTCCATTTTCCTCAACTTGCTGATACCCAAGCTGCCCTCTCCACAGGATGATGATTTGTCTTTGGGGATTCTTGAGACCATTGACCTTGAGAGCTACCGAAACGAAGCACAGGAGGTTATGTCTATAGCTTTGGAGGATGCTGATTCGGAGGTTAAGCCTGTCCCTGCTGGGAGTGCAGGGCGTCCAGCTGAGCCTGAGATGGATCCGCTTTCTGTCATCCTCTCTAATTTCAACGATATGTTTGGCAATATTGACTGGAACGATGCCGATAATGTGCGCCGGCAGATTCGTGAAATTCCTGCGATGGTCTCCCGAGATGAGAAGTACCAGAACGCCATGAAAAACTCCGATGAGCAAAGCGCCCGCCTGGAGAGTGAACGAGCACTGGGGGAAGTCATCGTCTCCATAATGCAGGACAATTTGGAGCTTTTTAAGCAATTCCAGGATAATGTGTCGTTTAAAGAATGGTTGTCCGGCACGGTCTTTCAGCTGACCTACAATAAGGAAGGAAAGCCGTATGCAATACCAGCTGCCCAAAGCAGTGAGCCCACGCTCTCTGCCTGATGCCCTTGGTAACGCTTATGTGTCGCATCAGGCTGCCCCAGGCGTTTTTGTCCCATTACGGCAGGACAACCGCTTGCCCTCGCGCCAGAGCACATCAGTTCCTGGCTCAGGCATACGACTAAACCTCCAACTGCCTGGCAATTTCCTCAGGGGAACGTGCCGACCCTGCACAAAAAGCCAGTTTAATTAACTTGTTGGCGTCAGTTACCCGTCTGATACGTTCCTTGAGGTCGTCCGGAAAGTCAGGGAAACGCCGCTCCAAGTCGGAAATCAGGCATTGGGCCTGGATGCCAAAATATTCAGCAGTGGCTTTCTGTTTGCCTATCTCAATGCCCTTCTTTTCAAACTCACCAACTATATCATACATAGTAGCTTCCTTCGGAGTCTCATTGAAGCCAAGCGCGTCTGCATGGCAGGTCTGCTCGTCTTCCAGCCTATGCCTCAATAGGCGTCACAGATGCAGCAGGCTGCCCATGCGTGCCTCATTGCGGCAAGGCAACCGCTTGCTCCCGCGCCAGAGCGCATCAGTTCCTAGCTCAGGCATACGACTAAACCTCCAACTGCCTGGCAATTTCTTCAGGGGACTTTGCCAGCGCAGCACAAGCGATCAGATCAAACATTTTGTTGGCGTCAGTCACCTTCTTGATGCGGTCCTTAAGGTTGTCCGGAAAGCCAGGGAAACGCTGCTCCAATGTGGAAATCAGGCATTGAGTCTGGATGCCTGCGTATTTCTCAATGCCCTTCTTTTCAAATTCACCAACTATATCATACATAGTATTTCCTTTGGAATCTCTTTGAAATAAAGCACTTCTGTAAATGGCATGTCCAACGTTTTTCAGCATCCTGAGCGTTTCCCAGCCATGAACCAATAGTCGTTCGCAGAAGCCTGAAATGGTCAAAGGCGTTTTCGTCCCATCACTGCAGAAAGTCATCTTGAGCACCAGCCAGAATGCACCATTGACCGCATAAGTTGGTGCACCAAGACCTTCAGCCATCTTGTTTACACAAGACGGCTGAAGGCAAGTAAGTACATGTGCTGCGGCTAAACAGCTAACTGTCTGGCAATTTCATCCAATGAATGTGCAGCTCCTGCATTAAAAGTAAGAGTTGTCAATTTTTTTAAGTCAGTCATATTCCTGATGCTGTCCTTGAGGTTGTCAGGAAAATCAGGAAAACGCTGTTCTAATTGGGAAATAAGGCATTGAGATATTGTGCCTAAATTATCAGCAGCATTTTTCTGTATGCCTTTATTTTCAAATTCTTTAACGATGTCATACATATTGTCGGGTACTCCTTCTGGATCATCAAGATTAAACGCAGCCCCAAAATTGGTATGCCCGAAGGTATCCAGCATCCTGAGAGTGTCAGTAGGATGATCCAATTTTATGCCTTTGGGAGGTTCATAGTGGTTGGTTTGCTTCTTTTGCACAAAGAAGTCTGCAACAACCTTGAAATCGCTCTTGAAGCGATTTACCTGCTCGCGGGTCATGTCGGCAACCGAAATCAGATTGATTCCGTAGTCGTGGAACAACGGCTTAAACCTAGGGGAAACAGTGACTGCTTCTCCTAGAGTCAGAGGACCTTTCCAGGTTCTTTTGTAGTTGAAGTATACCACCAGTGTTATGACAGGGTAATGTTTGCCGCCTCTGTCGCACTGAGCCTCGTAGTTCGCTCCATCATAGCCGATAACACGGAACGGCATATCAGGATCAGGTGAACTTTGGTTTTCCAGGCCGATGCATGCCAGATGGAGTACTTCGTCGTCCAGGAGTTTGACGACATCACGTCGCAGTTCGCGAAGTTTTGTGCCGTCATAGTAGGAGACCTGTGTATCCATATCATGCAGGGCGTTGGGGTCAATAGCCTGTTCGCCTCCAAACACGCCGCCATTGAGAATGTCGGCAAAGATCGCATTGTGGCGTTCCAAGCCCTTTTCAGCCAAGTCTTTTTGCGCCATGTGCTCCTCCTCTTCAGAGTGGTGATATGGTAAAGGGATGCTGCAAGGTTGACAAGGCACGTATGCCAACCGATCAAAAAAGAGGGGCCAAAAAAAACGCCTTGTGAGAGAATTTTTTTCTCTCATAAGGCGTGTTCCTTTTTTAGTTGGCGTCCCCAAGGGGATTTGAACCCCTGTTGACGGCGTGAAAGGCCGGTGTCCTGGGCCGACTAGACGATGGGGACCTCTTTTTATGATGGCTGGGTTACAAGGACTCGAACCTTGATCGTCGGAGCCAGAATCCGATGTCCTGCCAATTGAACGATAACCCAATCAACGAAAGAGACTTTACGGCAAGGAGGGGCTTCTGTCAACACTTTTTTTAAAAAAGTTTGAAACTTTTTCCAGTGCCTTTCTTCAGCGCCTCTCCCATGCCCCGCATCAGCCCCTTTCCGGCGCTAGATCCAGACGACCAGGTTGGTGTCAAACTTGTTGATGAGTCCCTGGGTGGTGGGCATGATGCGCACCCCGTAGGCCTGGCGCCCGTTGAAGCGGTTTTCATAGGTGCAGCTGTAGACCAGGCTGCCGTCGGACGTGGTCCTTTCATAGTGCAGCTCCACGGTGGCAGGCTTTCCTATGAAGTCGGTGCCGTCAAAGGATCCTATGACAAGCTCCACCAGCAGCTCTTCCTGCGCCATCTGGTCCGCATCAAAGCTTAAGGTGACATGGACCTTCTGGCCGACCTCGCAGACGTCGTCGTCCATGCCGTCAATGCGGAGGAGCCCCGTCTTGATGGAGTCAAAGCGCTCGGAGAGGTTCTGCTTCCAGGAAACCAGCTTCTTGACCACGTCGAAGTTGTCGAGCAGCGTCTTTGTCCAGCTCTCAGCGGTGGGCATGTAGTAGTCCTTAAGGTAGTCCTTGAGCATGCGGTGGGAGCTGTACATGGGGACCAGGGTCTTGATGGACTGCTTGATGGTCTTGATCCAGCGTGCAGGCAGGCCGTCCTGGTCATGGTAGTAGTAGAGGGGCACGACCTGCTCTTCCAGCAGGGCGTAGAGGGACTCTGCGTCCGTGTAGTCGTTCTGCGTGTCCCCGGGCGTCACGGTCGTCTGCACCGGTCCGATCGTCCAGCCGTTCTCGCCGTTGTAGCCCTCGCACCACCAGCCGTCGGAGATGGACAGGTTCAAAACGCCGTTGACGGAGACCTTCTGGCCGCTGGTGCCGGATGCCTCATAGGGCCTGCGCGGCGTATTCAGCCAGACGTCGCAGCCCTGCACCATAAGGCGGCTGATGGCCAGGGAGTAGTTCTCCAGGAAGAAGATGCGCCCAAGGAAGCGCTTGTCCGTGGCATAGCGCAGGATCTGCTGCTGGATGTCTATGCCCTGGGAGTCTGCAGGATGGGCCTTGCCGGCAAAGAGCAGGATGATGGGGTGCTTGGTGTCCTTCAGCAGGCGCTCCAGGTGTTCCAGATCCGCAAAGAGCAGGTTGGCGCGCTTGTAGGGGGCAAAGCGCCTGGCAAAGCCGATAAGCAGCGCATCCTCGCTCAAGTTGTCCAAAGCCTCCCTGATGCTCTGCCTGTCAACGCCGAGCTTGCGGAAGAGGGCAGGCGTGGTCTTTGCTATGTACTCCAAAAGGGTGGCCTTCTGCTGCTGGCGGGGGCGCCACAGTATCCTGTCGGGAATGGCGTCAAATTTTGCCCAGCCGGGATCCGAGGCGTCCAGGTTCGGCCAGTTTTCGCCCATGACGCGGTTTAGGAGGTCGCGCATCTCCTGGCTGACGTAGGAGTGCATGTGCACGCCGTTGGTCACATGCCCGATGGGGACTTCCGCCACCGGCACGCCCGGCCACAGGTTGTTCCACATGTGGCGGGAGACGTCGCCGTGCAGGCGGCTGACGCCGTTGGCGTGGCAGGAGTTGCGCAGGGCAAGGATGGTCATCTCAAAGGCGGATCCCCTGCCGCGCTCGCCCTGTCCCAGGGCCAGGAAGTCGTCCATGCTCATGCCGAACGTCGTGGCATAGCGGGCGAAGTAGCGGCTCATGAGATCGCAGCTGAAGCGCTCGTTGCCGGCGTCCACAGGGGTGTGCGTGGTGAAGATGCACTTGTGGCGCACGATTTCCCTGGCTTCGTCAAAGCTCAGCTTGGCGTTCTTCATGCTGTCGCTGATGAGGCGCAGGATGAGGAAGGCGGAGTGCCCTTCGTTCATATGGTAGACGGAAGGCGTTATGCCAAGCTTGGTGAGGAGGGAGATGCCGCCCACGCCCAGGAGGATTTCCTGGCGGATGCGGAAGTCCCTGTCGCCGACATAGAGGTGGTCTGTGACCCTGCGGTCCTCGGCGGAGTTCTTGGGCACGTCGGAGTCCAGAAGATAGAGGCTGATGGTGCCGACCTTTACGCGCCACACCTTGGCGAATAGGCGCCTGTCGCCCAGCTGGACGTGGATTTCCAGGGGATCGCCAGCCGGCGTCCGCACTTCCTCCAGGGGCAGGTCTATGGGCTCGTTCACCTCATAGTTGGCAACCTGGCGTCCGTCCTTGTCTATGCTCTGGTTGAAGTAGCCGTAGCGGTAGAAGAGGCCCACTGCCACCAGGGGAATGTTCAGGTCGGAGGCGCTTTTCAGATGGTCGCCTGAAAGGATGCCGAGGCCGCCGGAGTAGATGGGGAAGGACTCGTGCAGGCCGTATTCAGTGGAGAAGTACGCCACCGGATTCTCGATTGTGATCTGGCCCTGGGGCTCCTTCTTCCTGGCCATGTACTTGTCGAAGGTCTCCATGACGCCGTCATAGAGGGACATGTAGGCAGGATCCGTGGATGCCGTCTTTAGATCGTCGGCGCCGGCGTTTTCCAGGCACTTGATGGGATTGTGGCTGCCTGCTTCCCAGACGTCGGGCGCAAGCGAGGAGAAGAGCGCCCAGCACTTGGGGTTCCAGGACCACCAGAGGTTGGTGGCCAGCTCGCGCAGCCTGGCTATGGGCTTGGGCAGGGAGGCGTGCGAGGTGAAGGTGTGCAGGTTCGGCTTGCTGAAGGAGACGGCTGCAAAGAAGGAGGTGTTGAGGTCGCTTGTCCCTTCCTTGATTTCCAGCCCCGCCTCCATAGCCTTGGAAACAGCCATGTTGTAGGCCTTGAGGTAGTGGCTGAAGAGCAAGGACCAGTCGCATTTGCCTGCGGTTTCCCTGGCGGCCTCGCGCAGCTTCATCCTGTCCTCGTCGGAGAGCAGGGCGTAGCCCTCTATTTCCTTCTGCAGCGCCTTGGCCACTTCCTCAGTGGTCTGCTGGCGCCTGGAGAGGATGGTGACGCCGGTCTTCTTTTTGCTGCCGCGGCAGTTGGCGCGCACCCAGAGGCCGAAGCCTGCCAGATCAGTGGTGACGGCGGGCACGCTGTAGGCTGCGCTTTCCTCCGGCGTATAGCCCCAGGGCTCATACCAGGAGGGGAAGACGCCCAGGTCGCAGCCGGTGAGCAGATCCTCATAGGTCAGGTTGAGGAAGCCGTCGTCGCCGTTGAGGAGCGCCGGATCAAAGATGACCGAGACGCGGTTGTCAGGGGCGTTGGTGAGCCCTAAGCGCTTGCAGCTGCAGAGGATGGGGTCGTTTTCCGGATTGTGGACCAGATGCGAGGTGATCCAGTATTCCGAGTCTGAGGGATGGACTTTTTCATCGCCGCCGACAGCGTCGTTGTTGACGCCGTAGTGGCCGCCCATGACGGCGCAGACAGCCAAAATGTGCGGCATGTCCGTCTTGCCGTTGCCATTGACGCGCGCCAGCGCCTCCAGGAAGACGTCTATGCCCTTGTTGACAAATTCATAGCGCCCTGAGGTCAGCACGATGCAGGTGTTTTCGGGCAGCTTCCTGCGCAGGAGCGTCGAGGCGCGCTCAAGAATGATCTTGCGCATCAGGGCAGGCTTCAGGCGTGCCTCGCTGTAGTTGGGGATGAGGCGCAGATCAAGGCCGTTGGGGGTCACGACGTCGGGAGCCTTGCCGAGCAGGGTGGCGGCCTCAGTGCCGGTGAGCTCGCTGACTGTGGTGAAGCAGTCGGCCTCCCTGGCGGAGGTCAGCTCCATGCTGTGCTTGGCGGTGATGTTCAGCCTGTCTGCTTCCTGGCGGGGGTTGAAGCTGCTGTCCATGTCGGTGCTGAAGAGCGGGCGCCCGTTGCCGCACATGGAGCGCCCCAGCATGGTGGCATGGGTGGTGAAGACCGTGCCTATGGTGGGGCAGAAGCGCTTCAGGTGCAGGATGCCTGCGCCGCACATCCATTCATGGAAGTGGGCGACAGCCGGCATGCCGACAGGCTCCACAAAGTGCTGGTAGACGGTCTTGATGACCTCTCCGCAGGCTGTGGCGAACATGACGGGTTCGACGTAGTCCCAGCCGCCGGACATGGAGTCCACGTTGTAGTTCTTCCAGTAGTCGTAGAGGAGCTGGTTCTGGTTGCAGAAGTTGTTGAAGTCCACCAGGATGACCTTGGGATTGCCGGGGACGAGCCAGTGGCCTATGCGGCAGTGCAGATTGTGCTGCTTCAAGGTGGTGCGTATAGGCTCGAAGGTGGGGCCGGTGTCTTCTTCAAAGTCGGCGTTGTTGCCGAAGTCAGGACCCAGCAGCCAGTAGTTTTCACCAAAATTCTCTATAGCCTGCAGCACCTTGCTGCTGACGACGGTATAGATGCCGCCGACCTTGTTGCAGACCTCCCAGGCGGTCTCAAAAAGTGTGATGTTTCCGTAGTCCATTGATGCTCCTAGCGGCTCCTGCCGGATTGTTCTGTTTGGGAGTCATCCAGCAGGGGGATCCTGACTGGCATTCAGCAAAAAGAAGCCTCTCAATCAGCTGGTCAAGAGGCGCAAGTAGAAAAGGCACGTTGTGCATCCCTGGGCAGACGGCTGCCCAGGGGCAGTATTTGATGGAAAAAGAGGGACGCTGCAGGCACCGGCAAAAGGTCGGCTTACAGGCGGATGACGGGCGTTTCCTCCTCCTTGTCCTTGGCCTTGGGGGCGGCAATGTCCTCGCTGAAGGCAATGGCTGCCTTTTCGGCGTCGCTCTGCGCAGGCTTTGCCGCAGCCTCAGGCTTGAGGCCCATTTCCTCCAGCCTGTGCTTGACCGTGAGCTCAAGGTCGGCCAGGGCGTTCATATAGAAGATGTAGGCGTCATAGGGGGTCTCATAGGGGGAGAAGTACTTGTGCACGTCGCCGTCCGAGAAGAACTTGGTGCACATATAGTAGAAGTGGTCCGAGGTGGTCATGCGCCGCCAGACGCGCAGCAGATCGGGATCCTTTGTCTTCTTGACGTTCTGCTCCAGGGCTGCCACGGCGCCCAGGGCGTCGTCCTGGAGGTCGTTGCCCCTCCAGGCGGACAGGTCGCGCTCGGCGTCAGCCCAGGAAATGTAGTTGGGGATGTCCAGCCTGGCCATGGGCGAGCAGGCCTCTGCCACCTCCGTGGGCGTGGCAAAGGAGAAGTTCGGGTTGGAAAGGACCAGCCCCGGCAGCGCCTCCATGAACTGGAAGATGCCTGTTTCCGCCCACTGGTGCTCGCCGAAGGTCTCATAGTCCATGAAGAGGTTGATGGTCTCCCCCTGTCCGTTGAGGCTGAAGAGCCAGGAGGCGTACTTTTCTGCATTGAGCGGGTACTCTTCCCAGGCCTTGTTGGAGAAGCGGAAGGCTATGTCGTCGGAGAGGCGGTAGTTCTTCAGAAGCAGGCGGATGCGGCGGCAGGAGCTTGGCTGGTAGCAGAAGTTGGGGCTGCGCCAGTCGATGACCTGGTCTGCGCCTTCTGTGAGGATGGCGCGGTAGCCCATTTCCTCGGCCATGCGGGCTATGTCGTTGTTGTAGATGAGCTCGGTGTTGCGGAACGCCGTGGGCGTGACGCCGAAGTGCTTCTTGACCAGCTCGTCATGGACCCTT
>CAZWGJ010000050.1:0-1594 GCA_964633375.1 uncultured Desulfovibrio sp.
TCCCTCATTGCCAGGCCGCCCAAGTTCGGCAGGACGCTGATGCTGGACATGCTGTCTGAGTTCTTTGACATCAGACGCGACAGCAGGGCGCTCTTTGACGGGCTCGCAGTCTCGAAGAACAAGGAGCTGTGCGACAAGTGGATGAACCAGCAGCCCACGGTGCTGTTCTCATTCAGGGGCGTTGTCGGCCCTACGTATGAAGAGGCTCTTGAGCAGGTCAGGAAGCGTGTGGGCGAGCTGTATGCCTCCTTCAGCTTTTTGGCAGACAGTGAGTCCCTTCGCAGCTCTGACAAAATGAAGTTTGAGGAACTCAGGGCGGGGAAGGGCGGCAGGGCAGACCTTTCCTTCTCCCTGTACAGGCTTTGCCGAATGCTTAAGAGGCACTACGGGAAAGCTGCCATTGTGCTCATTGACGAGTACGACGTCCCTTTGGCAGCGGCGCAGAAAAACGGCTATTATCCTGAAATGATTGACTTTGTCCGCAGCATGCTGGGCTGCACGCTAAAGGACAATCGGTACCTGGAATTCGGCATTGTGGTCGGCTGCCTCAAGATAAACAGCGGAACCATCTTTTCCGGCTGCAACTTCACCTATGCGGATCTCTCTGATTTTGACTATGCCGACAAGTTCGGCTTCACGTCCAAGGAGGTCGAGGACCTGCTGGAGGCTGCCGGATTCCCTGAGAAGAAGGACGTCGTCAGGGAGTGGTACGGCGGGTACTGCGCCGCTGACGATGTGGAGCTCTACTGCCCGCAAAGCGTTCTGCAGTACGTCGACGATTTGCAGCACGATCCCAAAGCAATGCCAAAGCCGTACCGGAAAGACTTCGGCTGCGTTGAGACCTTGCGCAGCTTTATCGGGCGCAAGAAGTGGAACATTGACCGCTGCATTGAAGATCTGCTGGCAGGAGAGCACCAGGGAGCCCGGCTTGAAGAGATGGTCAGCTACGATGCTGTGTACGAGTATTCAGAACACATGTGGTCGTACCTGTACTATGCCGGGTATCTCACCCAGACCAGCCAGGAGCAGGCAGACAACTGGAAGCTCTATCCGTTCGATAGAGTTTCCGTCCTTGCCGTCCCCAACAGGGAGGTTTTGGAGCTTTTTGCCGATGCCGTCCTAAGCTGGTTTAAGGAAACGATGCAGAAGGCAGACAGGACCGAGCTGTTCGACAAGTTCTGGGCAGGCGACAAGGAGAGGCTGACGGAACTTCTGGAATGGCATCTGCTGAAGACCATCAGTCTGTACAAGGTCCGTGAAGACTACTATCAGGCGTTTCTTG
This sequence comes from uncultured Desulfovibrio sp., assembly GCA_964633375.1. Lineage (GTDB taxonomy): Bacteria > Desulfobacterota > Desulfovibrionia > Desulfovibrionales > Desulfovibrionaceae > Desulfovibrio. The sequence continues at coordinate 1,283 of CAZWGJ010000050.1, forward strand.
CCGGGCTCTTCTCCTGCAGAGACTGGGATCTTTGCGCTGGCGGGAAGCTTGGGCTGGGGAGACCCGCTGTTGTGCTCCGCGACAAGAAGAGAGCGAGGGCTGCTGTAATCGAGGTCAGGCGGGTCGAAAGCCTCAAGGGGCTGTCCAAGGCGGCTAAGGAAGCCCTGCGCCTGGCAGAAAGCAGCCGGTATGTCGAGGCGCTGAAGGCTGAGCACTATGAGGCCGTCTCCCTCTGGGGCATGGCTGTCTGCAAATCCAGCTGTGCACTCAGGGGCGGGAAGAGGAAAGGTGCTTCTGCATAGCCCCTGCTCA
>CAZWGJ010000050.1:1694-12256 GCA_964633375.1 uncultured Desulfovibrio sp.
GTGAAGGGCAGATGCCCTTTCTGGAGCAGCTGCGCCAGAGACCAAAAAAAATACTTCCGCTTTCCCCAATGGTTGCCGCAAAATAGCCGAAACAAGCCTTTACGAGCGGGGCAAAAAAGACTATTCACAGTTTCCGCATTGTGCTTTTGCCGTCTTCCCGCATGGAGGGTCTGCATGAGGTCCAGTAGTGTGCTTCAGTCCAGGGCTTCCGTCCGTGGAAGGCTGCCTTCCCTTCCTTTAAGGAAGGAGAGGGCGGCAGGGCAGCAGACAGGATGCCTGAACCGGATGCGTCCAGGGATGGTGTCCGTTTTTTTTGGCTTTATGAAGGCCTGCACGGGGCTGCCCGCTGCCTCTCTGCAAAGGCTGCCGGCGGCTTTTTCAGCCGCCTGAAAGCAGCCTCTTCAGCCAGCCATTCCTAATAAGTGAGGTCATTGCCGCAAGTTCTGTTTTGTCAAGCTGAAATGCGTCTCCAAAGAAATTTTTTTTGTTCTTGCCCCCTGGATAAAAGAAGATATATAGCTAACCTATGACCGATTGCTGGAACCATATACTCACCAATTTATCCGCCTCCGTAGGAGCTATGGACTTCAAGGTGTGGTTTGCCCCTGTCTCAGGAGAGATCAGCGGCAGGACACTCTCTTTGTCTGTACAGGGAAGCGAGTATATGGCGCGCCGCCTGCAGAAGAAGTTTGGCTCCCTCATCCAGGGCGCCGCAGCAGAGCAGATGAACTGCAGACCTGACGAAGTGGTGCTGAAGGTTGCCAGCAGCGGCGTTTCTTCGCAGGGCAGAAAGCAGCCGGGGGCGAAGGGAGAGCAGAGCCTCAACCTGCTTCCTGAAGGCAGCATGCCTGTGCAGAAGGAACCCCAGCAGAAGCCGGTCCAGCAAAGGGCTGCCAGGCAGAAGAAGCCTGCGCAGCCTGTGGCTGCCCAGGCGCAGGCTGTGCAGGGACAGCTGCCGGGGGCGGAGAATGCTGCAGGCGCACAGTCCCGCGGCAGGAGGCAGGCTGCAGCAGGAGCTGCTGCGGTCACACCCTCTGTTCCGGTCGGCTTTATGACGCAGACTGTGTCTGACGAGGGCGGCAGCAGAAGGGCGCAGCCCCGCATGGTTGAGCCGACGCTTATCAAGACCATGCCGCTCACCCAGGGGCTGACGCTTTCCGGCGACAACCTGATCCGCAAGCAGTGGCGCTACACCTTTGATGATTTTGTGACAGGTCCCAGCAATGCCATGGCCATGACGGCAGCCATGGACATGTGCCGCCCGCAGAGCTTTGTGGAAACGCTCTTCATGAGCTCCGACCCTGGGCTTGGCAAAACGCACATCGTGCAGTCCGCAGTGCGGCAGATACTTGAAGACAGGGGCAGCAACGCCAGGGTCGCCTACCTGACAGGCGATGAGTTCTACGCCCGCTTCCGCATGGGCCTTGTCAACGACACTTTGGACGACTTTATGGGGCGCGTGCGCGCCCTGGACTTCCTGCTTGTCGATGACATCCAGGCTCTGGGCGGCAAGACCAAGACGCAGGAGGTCCTGCTGAGCCTGGTCAAGCACCTGAAGGACCGCGGCAGCCGCGTCGTCTTTTCAAGCCGCTTCACACCCAAGGAATTAAAGAAGCTGGACTCCCAGCTTGTCAGCCTTGTCAGCTCCGGCGTCCAGACCAGCATGGACGATCCGGACTACAGCATGCGCTGCGAGATCCTGCGCCGCAAGGCAGCTGCGCAGAATGTCGTGCTGCCTGAAGAAGTCGTAGCCGCTTTGGCCGACGGCATAGAGGGCGACGTGCGGCAGCTTGAGTCCTGCCTGCAGACGCTTATCTTAAAGGGGCGCGTCCTTGAGACCGGCATTACGCCTGAACTGGCCATGGAAGTGCTGGGCCAGTTTGCAACCCCCAAGAAGGACAGCCGCAAGTTTACCATCGACGGTCTGATCAACTGCGTCAGCCGCGAGTACAGCATAACCGAGCAGCAGCTCTGCTCCTGCCTGCGCCGCCGCCACTACGTGGAGGCGCGCAACGTCCTCTTCTACCTGGCGCGCAAGTACACCACCATGACGCTGATGGAGATTGGCGCCAGGGTGAACAAGCGCCATTCCACGGTCATCAAGGGCATTGCGACCATTGAGCACAACCTGACCGTTGATACGGCGACAGGACGCCAGACAGCAGCTGTGGTGCGCATCATTGAGCAGAATGCCGGCTGCATTGAGAAAGCAAAATAGGACGGAGACAAGGACTGGGCTTGCAGCCTGGCGGTCCGTCCTGCATAAGTGTGAGCTCTGCGTTCAATACGCGGGGCTTTTTTTGATCCCTTCACCGTGCGATCGTGCCGGCTTCCTCAGCGGCAGGCCGCAGCCTCTTGCTGCAATGCTGCGTTGCTGCGTCAAGTCCTTGCACTGCAAGAAGAAATGAAGTATGCTAGTGAAATAGGGCAGACATGGCTTTACTGTCTGCCATGCCGTTATTTCACTTAGTTATGATGCGACAAGGGATTGTGTATGAACAGAAGTGAACTCTGCGCCAGGCTGGCTAAGGAATGTAATCTCTCTGCAGATGAAGCCATCACGGTTGTGGACATCTTCTTCAATTCCATAGCGGACGAGCTGGTCAACGGTTCCCGCGTGGAAATCAGAGGGCTGTGTTCCTGGCAGATCAAGGAGTATGAGGGGTATTGCGGCCGCAATCCCAATACAGGGGATACCATCAGCATTCCGCCCAAGCGCCTGCCTTTCTTCAAGGTCGGCAAGGAGCTGATTGATATGCTCAATGAGGAGCTTCTGCCTGCGTAGGAGCTTTTGTCGTTTCTTTGAAGTACATGGAACTGGCGGAAGGGTACGCCAGGTGAAAAGGACTAAGAATGCGGCAGTCTTTCATGCTCATGGAACATGGGCGGTGAATGGACAGCAAATGTGCGGCTGGGGCTTTTTTGAGAGAGTTTCCTGGTGCCGTGGCTGCTGAAAGAGAGATCAGTTTTGCATGCAGTGCGGCGCACAGGGAAGCGAAGAACACCAGCTGCGGAGAAGGATGCAGGGCAGAAAGGCGCGGCTGAAGCAGCAGTGCTTTGGATAACAGGCTTTTTTGTACCACATTTTCCCTTCGCAAAGACTGCCAAAGGAAAAGAAGCATCAAGGAAGAACCGGCAGACATTGTGTTGTGCCGGACGGTGGACGGCAGGGCAGCCTGGATGGCTGTTTTGTCATGGAATCATCTGCCTGGCAGAGGCTTTTGGGCGTGCCGCAAAGGTTTTGGCGGCATCCGCTTCCAGGCTGGCCTGAGAAATGAAGGCCGGCAGGGGGTGCGGCGTGCTTATGCACAGGTGAAAAGCGTATTGCAGAACAATTGACCAGTCCTGGATTCAGGCTTCAGGCAGGCAGTGCAGTGCGGATGCAGGGCATCTGCAGCAGGCTGTGTCCGGCTGCCTGGATTTTTGGGGCTGACTGCATAGGAATGAGGAGACAAGAACGTGCACGAGGATTATCTGGTTGGAACACCCTACAGGGAAGGCAAGACATCATGGGCTCCCGGCAGCTTTTTCATGATGCGTGGCAGGCACTGCGAGCTGACCGTCTTCTGGGACAACATTGACAAGGAAGACATCTGGCGCGTGAGCAACGGCAAGGTTTCGTTCGGCGTGTGGTATTCAGACGACAAGGACCTGTACTTCCTGTACCGCTTTGACGGCTGCCACTGGTCGGACACGGTGTTTTCCTCCATGCAGCTGCCTGAGAGCGAGCGCATCCGCCCGCCGTTTATGCACCCTGGCGAGAGGCTGCCTGTGCGCGTGGTCCTCGTCTCCTGCGAGACCGGGCTTATCCAGGTCGTCCGCACCCTGACCTTCTCCCATCCGCTCTCCAAGAAGCTGTGCCTGACCGTGGACAAGCACTACTACTCAAGCTACAGCCGCTACTGGACGCCTGAGATCTTTGATGCCAGGGTCAACAAGATTTACCAGCAGTACCCCCTGCCAGAAGACCTTATCGGCTGCCAGGGCTGCATCCTGTGCACCGGCCAGGACCTGATGTAGCGAAGCTGCAGCAGGCCTTAAAACAAGGCTGAATCAAGCCTGCATGGCACCATGCCGGGTGCTGTGCAGGCATTTGACAGAGTAGACGGCAATGTCTGTGAGGTTCATAAGGCACCCTGCCTGCAGGGCTCCCTGTGGACCTCATCATTTTATACGGGGGAGTGCGTCATGATTGAGCTGTACAGGGAAAAGGGCTTTCTATGCCAGGCTTTTGAGCCTGGAACCGACTCGGGGACTCTGTCCGGTGCCGACGGGCTTGACGTCGTCTCCCTCTATCTTGGCAGGCGCGCCGGGAGGGACCTTTCATCGTTCCCGGCCGAGGTCTTTTTTATGGGGCGTGAGATCACTTCCGGCAGGGAGTGCTTTGAGGAAGAGGGGGAGCGCCTTGAGCTTTCCTGGCACTTTTCCTTTCCAGGAAAGCCCGGCAGCAGGGAGCTGGCGCTGCTGCTCTCTTTGACAGGATCCCTGCCTGCCCTGCATGAAATGGAAGACCCAAGGCAGTGGCCTGGCGGCTGCTTTGCCCTGACCATAGATGATTCATGGTCAGGCAGCCTGGATGCCTGCGGTCTGGACAGGGCTGAGCAGCGCCGCATCCTGGCCTTCCTGACCGCATCAACTGTCTCCTTCACCCTGAACGGGGAGACGTATTCCTCCCCAATCATGGCAAAGGCCAAGCTGAATGAGGACGGCAGCCTCTTCTGCCGCTTCAACCCGCTGGCCTGCTACGCCCTGCTGGGCTTTGACGCCCAGTTCTTCCTTGAGGAGACAGCAGACGTGCTGGAAGAGGACTTTGCCTGGACAGAGGGGCTCCTGCCTCTGGTGCTCTCGCTGAGCGAGCTTCTGCCGGTCGATGAGAGCGGCGATGAGGCAGACGATGAATTTGCTTTGGGCAGTCTGCTGGCCCTGCTTGACGGCTCCTGGCAGGAGCAGGTGAGTGAAGAAGAGAAGAAGGCTGCGGCAGAGCGCCTTATGAAGCTTGTCCCCCTGGTGCAGAAGCTTCCTGGCTGGAGCGTGCAGAGCTTTGAGGAAATAGCCGACCAGGAAGACGGACGCTCCCTTGCTGCCAAGGGCGAGCGCGTCTTCCGCATAACGCACACAATGTATTAGGGGACGGACTGGAGACTGCCCCTGCAGCGGACAGTCCTCCCTGCAAAAGAAGAATCTCCCGGGCTTATGTCCTGTCTATGAGGCAGGCAGGAGAGCGGGAGATTCTTTTTTGCGGCTTTTGCGGCAAAGGGTGCGAAGAAGTGCGGCAAGGGACCGATCAGGGCTCGACAGGGTTTACAGGCTTGTCCTTGGGGGCTGTGACCTTGACTTCATGCTTGATGGACGCAGAGGAGCCGGCAGCAACGGTGAGGTTCCAGACAAGCTTTTTCTCCTTCTTGTCCTCAGCCGCCTTGGGAGTGCTGGTGAAGCTTGCCTCTATCTCCTCATCCGTGCTGCAGGGCAGGGGGCGCTCCACCCGGACGGCGATTTCCTCCTCCCTGTTGTTCTTGACTGTGTAGTTCCATGCCCATTCCCAGACCTGCTTTTTGCCTATGAAGCCCTGCTGCCCGCTTTTGCGGGGCTCGGTCTCGGCAGTGAGCTGGACGCGGGGATCGTTGCCAAAGGAGAGGAGCACCTTGCCTGCGCGCGGTCTGAAGTAGCTTGATCCGGCAGAGATGCCGTCCACATCCATCTGCATGGGGCCGGCGGGCCAGACAGCCTCGGCTGCAGAGAGGGCATGCTCGGCGCAGATGAAGACCCTGGCATCGTTGTTGAGGGGGCGGGCAGTCCAGACGAGCTTTTCCTGCCATTCCGCCTCGGCCAGAAGGACGCGGCTGCTGCCCTGGGCAAGGCCCTTCAGCACCGGCTTCCAGACAATATAGCTTTTGCTGGTGTCCAGGGCTGAGGCGGCTGAGGATCCGGCCGGGGGAAGAGCTTCCTGGTCCTCCCTGTCTGAAGATCTGTTCAGGCTGGCAGGGGCTGCCATTCTGGCGAGGAGCGGGGCTGCTTCCGGCGCCATGTCCCTGTCTGAGCCTATGAGCCATTTGGGCACGTCAGGCAGCGTGCTTGAGCCGACGCTGCCGCTGACAAGCTCTATTCTGGTGTCCTTCCAGTCCAGGCCTGAAGGCTGGGTTATATTGGCTTCCAGGCGGATGTTGATGGGCTTCTTGGCTGAGGGGGAGCAGCTGACCGTGTAGGCTGGCTTCCAGGTGCATCCGGCCAGAGTGTAGCCGTAGCGGACCTGGACGGACTTGGCGCTCTCAGCCTTCAGCAGCCTGATGGTCACCAGCTGCCAGTCCCGTACAGGCTCTGGAAGGGCGGCCAGGCTTTTGCCGACCTCTTCCAGCTCAGCCTTGGCTTCGACAAGCCTTGTGCAGGCTGCCCTCATGTCGTCGTTCAGGCTGGCAGCGCTGCTGCCTTCAGCCTGGGCAACCTTTGTCTGAAGCCAGAGGATCTCGCCGGCAAGGCTCTTCTTCCTTGCAGCCAGGGAAGCATAGAGTGCGGAGGTGCTGCCGCAGCCGGGCAGGGAGACCTTCTTGATGCTTCTGTCCGCGATGATGGCGTCGGATACGCTGAAGTGCATGCTGGAGGCGTCCTTGGGGAGCAGGAGGCAGACAGACGCCTCTGCCCCGGCGTGCCGGACAGGGACTTCCTGCTGAACAAGCAGTGAAGCCCCATTGCTGGTGATGCTGGCAAGATATGGTGCGGCAGGCTCAGGCAGGCTGCCGTCAGCCGGTGCTGCCTGCGCAGCAAAAGCCGCTGTGCTGCAGAGGAAGGCGCAGAGGGCAAGCAGAAGAAGCTGCCATGAAGCAGGGCAGGAAGAAGGGCGGAAGGAGTGTTTTATCGGCATGGAGCAGACTCCTGGATGGCTGGATGAAGAGGCAGGGCAGGGGCGGATGCAGCAAAAGGCATCACGGCTGCCGGCGGCAATCATACAAGGAGTTTCCGCAGTTAGGCAATCTTAAGATGCAGGCCTGAGCCCCGGGGCGGAAGGCTGCGGAGGGATCAAAAAAGCCGCACGGGGAACCCCGTGCGGCATAAAATCTCTTGAGTCTGCCTGCCTTCTTGGCTGGGCTGCTTCAAGGCAAAGCCTTGGTGCAGTGCCTGCCAGGGAAGGGCGGCTGCTCTGCCTTTTTGTTAGACTGCTGCGTGCTTGACCCTGTCGTGCTCCTCAGCGCGTTTGGCATTGTTGAAGCGGTCGAGGGTGCCTACAAGATAGCCGGTAATGCGTCTGATACGCTCAAATTTGACGCCGGCGCCAATCTGTTTTGCCTGTGTACCGCAGGCGGTCGCCTGGGCCTTGGAATCCATCAGCATAGTCATATCCTATATTCTTTAGTTTGTGATGCTTTTCCCTGATATACGGTTACTGCAAGATACAAATCCATGTATCTTGCTCTGTCTGCATGTACTCTTATCCTTAATTTTGCAGAAATAGACAGGGAGAAGACACCTTATTGCATTGATTGCGTATGGTAGATGCAATGAGCTGCTGAAATAGTAAAAGCTGTTTCAACTCGCTCATTGATGAAAACAGGATACCATAAAATTTGGGTCTGTCAACACGGCTGCCTTTTTCCCGCTTTTCAGGGCCGGATAAAAAAGTCTTGCAATACATTCATCTTAAGCGTTGTCAACTAAAATTAGCTGTCCAGCAAAATCACTGGGCAGCATAGATAACACCTTGCTTTTACGTGATAAAAATTTTTTTCAGAAAAATTTGCTCATGATCTAACGAAAAGCTGCCCTCTCCTGTCAGGACGGCTGTTAAAGCCAGTTTCAGGGAAGTGCCGCCTTGAGGGCTGCTGCCGGGGTGCCGCTCCTGTGAAGTGCAGGGGGAAGTCCTCATGAAGCCCCGATGACGTCCTTGTGAAGTTCAAGTGAAGCCTCTTGATGTCTTGAGACATTGTCCTGTTCGTGGCAAAATGATGCATGGCAGGAGGCGTGCCTTGCGGGCGCTGCCTTTTGGCCGGATGCCGCGGCGGCATCTGTGTACAGGCATGTCGGAGGCTTTTGATGGTAAAGAAGACTGGCGTTCAGGCCATGGCGTATCCTGACTTCTTCAGCCAGGGCGAGGCGGTCAGCGAGGAGGAGAAAAAGGCACAGGAGCAGAAGGACAAGCGCCTGAAGTCCCTGGCCCTTGACGGCATGAAGCTTGAGCGCATCCCCCTTGAGGAGCGTGACAAGGAGATTTGTACACAGGCGCTGCGCCAGAATGGGTATGCCCTGCAGTTCATCCCCGAGAAGGACAGGGACATGTACTACTGCCAGCGGGCACTCAGGACTGAGGGGCTTGCCCTGCAGTATGTGCCCGTTGAGCTGCGCTCAGGGTCGGTCTGCCGCCTGGCCTGCCGCAACAACGGTCTGGCCCTGCAGTTTGCTCCCGATGTTGAGCGGACCATCGAGCTCTGTACGATAGCCCTGCAGCAGTCCAGCTCCGCCCTGCAGTATGTGCCGGATGCTTTGCTTGACGAGGCGGTCTGCCGCCTTGCCATGCGTGTGAACGGCATAGCCCTGGAATACGTGCCTGACGCCCTTAAGACGCCTTCCATCTGCTATGAGGCAGTGCGCACCAGCGGTCCTGCCCTGAAGTTTGTGCCTGAGGCTCTTATGACGCCGCTTCTTAAGGTCAGAGCCATGTTTTCGGCTGTCACTGAGAACCACAGGCAGACCACCATCGTCTGCCAGGCTCCGCCGGACTGGGAGGAGATCAAGAAGAGCAAGCCCCGCTCGGAGTGGGGACGCTTTGAAAACTGGCAGGTGACAGCACCTGAGAGCCTGGACTTCCCCGAGGAGCTGGCGCTGCCCAGGGAAGAGGCGCAGGCTCTTCTGAGCAGCCTCGTCCATGACTACCTCAAGGCTGCGGGCAGGGAGGACTGCCTTGACGATCCGCAGAAGCTGCGGGCAGGCGCCTCCTTCTGGGTGGAGGTTCCGGCTCCTGCGGCGCCTGACACGCCGGAGGGCGAGGAGCGCAAATACGCCATTCAGGCACAGGGCTTGTCCTTGCTGCTGAAGGAAGAGACTGATGAGCACGGCGTGCCCGTCAGGTCCGGTGCATTTATCGCTGCTGCCAGGCTTATGGACTGGCAGCAGGGCTGGCTTGATGAGAACAAGCGCAAGTAGGGCGCACGCTGCCTGAGGCCTGCCAGCCAGCCGGCAGGCAGGACAGGGCGGCTCATCCTGCTGCAAGGATCTTTTTGCCGCGGCAGGAACAGGAAGGCAGAGGATGCCTCCCGCATTTGCATGAAGCAAAAAAAGGACGCTGCCCTGGAACAGGCAGCGCCCGACAACTAACATTGACCCCGCTGCATGCCCTCTAGCGGGAGGTCTCGGGGAGGATGCACTCCTCTCCCAGGACCGGAGGAACAGGTCTGCCTTCGTCCTTGGCTTCCTGCCTCTTTTCCCAGTAGGCTACGTGGCTCCCGAGGACGTTCATGATGTCCTCCTGCTCTTCCTTGCCGCTGCCCTGGATGTCGATGGGCGGGAAGAAGCGTATCATCACATCCTTTTCAGGACGGATGGGGCCAAACTCCTTGAACTTCTCGCCCTGTCCCCAGGCATCCGTCTTGACGGCAACGGGCACCACCGGAACGTTTGCCTTGCGGGCAAGCTTGACGCCTATGCTGTTGAACTTGTGCGGATCAAAGTGCAGGCTGCGGGTGGACTGCGGGAAGACGATGACGGAGATGCCCCTGCCAAGACGTTCGCAGCCGTCGTGCAGGATGGTTGCCAGATCCTCCCTGGGATTGGTGCGTTCGACAGTCACAGGATCGTAGGCGCGCATGCAGGCGCCGAAAAGGGGCATATGGACCAGGTCCGTCTTGACCACAAAGGTGATGGGCAGGTGCGGCCAGAGGATGCAGGGCAGCAGGAAGGTTTCCAGGGTGCTCATGTGGTTGGACACAAAAACGCAGGGTCCGCCGATGTTCTTCAGCACATCCATGCCCATGATGTTGAGGGATATGCCGGTGCGTTCGCAGGCGTCGGCTACCATGGAGGAGGCATAGCACTTGGCAGCGTCGTCAAAGGCGCCCCTGTTGGTCTTGGAGAGAATCCAGGCGCCTGTTTTGACGTAGATGCGCGAGTAGAGCATCAGCGAGGGAAAGTTCTTGGACAAGAAGCCCGGGTGCAGGGCAGGCGAGCTGTAATTGTCGTCAGCAAACGTCGTCTGTATCTTGCCAGGCGCATAGGGGCGCAGCTGGTCGAGGAGAAATCCCCCTGCCTTGTTTTGCTGAATGGTAGTTGGTTGATCCTGAACTGTCTGATCCATAGGTAAGGTGCCTCCTGCAGGGGAAAGGGATGGTAGGGCGCTCTTCATGAGGGATGCGTCCAGGCTGCCTTCTTCATCGCGGGATGCAGCCTGAGCCCGGCAGCGGACCCGATGCTGGGCACGATGGGAAGTACGATGCCGGGTACGACGGTACGTACAGCCTGGGCACGGGGACAAGGCGTCAAAAGCAGCAGGGCTTTGTCTTGCCTTCATGAGGGCGTGATATGGGGGAAATTCACCAGTCTGCTGCAAGCCTCAAACTTGCAGGGCAGGCGGGGCATAAGCC
>CAZWGJ010000051.1:0-12059 GCA_964633375.1 uncultured Desulfovibrio sp.
AACCTGACCCTGACATGCCGTACCGCGTCATCTGCTACGACGGAATCGAATACAGGGCTCAGATCGACAGAAACAAGGGCCGGTACCCCGTCATAACCTTGGTGCTCTACTTCAACCGCGAAAAGCCGTGGAAAGGTCCGCTCTCCCTGAGTGCCGGCTTTAAAGTCTCCGAAAGGCTTAAGCCGTTCTTCAACGACTATAAAATCAATCTGATTGACATCCCCAGCTTGACAAGCGAGCAGGTAGATCGTTTCAAGAGCGATTTTAAGGCTGTAGCAGATTTCTTCGTGCAGTGGCGGGAAACCCAAAACTACGTCCCTAAATATCACAAATTGCTCCACAAGAAGGAAACAATCAAAATGATTGATGCCTTGGGGCATACCAACTTTTCAGTTATATTTAATTATACGGATCCCGAAGGAGTACCAGACAATATGTGTGAAGTAGTTAATATGATTCAAAATCGCGGTATTGAAATAGGCCGTAATGAAGGCATTGAAATAGGCCGTAATGAAGGCATTGGAATAGGCCGTGGCGAAGGCATTGGAATAGGCGAAGACAACATACTCTCCCTTATGCAAAGGCTGATTGAACAAAACCGCATTGACGATATTAAGCACGTTACTCAGGACAAAGAATACCGCAATAAGCTTTTGAAGGAATTCCACATCTGCTAAGATCCTGTTCACAGGGGAGCATCACTGATGCTCCCCTTGCATTCTGTGCTCTACTGCATATGTATTGCAGAGCACCTGATGCAGTGCTGGGAAGGCCGTGATGACAAGCTGCTGCCGATTGCCTTGAAGGATGCCAGCTTCACAGCAGCATCTGGTTTTGCTGATCCCAAAGGAGTTCCAGGCACTATGTGTGAAGTAGTTGATATGATTCAAAACCGCGGCTTTGAAATAGGCCGTGCAATGGGGCGTGCAATAGGCCTTAACAACATGGCTTCATTGCTGAATCAGCTGCTTGTCCAGAACCGCATTGAAGATGTAAAGAAGGCTGCTGCGGATCCAGAATACCGCAGGCAGCTGATGCAGGAGTTTGCCATCATCTAGCCTGCCCCTGCGGGGGGCAGGCGGCAGCCGCTTAAGAGCCTGCCGCACAGGGAAGAAGCAGACAGGCTTCCAGACCGCCACCTTCCCTGTTCCTCAGATGCAGGGAGCCGCCGTTCAGGGCAGCCATGTTGCGGGCTATGGTCAGGCCCAGCCCGGTTCCTCCAAGGGAGCGGTTGCGGGAGCTGTCCACGCGGAAGTACGGCTCAAAGACCTTTTCCAGCATGTCAGGCGGCAGCCCAGGGCCTCTGTCTGCGACGGTGACTGCGACCATCCTGCCGCCCTCTCTCCTCTCCATGCCTATTTCGGCGCCGCTGCCGTACTTGCAGGCATTGGAGACCAGGTTCTCAAGACACCTTGCCAGGCAGAGGGGCCTGGCCTCCACTATGACCGTCTCCCCTGCAGCCTGGGCATCCTTCTTCAGGCAGACATTGTGCCCCAGATCGGCATGATCGTCGGCAAGACTCTGCAGGATGGAGAAAAGATCCAGCCTTGCCGCCGGCTCCTCGGTGGTGAGGCTTCTGGCAAATTCCAGCCCCTGGCTGATGATGGCCTTTATCTCCTGCACCGTCTCCTGCAGCTTGCTGCGCAGCGCCTCAGGCTCCACCCTGTCCAGCCTCAGCTGCAGCTTGGTCAGGGGCGTGCGCAGATCATGCGCCATGGCGGCAATCATGCGGCTGCGCTCGGCAAGGCTGCCGACGATGCGCTCCCGCATGCAGTTGAAGGAATGGATTGTCTCCTTGAGCTCCCTGACGCCCTGCTCAGGCAGAGGGTCGGACAGTTCAGGGAACCGCCCGAAGCTGTCGGCTGCAGCGCCCAGCCTGCGCATGGGGCGGGTGACGCGCAGCAAAAGCACGCCCATCAGGGCCAGGAGCACGACGGCGCCAAGCAGCACAAAGAAGCGCTGCGACCAGACAACCTGCCTGTCGTCCACGTTGAAGGGCTGCGTCACCTTGAGCCAGCTGCCGTCATCCAGGCGTATGGCGGTTTCCAGCACAGGCAGATAGACAGGAAAGAGGCCGGTGCCCTCCAGGGACCTTGCTGCAGTCTCAGGCGTGCCGCCCGCCCTGCCGCCAAAGCTGTCCCTGACAAGGGCCGTCTGCCTGGCAAGCCGGTCCGCAGCCGGCCAGTCGGGCTTGTCAGGCAAAATTTCCACGATTTCCTGCAGCATGGCGGGGCGCCCAGCCTCGGACATTTCCGCCATGACCTTGGTGCGCTCATCCCTGGTCATGCCGTTGAAGAGATGCCAGCAGGTCACAAGATGCTCGGCCCTGCTCTTTTCAGCCTGCTGCACATAGAGCCGCTGCACGCTGCAGACCACGTGGAAGTTGGCAGCCTGCAGCAGGATTACCCCGGCAAAGAGGATGCAGAAAAGCTGCCCGAACAGCGTCTCAGGCAGGTGGAAAAAGCGCTTCCTTGCGCCTGCATGGCCCATTATGCCTTTCCTCCGTCCCTGGTCACCGGCACTGCCAGCATATAGCCGTCGCCGCGCATGGTCCGTATCAGGGCGGCGCTGCGGCCGCTGTCCTTAAGCTTTGCCCTGAGGCGGCTTATCTGCACGTCTATGCTGCGGTCATAGGAGTCCGTGCGGTCGGCCATGTGCTCCAGGATGCGCTCCCTGGTGAGGATCTGCTGGGGATGCTCCAAGAAGAGCATCAGGAGCCTGAACTCCATGGCGCTCAGGGCAACAGTCACGTCGTTTTCATCCACCAGGTGCCTGGCGCCGGCGTTGAGGCGCCACGGCCCAAAGCGCCACAGGCTGGCAGCAGAAGCGTTCTGCCCGGCATGGCCTTCCTGCATGGCAGCCCTGCGCAGGAGGGCGCGGATGCGCGCCACAAGCTCGCGCATGGCAAAGGGCTTGGCAAGGTAGTCGTCCGCCCCAAGCTCCAGCCCGACCACCCTGTCCGTCATCTCGCCCAGGGCGGTCAGGAAGATGATGGGGATGCGCTCATACTTGCTTCCCGGCGCCCGCAGCCTGCGGCACAGGGAAAGCCCGTCCTCCCCGGGCAGCATGATGTCCAGCAGAATGAGGTCCACCTTTTCGGAGGCAAGGCAGTTGAACATCCCTTCCCCGTCCTCTGCCCGGACCGCAGCAAAGCCGTATGCCTGCAGGTTTTCCTCCAGCAGCTCGGCAATCTCCCTGTCGTCTTCAACAAGCAAAACAACTGTCCTTGTCATACCGCCTCACAATAGTGGATAAATGAAAAAGGCCATGCGCAGCGCCCTCATTTTTAGCACACGCCCTGCCAAACAGCCAGTTGCAAACTGTTGCAGGAAGCCCCTCTGCAGCGGCAAAAAGCGCATCCTTTTGCAAGGCTCTGACAGAGTATGCAGGACTTGTGCAGCAGTGCGGCAAGACTTTTGCCCTATACTTGCCCCATAGTCTTCCCGGGCTCCTGCAAAACGCCTGGAAGCCCTGAGTGCACCACTCTTCCCTTGAAAACGCATTGAGGCCTGATCGCATGAATCTGCAACACTTCGCCTGCACAGTCCGGCGCCTCCCCCTTTGGGCGGCAGGCGCCGCCATTGTGCTTTCCCTTGTCCTCCTTCCCAAGGCAGCCCCTGCCGCCCAGCCCGAGCCCTTGCAGCAGGCTGATGCCGCAACCCGGAGCGCCCAGCCTCAGGACGGCTTCAAGCTGCTTTCCGGCGGAACCTTCCTGATGGGCAGCCCCGCCACTGAGCGCCAGCGCGGAGAAGACGAGGTGCAGCACAAGGTCCGCATCGATCCCTTCTATGTTGACCCGCATGAAGTCGCCCAGAAGGACTATGAGGCATTGATGGGCGCAAACCCCAGCGTCCGCAAAGGACCGGATCTTCCGGTGGAGAATGTCGCCTGGCTTGACTGCATCCGCTACTGCAATGCCAAAAGCCGCCAGCAGGGGCTTGAGCCTGCCTACAGCATAGAGGGGGAGGCCGTCACCTGGAAGCGGGATGCCGGCGGCTACCGCCTGCTGACCGAGGCCGAGTGGGAATACGCCTGCAGGGCCGGCACCGCCACCGTCTTCAATGTCGGGGACAGGGTGCACAGCGACAAAGTCAACTTTGAGGCGGACTACCCCTACCTGATCGAGGAAAACTATGTCACAGAGAGGGACCCATCCGTCAAAACGTCGCACTACCGCGGCAGGACTATGGAGGTGACAGGCCTTGCCCCCAACGCCTTTGGGCTACACCACATGCACGGCAATGTCTCAGA
Source organism: uncultured Desulfovibrio sp. (assembly GCA_964633375.1). GTDB lineage: Bacteria > Desulfobacterota > Desulfovibrionia > Desulfovibrionales > Desulfovibrionaceae > Desulfovibrio. Next base: position 4,252 of record CAZWGJ010000051.1, read on the forward strand.
GTGGGTCTTTGACTACTATGCGCCCTATGAGCAGGGAAGCGGTGCAGGGGACGGAGAGGTTCTGGACAACCCCGCAGGACCGCAGACCGGAAAGTACCGCGTCAACCGCGGCGGAAGCTGGATCGACTTTGGCAAGCACCTGCGCTCGGCGTACCGCTCAGCCGCCAATCCGGAAGTCCCGGACCAGAACTTAGGCTTCCGCATCGCCCGCAATGCAGGCGTTAGACAGCATGCCGGCCAGAGCATCGCCGCAAAGGCTCCGGAAAAAGCCGTCCTGCCCTCCTCCCCCAAGGTGCTGGTGGCGTACTTCTCCTACTCTGGCAACACGGCGCGCGCCGCAGAGTACATTGCCAGACGCCTCAACGCCGATCTGTTCCCCATACGCATGCAGTCCCCCTACAAGGGCAGCATCTATGAGGCAAGCCAGCAGGACTTAAACAGCAATGCCCGCCCTGCCCTGCAGGGAAAGGTGGAGGACATGGGGCGGTACGACGTTGTGCTGCTGGGCTACCCGACCTGGTGGGCGACCTGCCCCATGCCTGTCCTGACGTTTTTGGAGTCGCAGGACTTTGCGGGCAAGCTTGTCCTGCCCTTCAGCAGCCACGGCGGCACAGTCTGGGGCGACAGCGTGTCCGATGTCGCCAAAGCCATCCCCGGGGCCTTTGTGGGGGCAGGCTTTGAGTTCCACTACTCCGGCGGACGCAGCCTGCACGACGACATCGACGCATGGCTTAAGAAGTCCGGGCTTCTCAAATGAGCAGGGCCAAAGCTGCCAGGCTCTGCCTGGACATCACGCTCTTCCTGCTGCTCCTCTATCTGCTGAGCTACCCTGTCACGCGGGGGCTTATGCGCCACGGGACTGCGGGAATGGCCTTCCTTGTCCTGCTCATCGTCCACCTTGCTGCCAACAGGTCGTTTTACCTTGCCCTTTTCTGCGGCAGATGGACCTGGCAGCGCTGGCTTTCCACCCTCTCCGTCCTGCTGCTCTCGGCAGCCGCCCTGGTTCTGACAGCCAGCGCCCTTGTCCTGGCAGGGGAGATTTTCCCCGGCATTGCCTTTGCCCAGCCGTACTGGGGGCGCAGCCTGCACACGGCGGCGGCAGCCTGGAGCCTTGTGCTTGCCTCCTTTCACATGGGGCTGCACGGGCAGCGGTTCTGGAAGCTGGTCAAGGAAAGGACCGGAAGCCTGTGGTCTGCCGCATGCTGCATCCTGCCTGCCCTAAGCGGCTGCGCCTTCCTTGACAGCCCCCTTGCATGCTGCCTGCTCCTTGTTGATGAAAGCCTGGAAGAGCACTCTGCGCCCTCCTTTCTGCTGCACACGCTGGGCACAGTCCTCTTCTTCATGCTGCTGGCACAATGTCTGAAAGGTCTGGGAAAGGCAGGCAGCAGGCAGGTCTGATGCTCACCATACTGCAGCCTTGATGAAAAGCCTTCACCGCCTGGTGAAGGCTTTTTTCCTGCCCGCAGGGCATGTCCCCTCATGGAGGCACTGCGGCAGGACACTGGCCTGGCACTGGCTTGCGCCCTGCCGCAGGCGCAGGACAGTGCAGCATTTTTAGCTGGCTTCAAAGGGAGAGCACTGCTATAGGCAGTCATGAGGCGCCAGGCCTCCTTGATGTCCATGCAGCCCTTTTCACTTAAGGAAGTCCCCAATGAAAGAAGCAGACAACGCCCCGTTTGCCCAAGACGGTGTTATGCAGACCAATCGCCAGGAACAACCCCAATGAAAGAAGCAGACAACGCCCCGTTTGCCCCCATCCCTCCCAAGGAGGTGATGTGCCTCTACCGCCGCGAGTTTATCTTGGAATTGATAGAGAGGCTCGACACCTGCCGCAGCTTCATGGCCTATCTGGCGGCAGAGCAGGATCAAAAGATTGCGGAACTGAAAAAAGTGCGTGCGGAGCTCCTGCGCAGGCTGGATGAGCAGAACAGCAAGTCAGGAAAGGACGTCCAGCGCTAAAGCCTGCAAAAACGGTGCGGCAGATGCCCCGGCGACAGACCAGGCAAAACACGCAGGATGCGTGACGGAATACGATAGACAGGCGACATACTCCTGCAAGACAAGTGCGCTTAAAGTACAGGACAAAGGGCACGCTGTGCCCAAACTTCATTTCTGTCACAACAACACGGAGGAGATTATGAAGCTGTCCAGCGCACTGCTTTGCACGCTGCTTTGCTCTGCAGCCTTTTCTGCCGCAGCCTGCCCTGCCCATGCAGCGGAGGCGCAGCAGACCGTCACACCATTGGGTACCTACGCCTCTGCCAGGGGAGCAGAGGACCGCTTTACCGGACAGGTCCGGGTGGACCGCCTGTTCAACGCCTCAAAAGAGACGCCCTATACCGCAGCCTCAGTCACCTTTGAGCCTGGCGCCAGGACCAACTGGCACAGCCATCCGGCAGGGCAGCACCTGATAGTCACTGCCGGAAAGGGGCTGACAGGAACACAGGACGGCAAAGTCGTCGAGTTCAGCGCCGGGGACGAAATCTACTGTCCTCCGGACGTTGTGCACTGGCATGGCGCCTCGCCCTCCATGGGCATGACGCATATTGCCATAACAGGCATCAAGGACGGCAAAAGCACTTCCTGGGGCGGACGCGTCAGCGACGAGCAGTACAATGCCGCCAGAAAGGACAGGGACTAGCGGAGGACATCATGCTTAAATGCTCATCATTTTGCAGCGTCTTCTCCCTGCTGGCGCTCTGCCTGCTTTTCTGCACTGCCCCCTGCACAGCCCATGCAGGGGAAAGCTCAGGGCTGGACGCCCGGCAGAAGGGCATTGCGGCCATCGCCGCCCAGACTGCTGCCGGCAACATGGACAAGCTGACTGGCAATCTTGCAAAAGGGCTTGAAGCAGGGCTCACAGTCAGCGAGATCAAGGAAGTCCTCATCCAGCTCTACGCCTACTGCGGCTTTCCCCGCAGCCTCAATGCGCTCAACGCCTTCAGGGCGCTGCTGGAAAAGAGGGCTGCCGACGGAATCAAGGACCCTGCCGGCAGGGAGCCTTCCCCCCTTCCAGCAGACCTCAACCGCACTGAAGCCGGCGCCAGGACGCGTGCAGAGCTCACAGGGCGTCCTCTCTCAACGCCCCCTGCCCCCTGGCAGACCTTTGCGCCAACCATCGACGCCTTCCTCAAGGAGCACCTTTTCTGCGACATCTTTGCCCGCGACAATCTGGACTGGCAAAGCAGGGAGCTTGCGACCATCTCGGCCCTCTCTGCCATGCACGGCACCTCTGCGCAGCAAAAATCCCATCTTGCCGTCTGCCTGAACACAGGTCTGAGCAAGGAGCAGCTCAGTGCTGCGGCGGACATCATTGCAGAGGAAATCGGCAGCGAAAATGCCGATGTCACAAGGAAGGTGCTTGCAGAGGTCTTAAAGAGCCGCAGGGACCAGCGTCCTTAAGGAAGAAACGGAGGATTATATGACCGGCAGCAAACCGCGCACGTCTGCCCTGGCACCGGCAGCCAGGCTCTTTCTCGGACTTTTCCTCAGTGCAGTTTCCGGAACCTTTGCCGGCGCCTTTTCTGCCCCCTGCATAGTGCAGGCGGAAGCATCTGCCGGACAAAAGGCCGATCAGAAAAACATCGTGCTCAAGACCATGGGCAGCTTCTTCTTCGGCGGGACTGTGCAGACGCTGGAAAACGGCGTGACCTTTCATGGGGATCACGGCTATGCCCAGTACTACATACCGGCGCAGGCAAAAAACTATCCTGTCATCATGTGGCACGGCATAGGGCAGTCCGGCAAGACCTTTGAGTCCACCCCCGACGGCAGGGAGGGATACCAGGCAATACTGACCAGGCGCGGCTGGGCAGTCTACATCATGGATCAGCCGCGCAGAGGCAGGGCAGGACGCACCCTTGCCGCCCAGGGCAAGGCGGCATCCCCCACTGTCCTGCTTGAGAGCGCAGCCTGGGACGCCTTCCGCTTCGGACTTTGGGTTCCGCCGGCAGCACCCAAAGCATTCCCAACCCTGGCGCAGCCCCTGGACGGCGCATCCGTCAACCAGTTTTTCAGGCAGCAGACCCCGGACACGGGGGCTGAGCCGGACAAGGCGTACCTGGCCAAGACCGCAGCCTGCCTGCTTGAGAGGACAGGCCCCGCCATCCTCATGACCCATTCCAGGAGCGGCATGTACGGCTGGGCGACAGCCATGGAGCGCCCGGACCTTGTGAAGGCTGTGGTTGCCTATGAGCCTGGGCACTACGTCTTCCCTGAAGGCGAGATCCCTGAGGACATCCCCCGCGGATCGCTGCATGTCACCGCCATGGACACACCGACAGTGCCCTTGGAGGAATTCAAGAAGCTGACCCGCATGCCCATCGTCATCATCTACGGCGACAACATCGCCAAGGACGTGACCGGCGTCTTCAACTCGGAGGTCTGGCGTGCCGCCAGCCTGCGCGGCAGGCAGTTTGCGGCAGCCGTCAACAGGCACGGCGGCGACGCCCGCATCGTCTTCCTGCCGGAGCTGGGGATGCACGGCAACACGCACGTCCCCTTTGCGGATCTCAACAACCTCCAGGTGGCGGACCATCTTGAGGACTGGCTGCACGAAAAGGGGCTGGACAAGACGGATGCCCCGCATCAGGGGCCCGGCAGGGAAAAGATGCCTCTGACCATACCCCTGGAGAGGTAGACGGGTGCCGGCAGCCCGGCAGACAGCTTGTCATAAGATAGCTTGAAGCGTACAAGTCTTGCGTCAACAATCAATATGGGAGGCTCATCATCCATGGCTCTGAGTATCGGTATCGTAGGACTGCCCAATGTGGGCAAATCCACCTTGTTTAATGCGCTCACCAAGGCGCAGAACGCACAGGCGGCGAACTACCCCTTCTGCACAATTGAACCCAACAAGGCCACCGTTGCCGTGCCGGACAGCCGTGTCGATGCCCTTACCGTCAAGGCAAACCCCAAGAAGACCATTTATGCCAGCGTGGACTTCATCGACATCGCAGGCCTCGTCAAGGGAGCCAGCAAGGGCGAGGGGCTTGGCAACCAGTTCCTGGGCACCATCCGCGAGTGCGCCGCCATCGTCGAGGTGGTGCGCTGCTTTGAGGATGACAACATCACCCATGTAGACGGATCGGTCGATCCCCTCCGCGACATATCAACCATTGAGACCGAGCTTCTGCTCGCCGACATTGAGACGGCGTCGCGCAGGCTTGAGCGCCTGCAGAAGCTTGCCAGGACGAGCAAGGACAGCCGCGCCCTGGCAGAGCTCACAGAAAAGCTGGTAGCCCACCTGAACGAGGGCAATCCGGCTGCGACCTTTGAGCTGCCTGCCGACGACGCCCCGGCTGAAGCACTGTGGAAGGAGCTGGGGCTCCTGACAGCCAAGCGCGTCATCTACTGCGCCAACGTGGATGAAAACGGCCTTGGCGGCAATGAGCTGAGCAAGCGCGTCCAGGAGTATGCCAAGGAGCACAATGCAGGCTTTGCCGTGGTCTGCGCCAAGCTTGAAGAAGAGCTGCAGGGGCTGGACGAGGCAGAGCAGAAGGAAATGCTGTCCTCCTTCGGCATTGAGGCCAGCGGTCTTGAGACAGTCATCCGTGCAGGCTATGCCACGCTGGGGCTCATCTCCTACTTTACCGCAGGTCCCGATGAAGTCCGCGCCTGGACCATTCACGACGGCTGGAAGGCCCCCAAGGCGGCAGGCGTCATCCACACGGACTTTGAGAAAGGCTTCATCCGCGCCGAAGTCATATCCTATGCCGACTACATGAGCCACGAGAGCGAGGCAGCCTGCAGGGCTGCCGGCGTGCTGCGTGTTGAGGGCAAGGACTATGTGGTGCAGGACGGCGACGTCATGCACTTCCTCTTCAACGTGTAGCGCACAGAACAATATCTGATACAGCAAGACGGCTTCGCATCCGCCTGGGGGAGAGACACCCTGGCGGATGCGGGGTCGTCTTCTTTTTGTGAAAGTCTGGCGGCGCAGAAGACCGCGATTGCGAACAGTTCAGCAGAGCAGCTCAGCACCTATAAGCTATTGCCAGCATTCTGCCAATAGCTTATAGGTGACGGCAGAAACTGCAGACGGCTGTCTGCATATGTCATTCCCTAAAAACTGGCGATACAGACTGCACAACAGGAGGAAAAAGATGAGTGCTGAACTGGGCAAAACTGATAGATGGATCATGGGGGGACATCTGGGAAACACTGCTTACGACTCCTTGCCATCCAACTACTGCTTCAAGGATTTTTCATTCTCCAAGGTGCGGGAGCGGTACTGGACGCAGACTCACCACAGCATGGAGGACAAGCTCTTTGAGTCATTCGGCATCGTAGACGCGCACGGCATACTGACCAATGCAGGAGCCTTGCTGGCGGACTGTTCGCCGGTCTGGTATTCTCGCCTGTTCTGCACGCGGTGGAACGGGCTTGACAAGGGCGGCGGCGCCGGCGTCGATGCCCTGGACAGTGCGGAATACTCCGGCAGCCTGATTAAGCTGTTCGAGGAGGGATTGGGATTTGTTCAACGCAACCAAAAAAAGGCCTGGATGAAGACGCCAGGCTCACGTATAGAAATGCCGGATTATTGCGAACGAAGCGTGTATGAGGCACTTGTCAACGGTCTGGTCCACCGCGACTACCATGTGCTGGGCAGTGAAGTGCATATTGATATGTACGATGACCGCCTTATCATTGTCTCTCCGGGAGGCATGTTTGATGGCTCACGAGTTCAAAATCAGGATATATTGAGAATTGCGCCAAGGCGCCGCAACCCTGTCCTTGCCGGTATTTTTGAACATCTTGGTTATATGGAGAGCAGCGGCAACGGCTTCCGAAAAATCATGAAGGCTTACCAGACTGCCTATAAATACCGGCAGGAACTGAAACCACAGTTCTACTCTGACAAGAGTACATTCTGGGTGGAGCTCTTTAACCTGAATTACAAAGCCCCCGAAAAAATAGCGCTCAACACTGTTAAAATAGTGCTCAACACTGAAAAAGAAGACTTGGAGCGTTATGTATCCGGGTTAAGACTCAGCGCACCAACCAAGCAGAACATTTGTTCGATCTTGGCACACTTCAAGTATGACGCTGCCTTCAGCCGGGCGGACGTTATCAAGCTGTGTGATTTGGCACCGTCTTCAGCTGGCAAGCTAATCAAAAAAATGAAAGCTCTGGGACTGCTCAGAGCCGTCCCAGAGCAAGGCAGAGGCAAATATCTCTTTATAAGACGACAACAGTAATCCGCCCTTAATGCTCAGAAAACTCCCCCGTCAGCCAAGAGCCGGCGGGGGAGTCGTGAAGTCGCCATCGGCAGTGCAACTCCAAAAATCTGCTTGCAAGGGGCTTAACGCATCTTGATGCACTTGCAGAGCGACGACACAGAACACGAGTGCAGCATATGGACCTGGATGTTCTGCTGCTTTGCATGCTCAAGGGCCTTGCGGCGCGCCTCATGCGATATCTGCTTGGTAAAGATGACCACAGCGTCCGGCGTGCCAATGCGTGCCTTGAAGTCCGGCGTGTCGTGCAGGATGCACTTCAGGTTCACCCCGCTCTTCTTGGCTGTCTTGATATAGTCCTGCTTCAAGCGGTCAATGCCGCCAATCAAAGTTATGCTCATGATATGCCTCGCTATCAGATTTGCCTGTTTCCAGCTTTGGATAGGATGGGCTGACAGGGACAGGGAAACAGTTGCAGGTCAGCTTTGATTGAACGATATTGAAAATGGATTTCAAAGTCAATACCAATCTTAAAAAAAGGACTCTCCACGAGCCTGATGCGGACAAGCGGGAGCACTCCATCGTGCGCTGAAAACGACAAAGGGCACGACGATGCTGCCGCACTGCCGC
>CAZWGJ010000052.1:0-3791 GCA_964633375.1 uncultured Desulfovibrio sp.
CCTCGCCGGTCGACTTCATCTCGACGGCTATTTTGCCAGGCCAGAGGTAGTCGATGTAGCCCTTGTGGTTGTCGTCCATGCTGACGCGGTATTCAAAGGTGCCTGTGTCGTGGACATATACGCCCCTGAAGACGGCCAGAAACTCCCTGACAAAGTTTTGTGCGTCGGACTTTTCGCTGCCGGCATTGGGCGTCCATTCATGGCTGAAGGATACTGCGTTTGTTGTAATCTCGGTCCAGTTGAGCGGCATAGTGTCTCCTTTTGATGCGTTTCCGTAAGGTCTTTACTGTTGTTGGGTGACGGCAAGTATGTATGGAAAATCGATTTCTGTCCAGATGAAAGCGCGGAGAAGACGCTTTTTCTTTGCATCAGCCCTTCAAGCTTCCTGAAGCGTGGAAGGAGCAGGCAGGGAGAGGCTGCCTGCTCCCTCCTGCGTGTGCCGGTGACGTCCTGGCTGAAACTCTTCAAAAAATAGTTGACAGCTTAGAAAGAGAGTATTATCACTGCCCCTGAAGAGACCAGCCAGGTCAAACAAGATTGTCTAAACTATATACGTAAAATGGAGCAGTTATCTATGGGATCCGTTCTTTGTTCTGCTGCAGCCGCAGCCGCTGCCCTTATGCCTTCTGACGCAGCACTTGCCGCAACCGCTAAAACCGACACTGAAAAGCATAGCAGAAAGAAATACTCGGCCAGCGACTTCATTGCTCTCTGCGAGGAGATTGGCACAGCCGAACCCAGGCTGGACGCGGAGGTCTTTTCCGGCTTTGAGATGGTCGTCCTTCTTCTGGATGAGGTTGAAGACTTCATGCACCGCCGCTGCGGCACCATCCATGAGGCAAAGAAGCTCTTTGACGCACAGGGCATCCACTTTTCTGAGCGCACGCTGAAGGAGTACATAGCCAGGGCCAGAAGGATTAAGGGCACTGCCAGAAGCAATGAACTGGCAAGGATTAAGGAAAGGCTGCAGCAAAGGCGGCAACCTGATGGCATAAAGGACGCAGCCCCTGCCGGCGTGAGCCGGAATCCATGCGCAGTGCTTCCGTCCGCAGGCGATGAGGCAGGCGGAAGGGAGCCTTTTGCTGCCGGCCTGCCTGCTGGGGGCAGCCAGGCTGCAGCGCCCTCTGTACAGGAGAGTGCAAAGGTCTTGCAGGCCAAAAAGGACAGGCAGGCAAAGAGGCGTGCCAGGCGCCGCGCCCGCCGCAGCCGCTGAAGGCTTGGGCACAAAGAAAGGCCATGCCGTCCTTTGTGGGGACAACATGGCCTTGGAGTGCTGTCTTTTGCTGAGGGGGATTACACTTCCTGCAGCGTGTACTCCCTTGAGCCCATGCCGAGCTTCTCGCCATAGGTGAGCTGGATGGTGCCGCGGGTGTAGGGCCAGCGGGCTTCAAAGATGTCGCGTCCCTGCAGATCCATGTCCGCCAGCAGAGGCTGCTTCTGCACCAGGTCAAAGCAGGCCTGGTCCAGGGCAACGGGATCGTGGGATGCCAGGATGCCCACGTCAGGAACCATGGGCAGGTCGGACCAGCCGGCGCAGTCGCAGTCGGGCGTGATGTTCATGACAAAGTTGATGTAGCAGACATGCTGCTCCCTGCCTTTGACGGCGCCGTAGGCGTATTCGGTGAGGCGCTCCATGAAGGCGGGGATGTCTGTTTCCCAGTCGATGTCGATGGCCTTGGGCTCGCAGACGGTCATGCATTCAAAGCAGCCTATGCACTTTGAGGAGTCGCAGCGGCTGTGCTTGTCCTCGCCTATGCTCATCGCCTTTTCAGGGCAGATGCGCACGCACTGCCCGCAGCCAAGGCATTTCTCCTGGTCGACAAAGACGGAGACGCCGTGCTGGTCTCTTTTGCCGTTGCGCGAGGCGCAGCCCATGGCCAGGTTTTTGATGGCTCCGCCAAAGCCAGCCATCTGGTGGCCCTTGAAGTGGGAGAGGACGACCATGGCCGGTGCATGGGCGATTTCTGTGGCGATGCGCACCGTCTTGAAGTTCTTGGCATTGATGGCGACAGGGACTTCATTGGCACCGAAAAGTCCGTCGGCAATGATGACCGGGGCGTCGACTACGCCTGGTGCAAAGCCGTGGCGCAGGGCGGTGTTGAGGTGGTTGACGGCATTCTGGCGGGTGCCTGAGTAGAGCGTTGTGGTGTCCGTCATAAAGGGCAGGGCGCCGGCGGAACGGATTTTGTCCACGACCACCTGGACAAGCTGCGGGTTTAAGTGGGTGTCGTTGCCGCCTTCGCCAAAGTGCAGCTTGACTGCGCAGGGCTGGTTGGGAACGACCACGTCCTTCAAGTTCAGCAGATTGCAGAGCTTGGCTATCTTGGCGCTCTTGGTCTGGGAGTGCTTGCGACAGGACATATTGCAGTAATAGACGGTTGAAGCCATATAAAATTCTCCGTTATGGGAGTTGGAATGCTTGTTGGGCAAAAGAGCCTACCAGCCGCCGAAGCGGCGGGCCTTTGCAAAGCACATGCCGTTGTGCACAAGATAGTAGGCTTGATGCATCATGGCTGCGGCACAGGCATGGTTGGGGAGAATGCGCAGCTTGGAGGAAGGAGTCAGGCTGCCAAGGAAGCAGGCCGTGCTTGGGGGGACGTCTTTGGCGACGCGCAGCATGCCGTGCTCCTGGTTGAGGTCGGCTGCGGCAATTCCCGGCAGAAGGGTTCCGTCCAGGCTGCAGGCAAGGCCGTAGCCCTGTTCGGGGAAGCGGACTGCCAGGCCGCGGTCTGTGGAAAGCGCCGCCCAGCCTGAGTCTGTCAGAATCTTCTCAGGCAGGGATCCGTCTTCTGGAAAGCCGCCAAGGAGGCTGGTGAGCACAGTGAGGGCGATGTCGTCCTTTGTGCAGACGCCAAGCCCCTCCATAACCAGGTCCATAAAGACAAAGACGCCGGCGCGCACCTCTGTTATGCCCATTTGGGCAACATCCCTGCTTGGTCCAAGCATGCCGGTCGGGGTGGAGCCTACGCTGACTATGGGGCAGGCGTGCCCGTGGGCGCGCAGGAGGGCGGCTGCCCTGCTGGCGGCCTCTGCCTCCTGGACGGCCAGCGCCTGCAGCTTCTTTATATCGCAGATGTCGTAGGCTGAGCCTGCATGCGTCAGTATGCCGGCAACTTTCTGGCCGCCTGCAGACAGGATGTCCGCTATTTCAGCAAGCAGCGGGCTGTCTGGGGCAAGGCCTGCCCTGTGCCCGTCGCAGTCGATTTCCAGCAGGACGGAAAACGCAGCCTTGTGCTCTTTCGCCCACTTTGCCAGGGCAGAGGCCTCAGCCTTGCTGTCCAGCAAAACCTTGATGTCCGCCCCCTGCTGCATGAGGGCGTGCACCCTGCCGAAAAGGTGCGGTCTGATGCCGACGGCAAGCACGATGTCGCGGGCGCCAAAGCCGAAGGCTGCCTCGGCCTCGCCCATGGTGGCGACGCAGCACGGCCCCTGCGGAGAGGACAGGACCTGTCTGGCGACAGGCCAGCTGCGGCAGGTCTTGAGGTGCGGCCTCAAGGCGACGCCGCTGTCCTTCCAGTGCTCCTTGAAGCGGGCGATATTGGCGTTCATTTTGTCAACATCAAGCAGAAGGCAGGGCGTGGGAAGCGCATCCAGCGCGACAGGCTCAGGGAAAAGGGTGAGGTCGGGCTGCGGCTGAAAGAGAGTGCTCATACATCCTCGCAGAGTTTGAAGAAAGGGAACGTGCAATGCGCACTTTTCTATCAGCAGGAAGGTGCTGACGTCCAGAAGACGGCGTCTGCTTCGTCCTTTGCAGGAGAGAAGGCTTCGCAAAAGGATACTGTCCTTTGCAA
>CAZWGJ010000052.1:3891-11865 GCA_964633375.1 uncultured Desulfovibrio sp.
CTGCTTCGTCCTTTGCAGGAGAGAAGGCTTCGCAAAAGGATACTGTCCTTTGCAAGCCTTCTGCCAGACCTAATCCGCCCTGCTTCTTGCCTTATTCTCTCATTTCTGCCTTCTGCTGCACTGGGAATGCAGGCTCTCATCCTATGGTCTTGCAATGCATCAGCGCGTTTTTGATGGATAATGATTGTTTAGTCAAACAATATCAGCCTGAAGGCCTTTAGTACCATGGACTTTGCCGGCCTCATGCCGTCCAGTTCGGCTGAAGGTAAAAAGTTTGTTTCGTCAGGATGTGGACAGAAAAAGGAAAAACAGCGTATAGGTATAAGCAACTGTCCAGGCTGAGCCCTAATCCTGCATCAGGCCTGCCTTTTGCACGCAGCTGGTGCCCTCAGCCGGACAAGCTGCGCCCGGGATGCCCGGGCGGCGCCAACCCTCATAATGACAGGGCAGTTAAGGCTGCCCCAAGCGTGCAAGGAGAGCGTAGTATGATAGTCGGATTGCCTGCTGAGATTAAAGTGAAGGAGTTCCGTGTCGGCATGACGCCGGCTGGCGTGCATGCCCTGGCAGAGGCAGGGCACAAGGTCCTGGTGCAGAAAGGCGCAGGGCTGGGCAGCATGATTGCGGATGAAGAGTATGAGGCTGCCGGAGGCTGCCTGGTGGAGACTGCCGCCGAGGCATGGCAGGCAGACATGATCGTCAAGGTCAAGGAGCCTCTTGCCGCAGAGTATGGCTTCTTCCGCCCCGGTCAGATCATCTACACCTACCTGCATCTGGCAGCCGAGAAAGCCCTGACGCAGGCGCTCCTTGAAAAAAAGGCTGTGGGCATTGCCTATGAGACCGTGCAGCTTGAAAACGGCAGCCTGCCTTTGCTTGCTCCCATGTCCGAGGTCGCCGGACGCATGGCAGTCCAGGTCGGCGCCCAGATGCTGACCAAGAACTCCGGCGGCATGGGGCTGCTGCTTGGCGGAACGGCCGGCGTGCCGCCTGCGCATGTCGTCATTGTGGGTGCAGGCACAGTCGGGCTTTCTGCCGCCAAGGTGGCAGTGGGCATGGGCGCCAGGGTCACGGTGGTAGACAGCAGCATCAACCGCCTGCGCTACATCAACGACGTCTTCGGCCAGGCTATTGAGACGGCATACTCCAACGCCTTCACCCTTGCCGCCAAGGTGAAGGAGGCTGATCTGCTCATAGGCTCCGTCCTCATTCCCGGCGCCTTGACGCCCAAGCTTGTGACTGAGGCAATGGTCAAAACCATGAAGAAGGGCGCAGCCATAGTTGACGTCGCCATCGACCAGGGCGGCTGCGTGGAGACAACAGCCCGCCACGGCGCCACCTACCACGACAACCCGACCTTTGAGGAATACGGCGTCATCCACTATTCAGTGGGCAATATGCCGGGCGCAGTAGCCCGCACCTCGACCTATGCCCTGACAAACGCCACCATGCCCTACATGCTGGCACTTGCCGGCAAGGGCTGGAAAAAGGCGTGCCAGGAGGACAAGGCGCTCAGCTTCGGCATCAACACCTGCAATGGACAGGTCTTCTACAAGGGCGTTGCCGATGCCCTGGGGCTGGAGCTGCACTCCCTTGAGGAGATCCTCTCCTGACAACAGCAAAAAAAATAGAAAAATCATAGAGTTATCCCGAATGCGCCGCATGCGGGTATAAGGATGGCACGCTGCCTGTCTTGCGATGGGCGGCGTGTTTTTTTGCTGCCGCCCTTTTTTCACAATCAAAGCGGGATTTCCTTGTCTCTTTTTGCACTATCCCCGCCGGAATGGCGGCAGTGAAGGGGGCAGGGGAAGGGCGGATGAGGACCTGGACTGACGTGAGATGCCCTTGTATGCCCGATTTTAGGGCAGCAGGGAGGCAAAGCTGGCAGCTGGCGCCATATGGCGCAGGCGATGAACTGGACGATTGGCAGCCGCACAGAGTTTGGCACGGTTTTTGCATGTCACTTTCAGGAAAAAGTGTCAGAAATCAAGGGGATGCAGATGCCCCTGCTTAGATTGTGAAAAAACTGTCGTTGCTGCCGGGCTGATCAAAACCATCTGCACTTTGTTCAAAAAAGTTTTTGCTTGCCATGCAGAAATGGCAAGGCAGATCGAAAGGCAAAAAAGTAACGTCATTCTGGTGTAGTGAAAAAAAGAGAAAGTACAAAAACTATTTTTTTACAACTATTGCCACGCCCAGGTGAGGCGCTTATATACAGCACTGTAACGAGCTTCACCGCACTAAAGCGGAAGTTCAGTTGCCTCTTCATTTACCATGCATCCCTTTTTTGATTAGGAGCTTTACAATGCGTTTCAACAATCTCGTTCTTCTTGGTCTCAGCGTTGTGTTCGGTCTTGCCATGACCATTGCTAATGCCGATGCTTCCCAGCTGACCTGGATGATGTAAGGCATAAGACCAGGCATCAGGCCTGGATTTGAAGATACGATACTCACTGGCTGACAGTGGGTATAAAAGGGCTTTTTCGTTGGCAGGGCGCCAGCGGGGAAGCCCTTTTATGCTGTCCGCTGCAAAAGGCGGACAAAAAAAACAGAGCACCCTTTGCACCGGGCGCTCTGTCTGGATGATTGGTCCGTTGTTTTTAGAGGCTGCTCTTTATGGTCTTAGAGCCCCAGCATGTGCGGCACAAAGGTGGTGATGCAGGGGAAGGCGATGATGACGGCCAGGGCGATGAGCGTTGCCAGAAGCAGCGGCAGCACGGGAGGCGTGATGTCCTCCATGGTCAGGTTGCTGATTTTGGCCGCCACATAGAGGTTGACGGCAACAGGAGGCGTCACCTGCCCGACAGCCAGGTTGATGGTCATCATGACGCCGAACCAGACGGGATCCCAGTGGAAGTGGGCGACGATGGGCAGCAGGAAGGGCAGGATGATGTAGAAGATGGAGATGGCGTCAAGCAGCATGCCTGCCAGAAGCAGGATGATGTTGATGAAGAAGAGCAGGAGCCAGGGATTGCTGGTGAGCGAGAGGAGGGCCGAGGAGCCGCGCTCCACCAGGCCGACAGTGCTTGCCACCCAGCCGAAAAGACCGGCGCAGGTCACCACGAACATGATGACGGCCGTATCCTTCATGGCGATGACCAGGATGTCCAGCACCATTGAGAAGCTGTTGATGGTCTTGTAGATGAAGATGCCGACAAAGAGCCCGTAGAAGATGGCGACGGCAGCAGCCTCTGTGGGCGTAAAGATGCCGCCGTAGATGCCGCCCAGGATGATGACCGGCGTCATGACGCCCCAGAAGGCCTCGCGGAAGGCCTTGGCAATGGAGATTTTCCTGGGGGAGCCGCGGTAGCCTTTCTTCCTGGAGGTCAGGTAGGCTGAACCCATGAGGAAGGCTGCGATGAGTATGCCCGGCACAAAGCCGCCGGCAAACAGGGCTGGAACAGAGACGTCTGCTATGCCGCCGTAGACGATGAAGGCTATGCTTGGCGGGATGACGATGGCCAGGCCTGAGGAGACGGCCATGGTGGCGGCGGCAAAGCGCTTGTCATAGCCGCCCTTGACCATGGCAGGGATGAGGATGAGCCCCAGCGCTGCCACTGTTGCCGGTCCTGAGCCGCTGACGGCGCCCCAGAAGGTGGCGACGCCGATGGTGGCAATGGCCAGGCCGCCGGTCATGTTGCCGGCAAGCGTCTCCACAAGCTGGACTATGTGGGCGGCAATGCCCGCCCGCTCCATGATGTAGCCTGCCAGGATGAAGAAGGGGATGGCCAGCAGCGGCACCTTGGCGATGCCGGCAAAGAAGTTGTAGGAGAGCATGTCCACGCCTATGTCCCAGAACCAGGCGACAAAGAGCGCAGAAAGGCCAAGGGATATGGCGATGGGGACGCGCAGAAGAAGCGGGACGGCAAAGGTGACAAGCAGCCACAAGGCCGGATCGTGCAGCAGTGAGGAATCCATGATGTGCGGCCTCCTAAACCTTGTTCATGCGGAAGTCTTCCACGCATTTCTGGAAGAGGCGCACGACAATGACAAGGGAACAGAACGGTGTGGCAATGCTGTAAATCCAGTTTGGAATGGCCAGCGCCTCGGAGACGACGTTGAGCTCAATCTCGTCCATCACCTGCACCAGGCCTGTCCAGAAGAGGGCTGCAAAGAAAGCCAGGGAGCATAGCAGGCTGAACAGATAGAATACCTTGCGCAGTGAAGAGGGCAGTGCATCGTAAATCAGGTTCATGCAGAAATTGCTGCCTTCCCTGAAGGAGCGCGCTGTTCCCAGCAGCACAATCCAGACAAAGAAGTTGACTGTCAGCTCTTCAGAATAGGAAAACGAAAAATCGGTGCAGTAGCGCACAATGACGTTGGCAAAGGCCACGCAGGCCATGACGGCCAGCAGTACGGCGCCAAGCACTTCCTCGAAGCGTTCGTTTAAAAAGGTAAGCATGCTGTTCTCGCTTCTGAAATATCCAGGGGCTTTGAAAAGACAAGCCAGCAGCCTTTTTGGGAAGGCTGCTGGCGCAAAAAAGGGGGGAAAGGCCCCCTGCTTGGCAGGGGACCTTAAGTTCTTCCTTGTCCTTACTTTGCGTTCTTCATGTCAGCTTCAGCGGCCTTGACCAGGTCTTCGCCTATTTCCTTGGTCCACTTGTCGCGCACGCTCTGGGTTGCCTTGTAGAAGTCGGCAATCATTTCGGGCGTGAACTTGGTGACGGTCATGCCGTTTTCTTCCATGACTTTGTAGGGATCGGTGACGGCGGGCACCTTGTTGATGCCCTTGAGGTAGGCAAGGGAGCTTCCGTCGTCCAGGCCCAAGCGGGAGAGAGCCTTGCTGTACTTCTCAGCCTCCTTGGCGCAGTCCATGACGATCTGCTGATCTTCCTTGCTGAAGGACTTCCAGACCTTGTCGTTGGCGGTCAGGAAGAGGGGATCAATCATGTAGTGCCAGTCGGTGTAGTACTTGTGCCAGGTCCAGAGCTTGAGGGCGACGTTGATGCCGTTGGTGGGGTTCTCCTGGCCGTCCACGATGCCCTGCTGGAAGCCGGTCACAGCCTCGGACCAGTTGATGGCCTGGGGGTTGGCGCCAAGGGCGGTGAAGATGTCCTTGAAGATGGGGGTGCCGCAGACGCGGATCTTCATGCCGGCCATGTCGGCGGGCTTGGTGATGGGGCCCTTGCTGGTGGTCAGCTCGCGGTAGCCGTTTTCGCACCAGCCGATGAAGACCACGCCGGTCTTGGCAATGGCCTGCTCCAGCATCTTGCCGGACTTGCCGGCCTCAATGGCGTCGAGGGCCTTGTGGCGGTCGGGGTTGTTGGCCACAAAGAAGGGCATGGCTGTTAAGTTGAGCTCTTTGAGCTGGGGGGACCAGTTGATGGTGGAGGCAAGCGCAAAGTCGATGGCGCCGCGGCGCACCAGCATGAGCTCGGAGGTCTGCTTGCCGGCCATGAGCTGGGCTCCGGGGTAGACCTTGATGTTGATGCGGCCGTTTGTCTTCTCGCGGACCAGGTCGGCAAAGAATGTAGCGGACATGCCCCAGCCCGAGGTGAGGGAGGGGACGATGCTCAGTTTGTATTCCTGTTTATAGGCAGCAGCTGATGCCTGGCCTGCAAAAAGACCAAGAGCCAGCACGGCACAGACTGCCGCGCGGAAAAAGTTCTTCATGGGAAGTCTCCTTATGAAATAGAAGGGAAGTCTCCAGCCTACCACTAAGTTCTTCTTTAGGCTACTCTTTCTTGAACGGTTACGATGCCAAGACATTTATAAGACGTTTTGACGGCATCCCCAGAGGAGGCATGGCTTACGAGGCGTCCTCCCTGCCGGCCAGGGTGCGCTTCATGGCTGCTGCCAGCCCGCCCAGCGCCGTCTCCCTGTAGGTTGCCTGCAGATCGGCTCCGGTGCGGTACATGACGTCGATAATGGTGTCCAGGGAGACCAGCCTGTCCGCCCCCGACTCCAGCATGGAGAGCTGCGCGCAGTTGACGGCGCGCTCTGCCGCCACGCCGTTGCGCTCTATGCAGGGGACCTGGACAAGCCCGGCGACAGGATCGCAGGTCAGCCCCAGGCAGTGCTCCATGCCAATTTCGGCAGCCACCTCAATCTGCTTGACGGATCCGCCCATGACGGCGCAGTAGGCGCCGGCAGCCATGGAGCAGGCAACGCCCACCTCGCCCTGGCAGCCGACCTCGGCGCCGGATATGGAGGCATTGAGCTTGTAGAAGAGGCCGATGGCGCCCGCAGTCAGCAGGAAGTCGCGTATCCCATCCTCTGCAGCCTTGGGATAGAAGTTGACATAATAGGTGAGCACGGCGGGGGTGATGCCGGCAGCCCCGTTGGTGGGGGCTGTGACCACGCGCCCGCCGCTGGCGTTCTGCTCCGCCACGGCAAAGGCGTAGAGCATGGGCCACAGGCTTAAGTCCCGCCTGCCCGTCGCTGAGAGGACGCTGATCTTGCGCAGCAGGTTGGGCGCCCTTCTGTGCACGCCAAGGCCGCCCGGCAGTATGCCTTCCGTGCAGAGCCCGCTCTCAACGGAGTCCTTCATGACGGTGTAGATTTCTTCTATGCGCCGCCGGACTTCTTCCTCAGAGCGCCAGAAAACCTCGTTTTCCAGCACGATTTGGGCGACGGTTTTCCCTTCCTTCCGGCAGATGGCAAAAAGCTCGCTTGCCGTGCTGAAGGGATAGGGCGGCTCGGGCAGGGAGACTTCGGGCTCATGGAAGCTTTCCTCCTCCCGGACAAAGCCGCCGCCCACGGAGTAGTAGGTCTTTTTGCAGAGCGCTTCGCCGTTTTCGGCATAGGCTGTGATGGAGAGGGCGTTGGGGTGCAGGGACAAAAAGATGCCCTTGTGGACCAGCATGTCCTCGGCATAGTGGAAGGGGACGGGCTTCTTTCCTGCCAGGAGCAGGTCGTCGTTCTTTTTGAGGAGCATGGTGCGCTCGGCAAGATGCCTCGTGTCGACATCCTGCGGCGTGCTGCCTTCAAGCCCGCCCAGCACAGCCTGCATGGTGCCGTGTCCCTCGCCTGTGAGGGCAAGGGATCCGTACAGGGAAATGCGTATGCGCCCCGTCTGCTCCAGCAGCCCGCTGGCAGCGAGCTCGTCTGCAAAGCGCTTGCCTGCCACCATGGGGCCGGTGGTGTGTGAGCTGGAAGGGCCAATGCCTATTTTGAAAAGATCGAAGACGCTGAGCATGACGGACTCCTGCAAAGGGGGCTGGCAGACTGCGTGGAGCTGCCTTAAGACTGCTTTTTCAGCCGGCGCACAAGATGGCGCCAGGTCAGGGGGCGGTAGACTGAGAAGATGAGCATGGAGAAGATGAGGGCTGTCTGCATGACGGCCTGCCAGAAGTTTTCAGGCAGAAGGCAGGTCTTTACGAAGTGCAGCATCCAGGCGCAGAGGGGATAGCCTGCCTCTTTGGCGGAGTTGATGAGCATGTCGCCGCAGGGGCTCCAGAAAAGGGTTCCCCAGAAGCCTGCCAGGCAGGAGATGATCCATTTGTAGGCAATCCAGAAGTAGCGGACAAAGCCTATGGAGGTGCAGATGGAGTAGAAGAGCCCGGTGAGTATGCAGCCGGCAAGGCCGATCATGACGACGTAGGTGTCGATGTCGTGCGCTGCCTTTATCATGACGGCGCAGGTGGCGGCATCAAAGTCGCCTGTCAGCCGCACATAGTTCAGCGCCTGCATGGACAGTGCGCCGCCTGCCCAGGCCGTGGCGAAGAGCAGGTGGACGGCCTTGGTGGTCTTGATGATGATGTTTTCGCGGGAGGAGACGCCGCGTCCTGTGGTGCCGTAGTTGCGGACCTTGTCGTTGAGGCTGATGGGGATAATCACCGGGGGATCCTGTTTTTTTGCAGGACGCCGTGCAGCCGGCTTGAAGCCCGGCTGCACGGCGCCAAAAGAGAAAGAACGCTGCTGAACTGCAGACTACTTGGCGAGGAAGCTGGTGACAGCCTCGCGGAACGGCCTGTAGTAGGGCTGCTCCATCATCATGGCATGGGCTGCGCCGCTGAAGACGACAAACTTGGTCTCAAC
>CAZWGJ010000053.1:0-11861 GCA_964633375.1 uncultured Desulfovibrio sp.
TACTTCTGCTTCAGCTCAAAATCGTGACGGATGCCGTTTTCCTGGGCGATGACGTGCATCTTCATCTGCTCGATGTCAAACACAGAGCAGTGCACGGTCTGCCATATGCTGCCGCTGCCGCGCACGCGCTTGGTCTTGGCAAGGTAGGGGATCATGTACTCGCGGATCATGTCGGCATCTGCAAAGGACACCTTTTTGTCTGTGCCAGGCAGGACGGATCCTGAGAACTCGCTCACCCACAGATGCACTGCGTCCTGGCTGAACAGCCTGCCGGTGCGGGCCCTGTCCATCAGCTTTATCATGCCGTCCCTGGTGTTGCCCTCCTGATAGTGCACCTTCAGGATGTTCGCCCTCTCAACGCCCATGGCATTGGGCTGCAGATACGGCAGGGTCACGTAGTAGTTGGTCATGACCCTGGCGTTTCTGTCAACTTTCATCTCATTGTTGATGAACTCGACAACAGCCGTTTCCTTGGGATCGCTGATCATGTAGTGGATGTCAAAAGCCTGAGGCATATACACGTCGTATTCCTGCAGAAGCTTTATGGCCTCCTCTACGGAAGATGCCCTGTCCAGGATGAGGCGGACGATGCGGACGCCGCTCAGCCTGGGCTTCCCTGGATTGGTGCCGGTTGTCGGACCATAGTCGGAAGCAGCTATGTTGGCATTGACGGCGACATGGGCGTCATTGATGCCGTCCACAGTCAGGTAGGGCAGGAAGGCAAGCAGCTGCTCCACCTTCATATGGGAGTCGGTCATGACCTCCTCGCCGCTCACAACGGTCGCTACGCCGACGCTGGCATGGCGTCCGCCCTCGGCAGGCACATGGACCACATACTCGTTGGTGTCGTCGTAGTTCCAGTCGTAGTTGCGGCCGTGGAAGTTGCCGTTGCGGACGGAGGAGCAGCCTGCCTTGACGGCATTCTTGATGTTTTTGGCCGCAAAGTCCTCGCCTTCCTTGTCGTCTATGTTGGTGCAGGTCGTCTCATACAGGTAGTCCTGCACTTTGACGGGCTTGGTGTAGTCGGCTGCATCTGCCATAACGGCAGGCAGGAGCAGGGCGCAGCCAAGGACTGCTGCAAAGGTCTTCAGTCCCTTCAACATGTGTCTTCCTACTTCTGCTTCAGCTCAAAGTCGTGGCGAATGCCGTTTTCCTGGGCAATGACGCACAGCTTGAGGTTCTCGATGTCGAACACGGAGCAGTGCACGGTCTGCCACATGCTGCCGCTGTTGCGCACACGCTTGTGCTTGGCCAGGTAGGGCACCATATATTCGCGGATCTTGTCGGCTTCCAGCAGGGTGTACTTCTTGTCCGACCCGGGCAGGACGGAGCCGGCAAATTCGCTCACCCACAGGTGCACGGCGTCCTGCTCAAACACGCGGCTGGCACGGGCCCTGTCCATCAGCTTGATCATGCCGTCCTTGGTATTGCCCTCCTGATAGTGCACCTTCAGGATTTCGGCCCTTTCGACGCCCAGGGCGTCGGGCTGCAGATACGGCAGGGTCACGTAGTAGTTGGTCATGACTCTGGCGTTCCTGTCAACGTGCATCTTGTTGTTGATGAACTCAACGACGGCCGTTTCCTTGGGATCGCTGATCATGTAATGCAGGTCAAAGGCTGCAGGCATGTACACGTCGTGGTCCTGCAGAAGCTTGACTGCCTCCTCAACTGAGCCGGCATTGTCCAGAATGGCGCGGACGACGCGCATGCCGTTCAGCCTCGGCTTGCCGGGGTTGGATCCTGTCGTTGGTCCGTAGGTGGAATTGGACATGTTGGAGTTGACGACGACATGGGCGTCGTTGATGCCGTCCAGGGTCATATAGGGCAGGTAGGGCAGCATGTCCTCGGGCTTCTTGCTGGAATCCGCCATGAAGTCAGGACCGCTGACAAGGGAGACCACGCCGACGCTGGCATGGCGTCCGCCCTCGGCCGGCACATGGATGACATACTCGTTGGTGTCGTCGTAGTTCCAGTCGTAGTTGCGGCCGTGGAAGTTGCCGTTGCGGACGGAGGAGCAGCCTGCCTTGACGGCATTCTTGATGTTCTTGGCTGTAAAGTCCTCGCCTTCCTTTTCATTCAGGTTGGTGCAGGTCGTCTCATACAGGTAGTCCTGTATTTTGACAGGCTTGGTGTAGTCGGCGGCGTCTGCCAGAACGGCAGGCAGGAGCAGGGCGCAGCCAAGGGCTGCGGTGATAAAGGGCTTCAGTCCCTTGCGCATGTGTTTTCCTTTTCTTTCTTTTTTTTTCAGAGGCCCCAGCATCTGAGGCCGTCCTTTCCTAAAGTCAACTATTGGGCGTTGATCTCGTCAACAAAGAGATTGTACTGCTTCTGGCAATCTGCCCAACCCTTGTTCAGATCCTCGCGGACCTTTGTATGAAAGGCTTCCTTCTGGCCTGTCCGAAACAGCGCAGCCATGCCGGCCGCCTCCTTCAAAAAGTGCCGGTAGTACATCTCAGGGGCGCCTGCCATGGGAAACGGCAGCCTGTCGGCAGTCGTGATCTTTTCCTCCAGGCTGGCAAGCGGGGCGTCCAGCTCGGCAGGATCTGGCTCAGAGAGGGCAATCACCTCAGCCTGGCTGCGGATGATGGAGGCTATGTCCATGGCAAGGAGCACATGGTCGTGCAGAGGATGCCCTTTAAGCAGCACGGCCTGGGCGTCCAGGGCCGCCTTCTGCACCACCTTCCTGTACTCGGTGACGTTCTTGGCATAGCCGACCATGTATTCGCCTATCTTCTTGGTGTAGGAGGCACCCTTGGCGCCGTTGTCAACGATTTCGGGATCCTGGATGTACTCGCAGAGCTTGTCGTAGACGCTGCGCATGGAAGTGCGCTGCCTGTCCATCTTTTCCAGCGTCGTGTTGATGGTCTTGGCATCCTCTTCAGAGAAGAGCCCGTCAGGCACGCCAAGCCCCTTGCGCAGGCAGGCTTCCGGCTGCTTGTCCCCGATTACGATGGCTGTGTATTCCTGCTTGTAGAGCAGGACTCCTGCCATGATGCGGGCCGGCTCCTGGGCGCAGGACTGTTTGCTGAAGAAGCCGTCTGCATTGTTGGCGTACTCGACAACCTGCGCAGCATGGTCTCTTTCTTCCTCGGAGGCAGGCGCCTGGGGCTCGGACAAGGCGTAGCTTTTGACGTCGCCCTTTTGGGCGTCCTTCGCAGCACTGCCTTTGTCAGCCTTTTCAGAGGAGGCATTCTGGGGCTTTGCCTCTTCTTCCTTGTCGCTCTTGCAGCCAAAAAGCGCAAGAGAGAGCACAAGAAGGCTTAAAAGCAGGCAGAACAAGACCCTGCTGCCGGCCTTCTTCCCTGCTCCCGCAGTGTTCTGCATGTCAGCCCTATACATGAGCAGCAATCCAGGCGTTGAGCCCTGTCAGGGTCTCTCCCCAGGGGAAGAGCCCGTCGTTTTTCAGCTCGGGGCCGCAGCCGTAGAACAGCGTGCCGTTCTTTTCGGCGGCATCCCTGTCGGTTGAGGCGTCGCCCACCATCAGAACGTCGGCAGGATCCTGCTTCAGGTCCCTGACTATGTTGGCAAGCACCTCAGCCTTGGCCGGCGGGGAGCCCAGGATGACGTCAAAGAAGCCGTCCAGCCTGCGCAAGGACAGGACCTGCACCAGCTCCTCAGTGGGCGTGCCTGAGCACACGCACATGGGAAGCTTTCCCTTCCAGGACGTGAGGACATCCTCAACGCCCTCAATCAAGGGGCACTTCTTGATTTCGTCCAGGGAGTATTCAGAGAAGCGGTGCCCCCATTCCTGGGACTCCTCCTCGGTGATCTCCCTGCCCAAAACTTCCTGGAAGAACCAGGCAAACTTGCGGTAGCGGCTCACTCCGCCATGCGTCTTGTGGAACATGACAAAGCGGTCCCTGGCCTCTTCCCCGTAGGGCTCTGCCAGCCGGGCAAAGGCCTTCGTCTTGGTCGGAACGCTGTCCAAAATTACGCCATCACAGTCAAAAACGAGACATTTCAGCGGCATATTGTTTCTCCATCAGCATGTGCCTCAGCATCCGGCACTTTTAAGCGTGCGGCCCGTCCCGGGCCTCATTGCTTCCTGCGCCCTATGACCTTTGCCGGCACGCCGGCCACAATGGACCAGGGCTCGACATCATGGGTCACAACGGCTCCTGCCCCCACCACGGCGCCCCTGCCTATGCGGACATCGGGCGTCACGACGCAGTTGGCGCCTATCCAGACGTCGTCCTCGATGACGATTGAGCCGGAAACGTGCCCCTGGTCGATCATGGGGATGTCCGTCCTGTCAATGCGGTGGTTGGAGCAGCGCAGCACTGTTCCCATGCCTATGGCGACGCCCTCCCCTATGCTTATTGTGCCGTCGTCCGCCCCTATATGGACATTGGGGGAGACCGAGGTGCGGGCGCCTATATTCAGCACGCCGTTCTGGGCGGTCAGCATGCAGTGGCGCCCGATGCGGACGCCGTCGGCAAGATGCATGCCCTTCAGGCCTATCAGCTCGACGCCGCAGCTGATGCGGACATGCCCGCAGGAGGCAAAGAGGGGACGCCAGCACAGCCAGCGCAGGGCTGTGCCGGCAGGAGTGGGCAGCCAGCCCCAAAGGAAAATCCAGAGCTCCCTCAAGGCTGACTGAAGTCTGCTGATAAAAGCCATTAGTTCTTGTAGGTTTCCATGAGGGGGTCGCCTGTCATCAGCTTCTCGACCCTGGCAAGGTCCTCAGGAGTATCGACGCTCCAGGTCTTGTAGTCGGTGGGAACCATGCGCACCTTGCCGCCGTGCTCCAGGATGCGCATCATGTCCACGGACTCGATGATCTCCAGGGGGCTTTCCTCCATGGCGTTGAACTCAATGAGGTAGTCCCTGCGGAAGGGGATGATGCAGACCTGCTTGCGCATGGGCACTTCGGTCACGCCCTTCTTGCGGGAGGGAATGGGCTCGCGGGAGAAGTAGAGCGCGTCATTGTTGCGGTCCACCACGACCTTGACCTCATTGGGATCCTCAAATTCCTCAACAGTGGCCATCTCGGCCATCAGGTTGACGACGTTGATGCTGGGATCGTCCAGCATGGGCTTCACGGCATCGTCGATCATCTTGGGCTGCACCATGGGCTCGTCGCCCTGCACCATGACCACGATGTCCACCTTCCTGCCGGTCATTTCCTCAATCTTCAGCACAGCCTCGGCCGTCCTGGTGGAGCACCTGGTGTGGGTGTCAGCGGTCATGATGCATTTTAAGCCGGACTTTTCGCAGTAGTCCTTGATGATGTCGTCGCAGGTGGCCACGTAGGTGTCGGTCAGGATTTTGCTCTGGGCTGTGCGGAAGGCCACATGGCCCACCATGGGCACGCCGTGGATCAAGGCCAGGGGCTTGCCGGGATAGCGGCTGGACCCCATGCGGGCGGGAATAATGGCAACGATGTTCATGTCGTCTCTCCTAAAATTTGTCTTCTCATCAATGCGGCTGGAATGAGGCAGGCCGGCTAGTCGTCTGTAGGAATGAGGTATCCGCCCTCTTCGTTGAGCTCGGGATGCTCGGCCCTGTGCTCTGCCTCCATGACCCTCAGTATGCCCTGGCCCAGGTCCACGGTCAGCGGAGGAACCAGCTTGCGGCCGATTTTGGGCATGAAGGCATAGGGTGTCACCTGGTAGTGGCCGCTGTTGGGATCGTTCTGGTAGCGGATCTCGATGTCCTTGCCCAGAATCTCACCAATCATCTTGAAGAGATCGCCCACGCGCATGGGCTGGTTGCCGGTGACGATGATGTTCTGGTTCACATAGGCGGGATCCAGGATTTCCAGGGTGGCCTGGGCTGCGTCGTCGGCATGCACGTATTCACGCAGTGCGGTCGGGGCCCCGTAGTAGGTGATGGCGCCGGTGGTCATGGCCTCATGCACAAAGCGGTGGATGGCGTTGCGGTTGTCGGCCCTGGGGCCGTACAGGGAGCCGTAGCGCAGAATGGTGTACTCCAGGCCGTGCATGGCCTGGTAGTTTTCAATGTAAATCTCGCAGGCCTGCTTGCTGCAGCGGTAGAAGCCGCCGGACCTGCCGTAGACATAGAGGGAGCTGGCAAACACGTAGCGCTTGACCTTGTGGCGGCGGCAGGCTTCCAGGGCCATGACGTTGCCCACCACGTTGAGGCGCGCGGTGTCCACAGGACGGCTGTTGGCCTCGCCTATGTCGGCTATGCCTGCATAGTTGAAAACAAAGTCGGCATCCTGGACGGCCTTGTCCACTGTCGCCTCATCCAGAATGCTGCCCACCAGCATCTTCTGCTCAGGCTTGAGCCAGGGGGATGGATTGAGGTCGACAATGGTTACTTCATGTCCGGCGTCTGTCAGCTTGTCACAGATATGTGATCCAAGGAAGCCGGAACCGCCAAAGACGGTAATTTTCATCTTTCGTCTCCAAGTGAAAAGAACGAATTTGCTTTAAGCAGGACCTGCCCTGCCTGCAAAGGCACCTTTGCAGAACCTACTTTGCAGGACGCTCGGCGGAGCGCCACAAAAAGACCGTGTCGATGCCGTAGGCGATGAAGCGGGCGCCGGAAGCAATCTGCCTTGAAAGCTCCTCGGGATCCGGCTGCACGATGTGCAGGCCCATGCGGGCGCCGCATTTCTGGCAGACAGCATTGATGCGCTCCATGACAGCCTTGAACTCGGGATGGTCGAACTGCCCTGTCAGCCCCATGGAGCCGGACAGGTCGTAGGGGCCCACCATGATGGCGTCCAGGCGGGGATGGGAGAGGATGGCTTCCAGGTTCTCCACGGCATGGATGTGCTCAATCTGGGCGACCAGGAAGAGGTCCTTGGCAGTGCCAGCCCTGTAGGCGTCGAAGTCCTTGCCAAAGACGTTGGCGCGGCAGTAGCCGACGCCGCGGTTTTCAATCTTGTCAGAGCCCTCCCATGAGCAGAGGCCGGGATAGAGGGACCAGCCTATTGCCTGGTCCAGCTGCTCCCTGCTCTCAATCATGGGGAAGATCAGCCCCTGGGCGCCTGCCTCAAGGGCGGCCTTGCAGTTCTGCTTGGTCGCCTCGGGAAGCCTGGCAAAGGGGACGGCCCCGCCGCATTCAATGGCGCGGAAGATGTCAGGCAGAGTCTGCCTGCCAAAGGAGCCGTGCTCCATGTCCACTGCAACCCAGTCATAGCCTGCCCTGGCCATCAGCTCCGCCACGTCGGGTGAGGGAAGCTGCAGCCATGTGCCGACAGTCGCCTTGTCCTGGGCCAGCAGGGCACGTATTTCCGAGATATTTTTCACGACGTTCATCTCCTTGATGAATGATTGCTTGATTGAATAACTGCCTGCCTGATGCCCGGCGGCTGCAGTGCTCTTTCACCGCAGGGGGCCAAAGGCTTTTGCAGGCTTTAAGCGATTACCCTTCCAGGTCCTTGGCAGCCTTTAAGTAGTCTTCCTCTGTCGGCCTCTTCTCTGTCTTGTCCGCACCGGAAAGGCGGGCGCGAAGGTAGCCTATGACAATGGGCATGATGGAGACCAGGATAATGCCGTAGACAATAAGGCTGAAATTCTTCCTGGCAAACTCCAGGTTGCCGAGGAAGTAGCCGGCTGACACGATGCCGCCGGCCCACAAAATGCAGCCAAGGACGTTGTAGGTGAAGAAGGTGTGCGGCTTCATGAGCCCTATGCCGGCCACAAAGGGGGCGAAGGTGCGCACGATGGGCACAAAGCGGGCCAGGACGATGGCCTTGCCGCCGTGGCGCACGTAGAAGTCATGGGCGCGCAGCAGGTACTCCCGTTTTATGTATTTCGAGTCCCTGCTGAAAATGGCCGGCCCCACATGCCGCCCTATAAAATAGTTGACGGCATCGCCCAGGCACCCTGCGCAGAAGAGCACCGCCATGCCCTCAAAGTAGCCCATGTACCCTGCGCCTGCCAGCACGCCGGTGGCAAAGAGGAGCGAGTCGCCGGGCAGGAAGGGGGTGACCACCAGCCCGGTTTCGCAGAAGACGACGACAAAGAGGATCAGGTAGACCCACAGGCCATACTGCGACACCAGTTCAAAAAGGTGCTTGTCTATATGCAGGATGAAATCGACAAAAAACTGAAGGATGTCCATTGATGGTCCTTTTGAGTCCTCTTGAGCAGCTGATCCTTTTATGAACCTTGATGCCGTGAATCTTTGATGCCTTGCAGGCACCTTGCTTGAAACCGGAACAAACGGCTGTGCAGGGGGCCTGCCTTCCCCGCTGTTCCGCGCAGACCCTTGTACCCTAGCTTGCCTTATGGCACAATACAGCACCATGCCCACCCTAGCCAAACATACCAGTTTTTTCAACAGACAGCCCTTTGGAATTGCGGTAAAAAATCTGCTTTCCCTGCTTCTGGCAGCCTGCTTTCTTGCCTGCTGCAAAAACGCCTGCGCCGTCCCCTACAAGGTGGGTTTTCTGACACTGAGCCATGCCGATCAGGAAAACGGCATCCGCCTGGACATAGCCGTCTGGTACCCGACAGAATCCAAGAAGTCGCCTTCCCTCATCAGGGGGCTGCCAGTCCCCTTCCGCGCCGTCCGCAAGGCCTCCCCTGCTGAAGGCTCCTTTCCGCTCATCCTGCTGTCGCACCCCTCGTCGGGCACGCGCTTTTCCGCCTACGACACGGCCATGGAGCTGGCCAAGGACGGCTATGTGGCAGCAGCCGTCACCCATCCCAAAGACAACATCAACCACATGCCCGACGCCTTGAGCTGGAAGCTTTTTGCAGACAGAGTCAGCGACCTTTCCAAGACGGCGGACCTCCTGCTTGCCCATGAGACGCTCTCATCCTGCATTGATGCCAGCCGCATAGGGGTGCTGGGCTTTGATGCAGGAGCCACTGCAGCCCTCATCATGGGCGGCGCCCTTCCTTCCTGCGAGAACTGGAAGGACTACTGCAGGGAGACGTCGTCAGACCGCGACTTCTACTGCAACGGCTGGGCAAAGCCCCGCATCACCAAGGACATCTGCGGAAAGCTCCCTCTCACCAAAAGCCTTGCCGACACGCGCATCAAGGCAGTCTGCGCAGTCCAGCCAAGCTTCGGCATGCTTTTGACTGAGAAGGCGCTGAAATACTTCCATCCCGCCCTGCTGCTTGTACGATCCGAGGAGAAGAAGGCGGACAGCAAAACGGGAAAGAAGGCGGAAGGCAAAAAGGAAATCGGAAGGGACCTTGTCGGCATGGAGAAGCGCTTCCAGATGCCGCCTGAAGAATTCCGCATTTCCACCTCTGCCGAAGGGGCGCTGCTTGCCCCGTGCCCTGAAGCCCTGGCCGACGAGCTGCCGGATCTCTGCTATTCCCTGAGCGTCCAGCAGCGCAGGGAGCTGCATGAAGAGTTTATGCCGGCCCTGAAGCGCTTCTGGAACAACAATCTAAAAAACTGCGCCCTGCGCACCATCCCCGAGCCGCCGGACTTAACTCCGCCACCGCCGCCCAAGCCTGAGCCCAAAAAGGACGTCAAAAAGCCAGGGAAGCGCAAGCGCAGGTAGGCTCACCAGGAGGACGGGCTGATGACTGTGCATGCGTATAACGACAGGAGTTAAAGGACAGCCCTATGCAGGAGCAGCAAGTCAAGGAAAAGCAGCGCGTGGCAGACTATGGCGAGGTCTTCACTGCAGAGCGCGAGGTGAAGGCCATGTGCGACCTGGTGAAGGGGGAGTGCGAGCGCATTGAATCCCGCTTCCTGGAGCCTGCCTGCGGTGAGGGCGCCTTCCTGCTTGAAATCCTCAGCCGCAAGCTGCAGGCCTGCGCCAGGAAGTCTGCCGGCAGCCTGGCAGACTATGAGCTCAATTCAGTCCTGGCTGTCTCAAGCCTGTACGGCGTGGACCTTATGCCCGACAACGTGGACATCTGCCGCGACAAGCTTTTTGCCCTTTGGAAGGCGCACTACGAGGCTTTGGGAGGCAAGGACGGCAGCGCCTGCTGCAATGCCGTCCGCTTCATCCTCGAAAAAAACATCCTCTGCGGCGACACGCTGACCATGCGCTGCCAGGACGGCTCCCCCCTGGTCTTTGCCGAGTGGACCCTGACTGAGGACAAAGAGTTCAGGAGAAAAGACTACCAGCTGGACAGGCTCCTCGTTGAAGAGTCAGCGCCGGGAGAGATTCTCCTGACTGGTCTGACGGCAAGACCGCCTGTCAAAAAAGCCCCGCAGGGCTCCCTTATGCTGCCCGGCCTTGTTCCCGATGCAAAACCCGATGCCCTGCACGATGCCGGGTCCGCACCGGAGGAGCCTACAAAGAACAAATTTACGCCGGACAGCACCGGCCTTGTCCGGCAATACGATCCGGTTTCCTATCTGCGACTGCAGGACGCTGAAGATGAGCAAGAATAAGACGACAAGTTCAGGCAAGGCTCAAGAGCCGTCGCGCCTCCTTGAATCCTTCTATACGCCCGACATCCTGACCTGCCTGGCCAACCTCTCAAACGACGAGGTCTTTACCCCGCCCGAGGTCGCCAATGCCATGCTGGACCTTTTGCCCGGGGAGCTGTTCAGCAGTCCTGATGTGACCTTCCTGGACCCTGCCTGCAAAAGCGGCATCTTCCTGCGGGAGGCGGCCAAGAGGCTGCTCAAGGGGCTGGAAAAGGAGATTCCGGACCTGCAGCAGCGCCTGGACCACATCTTCAAAAAGCAGCTGTTCGGCATTGCCTTAACAAGGCTCACCAGCCTGCTTTCACGCCGCACCGTGTACTGCTCCAAGTTCCCCAACGAAAAGTACTCGCTGTGCCAGTTTGACACCGAGCAGGGGAACATCCAGTACAAGCGTCTGCCTCACAAGTGGAAGGACGGGCAGTGCGAGTACTGCGGCGCCCCGCAGTCAGAGTACAAGCGCGGCAGAGACTTAGAAAGCTACGCCTACAATTTCATTCATGTAAAAGACATAAAGAAGATACAGAAAGAGTTCCCTATGAAATTTGATGTAATTATCGGCAATCCTCCGTATCAGTTAAGCACAGGCGGAGCAGGAAAACAAGCAAAGCCGTTATATAATCTATTTGTTGAACAAGCGAAAAAGCTCAATCCACGATATTTGACTATGATTATTCCATCCCGTTGGTTTTCAGGAGGTATGGGACTAGATGAATTTAGAAACAACATGATTAAGGATGAGCATATAAGCCATATAGTAGATTATACAAATGCTAAAGAATGCTTTCCACAAAACAGCATAAGTGGCGGCGTGTGCTATTTCTTATGGGTTAGAGAAGCATCTGGAAATTGCCAGTTCACAAATATTATGAATGGAAAAGAGACTACTCTTTCCAGGAAATTAAATGAATTTCCTGTCTTGGTAAGATATAATGATGCAGTCTCAATAATTCACAAGATAAGAACTCAAAAAGAAAATACTCTCGATTCAATTACCAGTCCTCTAATGCCATATGGTCTGTCTACTGACTACAGAGGAACGGCACAGCCTACGACAAGAAATGATTTAATTTTGCATGCAAGTAATGGAATTACCTATATTAAGCCATCTGAAGTTACTAAAGGCCTTGACAGCATCAACAGCTACAAAATACTTATCAGCAAAACAAGTGCAGAACATGCCGGTGAACCAGGAAGGGACGGCAAATTTAAAGTATTAACCTCTTCGCTGAAAGTTATTGGACCCAAAGAGGTATGTACGCATTCATACTTTATAATAGGCAATACTACAAACAAAGATGAAGCAGAGAATATACGAAAATATCTTACTACAAAATTTGTCAGATTTCTAATCTTAATATCATTAAGTTCAATCAATCTATCTAAATTAGTTTTTTCTTTTGTTCCTCTGCAAGACTTCTCAAAAGCGTGGACTGACGAGGAGCTCTACAAGAAGTACGATCTTACAGACGAAGAGATTGGCTTTATCGAGTCTACGATCAAGCCGATGGATGCCGAGGGCTAGCCGATGCCGACAGAAT
>CAZWGJ010000054.1:0-11860 GCA_964633375.1 uncultured Desulfovibrio sp.
GGTCAATGGCCTTGCCGATCTTCACGGGGACGCGGTGGCAGACGTTCTGCTTGTCAACGACGACAACAAAGGAGCCGGAGTCCGTAATCAGAACGGCGTTCTGGGGAATGATGACGGCATTGAGCAGGACGTCGCCGATCATGAAGACGCGGACGTACTGCCCGGGCATAATTTCGTTGTCGGCATTGTCAAAGGTTGCCCTGGCGCCGATGTCGCCGGTGGTCACCTTCACCTGCGAGTCAATGAAGTCGATGACGCCGGCCTTCTCATACATGCGGCCGTCGGTCAGGCGGATCCTGGCTTCGTAGATGTTGTTTTCAGGGGAGCGCAGGCGTCCCTCCCTCTCCAGCTTCTGGCGGTACATGCGCTCAGGGGCGGAGATGGAGAAGTCAATGTACAAAGGATCCGTCTGGTTCATTGTGGTCAGCAGGGAGTTGTTGCTCACCAGGTTGCCGACAGTCACTTCCTCCTTGGAGGTGAAGCCGGACACGGGGGCAACGACCTGGCAGTAGTCCAGGTTGATCTTTGCCTGGCGCAGAGCTGCCTTGGTGCTGTCATACTGGGCAAGGGCCGCATCCCTTTCCTTCTGGGAGACGGCATTGGCCTGATAGAGCGGACGAACGCGGTTCCATTCGCGCTCGGCATTGGTAAAGGCTGCCTTGGCCTGGTCGTAGACCGCCTCGTAGGGGGCTCTTTCCAGCTGGAACATCTGCTCGCCAGCCTTCACGTAGCCGCCCTCCTGGTACATCTTCTTTTCCACTATGCCCTGGATTCGCGCCCGTACATCGACGGAGCGGGATCCGGCGGCAGTGGCCAGGTAGTCGGCGGGCCAGGGGACGTCCTGACAGACGACGTCCTGCACTTTTACGTAGGGCACCATCGCATGCTGACCGCCGTCACCATTGTCCTCACAGGCGGAAAGGCTGATGCTCAAGAGCAAAACAGATAATAAAGGAAGTATTTTTCGCATGCTGTGACTCCGCTATGCTGAGAGTTTCCCTTGAAAAAAAACAAATATTTACAGCACATTACCTGTGCCTGGGGGCTCTTGCAGATAAATTTGGACCGAGATGCTGCCGCCTTGCGTGCGCTGCCGCGCTTCAGCCCCTTTTGCAGAAGAAAGATGCGGCGGGGCGCAGAGCCATGGAGGGGGACAGCCATGGGATAAACGCGGCGTTGAGGCAGGCAGAGACAACACCCCCAGAGTAAGAGAGACGTAAATTTAGTACTATGTACTAAATTTTGTCAAGCAATATACCTCTTGCTTTAGAAAATTCAGCATAATATCAATAGGTTAGCTACAGCAATAACCTGTTTTTGCACATCTGCCCTGCCTGCGGATGCGCCCAACACCAGGCAAAAGAAAATTTTCTGCCTCCAAATCAAAAATGCCATGGCGCTGTGCCATGGCATTCTTCTTTAAGCTAGTCTGCATCATCGGGCGATGTCGTAAAGCCGCACTCCTTGTTGGGGCAGGCAAGCTCTGTGCCCTTCCTGGTCTTTCGGACCACAAGGTAGGGGGAGCCGCAGTCCGGACAGGTCTTCTTGACCGGCTCATTCCAAGTGGCAAAGTCGCATTCAGGGTAGCAGCTGCAGGAGTAGAACAGCTTGCCCTTCCTGGAGCTTTTCTCCACCAGCTCGCCCTTGCCGCACTTGGGGCAGACGACATGCGTTGAATACGGGCTGGCGTGCCGGCATTTGGGATAGTTTGTGCACGCTATAAAGCGGCTGCCTGTGCGCGCCCGCTTGACAACCAGGTCCGATCCGCATTCAGGGCAGGTGCCCACGACCTGCACCTCATTGGCGCAGGGCTCTATGCTGCCCTGGGCAGTACGGACAAAGTTGCTGCTGTACTTGCAGTCAGGGTAGCCCGAGCAGGACAAAAAGGCGCCGGCCTTGCCGAAGCGCAGCAGCAGAGGCTTGCCGCAGTCAGGGCAGACGAGCTTTGTTTCCAGCCCGCCCTTGTAGTTCTTCATGGCAGAGGAGGCCGCCTCAAGCGTCGGGTTGAAGTCCCTGCAGAAGTCGGTCAAAAGCTCTACCCAGCCTTCCCTGCCTTCAGCCACCATGTCGAGCTTGGTCTCCATGTCGGCCGTAAAGTGCACGTCCATCAGCTGGGAGAAGCACTCCATCAGCTGCTGGCAGACGATGCGCCCCAGTTCTGTCGGCACGAAGGCCCTTTCCTTCTTTTCGACATAGCCGCGGTTTTCCAGGGTGGTGATGATGGTGGCGTAGGTGGAGGGGCGCCCGATTCCCAGCTCTTCCAGGGAGCGCACCAGGGCTGCTTCAGAGTAGCGCGCCGGAGGCTGCGTAAACTTCTGCTCCTTTTCAAGCGCCTTTCTCTCAAGCACCTCGCCCTGCCTGACTTCCGGCAGCAGGCTGTCCCTGTCGCCGGGCATGACCTTGGTCCAGCCGTCAAAGATCTGACGCTGTCCCTTGGCAAGCCATTCGGTCTGGGCGCAGGCAACAGTCACCGTCGTATCAGAGTAGACGGCAGAGGCCATCTGGGAGGCCAGGAAGCGGGACCAGATGAGCCTGTAGAGGTTGTACTGCTCGTCTGTCAGGGAGCCGCGCACCTTCTCGGGCGTGACCGAGGCGTCAATGGGGCGGATGGCCTCATGGGCGTCCTGGGCAGTCGCCTTCACCTTGAAGCTGCGCATCTCAGGCGGCAGGTACTCCATGCCGAAGGTCGTGCTGATGTACGCAGCCGCAGCCTGCTTTGCCTCGTCGGAAATGCGGGTTGAGTCGGTACGCATGTAGGTGATGAGCGCCTGGGTGCTGCCGTCCTCCATCTCTATGCCTTCATAGAGGCGCTGGGCTATGCCCATGGTGCGCTTGGCGGAGTAGCCGTGGCGGGTGTTGGCGGCCTGCTGCAGGGTTGAGGTCGTAAAGGGAGGCTGCGGGCTGCGCACGCGCTCCCTGCTTTCCACAGCCGCTGCCTGGAACTCCTTCCCTTCCAGGGACTTTTCCAGGGCGTCCGCTTCTTCTTTGCAGGTGATGGCGATCTTTTTGCCGTCCTGCTTGACGAGCTCAGCCTTGAAGGACTTTCCGTCCTCTGTCCCAAGCAGGGCATGGAACATCCAGTATTCCTCGGGCGTAAAGGCTTCCCTTTCCTTTTCCCTGTCCACGATGAGCCTGAGGGCCACAGACTGCACGCGGCCTGCGGAGATGCCCCTTTTGACCGTCTTCCAGAGCAGGGGGGAGATCTTGTAGCCCACCAGCCTGTCCAGGATGCGGCGCGCCTGCTGGGCGTCAAAAAGGTTTACGTCCAGCTCTCTGGGATGCTCCAGGGCCTCCAGAACGGCCTTCTTGGTTATCTCGTTGAACTGGATGCGCTTGATGTCATGCGCCTTGCCCTCAAGCAGCTTGGCGATATGGCAGGCAATGGCTTCCCCCTCGCGGTCCGGATCGGGTGCCAGATAGACGGTCTCAGCCTTCTTGGCGGCTGCCTGCAGCTCGCCCACCAGCTTGACCTTGTCCTTTATGACCTCGTACTGCGGGGCAAAATTGTTCTTTTCATCGACACCCAGCGCATTGGCAGGCAGGTCACGCACGTGGCCGGCACATGCTGCTATCTTGTAGTCGTCGCCCAGTCCGAACTTTTGGATGCTCTTCACCTTAGTAGGTGATTCCACGATGATAAGCTTGGTGCCCATTGTTCCTCCACAGTTACTGCACGGGGGGAGAATACGAAAAAAAAATCTCAGGTCAAGCACAAGATCACAGCGCAGGGCACGTGCCTGCAAAAAAATCCTGCTGCCTTCACCGCCTCGTCCCCAGCCTGTCCCAGCCCTGTCCTTGAGCTCTGTACAGCGTCCCCGACAGCATCCTGCACCGGCGCACGCCCTCTCCCCAAACGCCCCGCCAGAACCTCTCCTGAAGGCAGCTGTCTTCCCTTTTTGCGCAGCTCCCAGGCCAAAATTTCAAGCACTTAGCCTCTCTGGACGCTTATACCCGCATCTGTTATTAGCAAATGAAAGTCATAGCTGAAAGACAGTGGGAGGTGTCATGTCCACCACACAAAACAAGCATACAGCACGCAGCATCTGCTTTCTTCTTCTAGTGCTTCTTGCTCTGGCAGGATGCTCCGCCAAGGAGAAGCCCACAGGCGAAATCCCCGAACACACGCCGCTGGCCCGCTGCCAGGCGCAGGAAGGGGAGCTGGTCCTGGTCAAGATGCATGGAGCCGAGCAGGACGCCTATGAAGATATGGCAGCCAATGTCACGGCCTCGCTGCAGAGCGAGCTTAAGCTGCGCGCAGCCAGGTCGGAGCAGGATGCCGACATCCTGGTCGACATGAAGGTCAACAAGATCTACCTGGCCGCCTCCGACAAGAGGGGTGTCTCAGGATCGTCCGTCCTCTTCAACACGGTTGCCGGCACCAGCCTGGGCATGATTGCCGGCGGCTTGATAGGCGGCACCAGGACAGGCGTGCTTGTCGGCTCCGGCGTCGGGGCCGGTCTCGGCCTGGGCGTGTCCGCCGCCGACTCAGTCCGCCTCGACACCTGGGCGATCGACGCCGACATCGAAATCAGACGCGGGGCGGAAAGCCAGGCAAAGCAGCACTATACGACCACAGTTGCCGGCAAGAACATGGACAGGGAGCAGGCGCTGGAAGCTTTGGGAACTGCCCTGGGCAGGGACCTTGTGCGCGCCATGCGCTGACAGGTCTTAAGCCTCCTTCCTGCACTCTCCCTCCGCACCGGACAAATTGCCAAGGAACCAAATGCATAAATACAGTTATCGTATCTTTTCCGCCGTTCTTCTCGTCCTTGCCCTCTGCCTTGCACTGGCCGGCTGCCAGCACAGGGCGGCAAGACCAGGCGCTGTCTATGAGACGGCTCATCCCGCCTCTCCCAAGGACCTTGTCATCAGCCGCTCCAAGCTTCTGCAGACCAGCGACAGGGTCCACGGGGAAAGCGCCAGCGTGGTTGTCTCAGACAACAAGAAGCTGGCAGGGCAGTTTGCCCGCCGCCTGACAGAGCAGCTCAAGGGCCACGGCTTTGAGGTCAACGCCAAGCCCAGCCGCGCCGACAAGCTTATCAGCACCATCATCCTCTACCGCGGACAGGGATCCTGCGAGCAGATGGAAGAAAACGTGCACAACGGCTACGGCGGCAGCATCGCACAGCTCAGCGGAAAGGGCTCAGTCCTCCTGGCAGACCTCCTTGTCTTAACAAGGCGCGTCCCAGAGACAAATACGTCCTTAAGAAGCATCTCCGCCGACAACAAGGTCAGCAGCACGAAGGTCCGCATCGGCCTCTACTCAGCCGAAAGCCACATCCTGGACGACCGCAACCTGGAAGAGGCGCTGGCAAATGAAATCGGCGGCATCGCAGCCTATGCCCTTGGCGAAAAGAAGCACAAGCCGAGCCTGACCCAGCCGATCAAGGAAAAGGTCCAGAAGCCGTCCAAGGTGAGGAAGGAAAAGAAGGCAGACGCGCGGAAGGGCAAGAAGGCCAAGCAATCCAAGCGCAAGACCAAGAACAGGCGCTGAGCAGGCTGATGCCCCAGCCAGGCTCATAAAACAGCCAGGCTTAAAAATGCAAAAGGGACCCCAAGCGGGTCCCTTCTTTTTTGGCTTGAAATCAGGTCTTACGGCTTGGGCTGGCCGTCGCAGCCCATGGTGAGCTCCAAAACGCAGTCTCCCAAGCCTGCAGCAGCAGCTGCCTCATGGCACACGGCGGCAAGCCCCCTGCAGCAGGGGACCTCCATGCGCAGCACGGTGATGGAGGCAGGCTTTGCTGCGGCAAAAAGGTTGGTGAGCTTTGCCAGCATCTCCTGGTTGTCCTCAAACTTGGGACAGGCAATAAGCACCACCCTGCCGGATGCCATGGCATGGAAGGAGGCCGAAGCGGCTGGTGCGCAGTCCGCAGCAAGCAGGATGTGGGCGCCGGCTAAAAAAGGAGCTGACGGGGGCACCAGGCGCAGCTTGACAGGCCAGGTCAGCCTTCTGGTTGTCTGGCCTCCTGCTCCCTGCGCGCCGGCTGCGGGGGCAGCCTGCTGGGAAGGCGTCTTCCCTGAAAAATCCCTGACGGCGCTGCCGGGGCAGGCGTGCGGCTTTCCGCCCGCCTTTGGCTCTCCCTGCATGGGGAAGCGCTGGGCAAAAAGGGAGGCAGCCGAAGAATCCTGCGCCCTGGCAGAGAAATCCCTCACGGCTGAGCCCGGGCAGGACTTGGACGCAGCCGTCTGCCTTATCTGCTCCGCATGCGCCATGGCAGCCTCCTCATCAAAGGGGGCCGCCGCCCGCTGCTCTATCGTCAGCGCATTCA
Organism: uncultured Desulfovibrio sp.; assembly: GCA_964633375.1. GTDB lineage: Bacteria > Desulfobacterota > Desulfovibrionia > Desulfovibrionales > Desulfovibrionaceae > Desulfovibrio. Next base: position 6,270 of record CAZWGJ010000054.1, read on the forward strand.
CAGGACAGGCGGAAAGACAGGCGCCAAGCCCGTCGCAGTAGCTTTCCGAGACAACCTGGGCCTTGCCGTCGACAATGGCAATGGCGCCTTCTGCACAATCCAAAACACACTGTCCGCATCCGGTGCATAAGTCTCTGTCTATCTTGATGATGTTGCGTACTTCCCTAGCCATGCTTGTATCCTTTGTGGTCCTGGTTCGCACTACATACTGCCCAAAACGTTCAGCCTAAGCCCAGCCGAACGTTCAGCAGTGTCCATGAGGCTAGAATACATGGGCTGCGCAGGGCCGCTGTGACTATTGCCACATTCTGCTTTCCTGGCGCAAAAAAAATTCCAGGCGCAACCCTACCCGTGCATGGCGCAGCGCACGCGCTCAACGGCCCCTGCGATGTCCGGAGCGGAAACCAGCTCCGAGACCAGGGCGCAGCAATAGCCGCCGTGCCTGCAGATTTCCCCGATGTTCTGCGTCTTGATGCCGCCGATGCAGACAAAAGGAATCGAGATGTTGGCTGCAACCCAGTCAAGGTAGGCAAGGCCTACGGGGCTGGCTGCGTCCTTCTTGGTGGCTGTGGCGTAGATTGGCCCGACGCCTATGTAGTCGGCGCCGCCTTTCTGGGCGGCAAACGCCTGCTCAGGCTCGTTGGTCGAGACGCCTATGCACATGCTGCTGCCCACAAGAGAGCGCACATCGGCAAGGGGGATGTCCTGCTGCCCCACATGGATGCCGTCTGCTTTGGCCAGCATGGCAAGGTCGACGTGGTCGTCCACAATAAAGCAGGCATCGTACTCTTGGGTGACACGGCGGAGCATGCGGCACTTTTCCAGCATCTCCCCGTCGTGCATCTTCTTTTCCCGGTACTGGAGGATGCGGACGCCTGCCCCAAGCAGGGCCCTGGAGACCTCTTCAAGGCTCCTGCCAAGTGACAGCCCCTCGTCTGTTATGCCGTAGATATCGGTCTTATTGGGAAGAATGATGGGCATGGTGATCTCCTTTTAGTGCATAAGATTGTCCCAGATGCGCTTCACGCAGCTGCGCAGCAGGCGCCCGGGCCGAAACGAGGTGTGCATGAGGCTTTCCGGCAGCTGAAAGTCCGAAACCTGCACCGTTTCCGGCGCCAGCAGAGGATAAATGATGCGGGCGCCTGATGCCAGGCAGTGCGGATGCCCTGCCCTGGCAAAGGCCTGCTGCAGAGGAATGTCGTGCGGACTTCTTCCGACAATGCGGCAGAACGCCTCATCCAGGGCGACAGGGCTTGCGCTCACGCCAAGAAGCCCCAGCTGGTAGGGCGCACCTCCCGAGGGACCGGTGACATGCATGGCGCAAACAGCGTCCAGGCAGCCCGCGACTGGCGGCAGGGCGTCCAGGATGGCGCACTGCATGGCGGCAAAGCGGTCGGGATCGCCGCCCTGCCTTGTGTGGTACAAAGCCTTGTGCAGCCCTGGGACGCAGCCATAGAGGTTCTTGCAGGTCATGGTGAGCCGCATCTGGCTGTGCGCCTTGAGCCTGGCAGATGAGATGATGCCGTCTGCCTCAAGTGCCGTCCTGGCAAGATAGATCTCATCCCCGCTCTTCAGACGGACAGAGACTTTTCCCTTCATGGGCTCAACGTGCAGCCCATGCTTCTGCAGGACCTGCTGAAGCCCTATGGTCTTAGCTACGCCCAAAGCTGAGCCAAAGCCGGGGGAGTCTGCCACAGACACTTTGGCGCCCTGGTCCATAAGCCAGCGGCAGACGGCTGCAACAATCTCAGGGGAGGTGCAGGCAAGGGGCTGCGCCCTAAGAAGGTTGGGCTTGACCAGGATATGGCAGCCATAGAGGGAGCGCCCCTCAAAAAGGGCTGCCTTGTCCAGCAGCCAGGGAAGCAGCCGCTCCGCCTCCCTGACATCAGCACAGCGCTCAATCAGGACGGAAACCGGCTGCGCCGAAGCCTCTTCCAGTCTGCTGCCCGTATTGTTGACCATCGACAAGCCTTGTCCTCCATGCCATTGATTTTCAGCGTCTTTTCCAACAAAAAGCCGCTGAACCATACGCCCTCAGCCCCTGAAAATCGAGCCTTCCTGTCCTGGCATCCGTGCCGCCTGCCAAGGGGGCTGCCCCGCCTTTACCAGGCGCCTCTGAATAGGGTAAGCTCTGCTTCCGAAATCTTTTGCGCCCGGCGCCAGCAGCTTCCAGACTGAAGCCGCCTGCCAGGCAGTTTCCTCCGCCCCAAGAATCCCGGTTTTCCTGCGAGGACATATGACAGACTCTTCCAGCATCACCAGCACCCTGCCTGCCAGCGCTGCGGCAGCCACTGCATGCCCTGCCACCATCGACAATGCTCAGGTCTCAGAGCAGAAGGTGCAGACGTTAGCCAGCTCCATCAACTTTGACGACCCCACGCTCACCGTCACCTACGGCACGCAGACCATGAACGAGATCGCCCACTTCGCAGACTCCCTGCTGGACAAGGTCCGCGTCAAGGATTCCGGAGCAGTCGGAGAGTCCCTGTCCGCCCTCATGGACAAGGTCAAGGGCATCGACATCACCGGCATAGCCAAGCACGAAAAGGGCTTTCTGGAATCCCTGCCCCTGATAGGCGGGCTCTTCAACTCCCTGGACCGCAAGATAGCCAGCTTCAACACCCTGCTGGAACAGGTGGAAGGCGTCTCCTCCAAGCTTGAGGAAGCCATGTTCTCCCTGCTCAAGGACATTCAAATCTTAGAGCAGCTCTACGCCAACAACAAAGACTTCTACTGCGATCTGACCGCCTGCATCGAGGCGGGGGAAAAGCGCCTGAAGGAAGCCAGGGAAACGGAGCTTGCCGCCCTGTCGGCCAAGGCAGCCCAGACAGGCAGCGCCCTGGACGCCCAGAACGTCCATGACTTTTCCGAGAAGCTCAACCGCTTCGAGCGCCGCCTGCACGACCTCAAGCTTTCGCGTACCATCACGCTGCAGACAGCGCCGCAGATACGCATGATCCAGAACAACAACCAGACCCTGGCTGAAAAGATCCAGACCAGCATCCTGAGCACCATCCCCATCTGGAAGAACCAGATGGTGCTGGCTCTGTCCATCCAGGGGCAGAAGAATGCCGCACAGCTGCAAAAGGATGTCGCAGACACCACCAACGCCATGCTGCGCACCAACGCCGACATGCTCCAGCAGGCGACGGTTGAGACTGCTCAGGAGGTCGAGCGCTCCATCATTGACGTCGAAACCCTGCGCGATGTGCAGAACAAGCTTGTGGCAAGCATTACCGAAACTATGAACATCACCCAGCAGGGGCGCCAGCGCCGCATGGAAGTGGAAAAAGAGCTCATCCAGATGGAGTCCGACCTCAAGACCCAGCTGGCAGGGCTGGCCCAGCAGAAGGTGCAGCAGGACATCGGCCACCAGCTGGAACAAACAAAAGCATAAGGCAGCGCAGGACAGCTGAGCAATGGAAAACCAATCACGGCTGGACGGCTTTCTCGACAAAGCCTTCTCCCTTCTGCAGAAGATAGTGCTCCGCATCGGGGTGCATGCTTCAGGCCTCTGCCTGGCAGGCCTGTGCTTTGACAGGCTGCGCTGCTACGGCACAGAGACGGCACTCGCACTCTCCGTTGCCCTCTACGCCGGCATCATCTGCCTTATACCGTATGGCGCCGTCAAAAATCCCTACTGGTTCATTCCGGTCTGCGCAGGGGCAGCCGAGCTCTGCCTGCTTTTGTGGGCAGGCGTTCTTCTGCCCTTTGCCTTGTTTCTGGCAGGCCTGCTGACCTGGACCATGCGCCTCATCCTGGCAAAGGGAGACATAGGCTGGGACTGGACGGCTTCACCGCTGCTGGTGATCTGTCTCTACTCCGTCTCTTCCAGGCTCTTTGACTACTGCAGGCATACAGCCTACGGCCTGCTGCCGCTTTTAAGCTTTCCCTGCCTGCTTCTTTTTGGCTGTCTGGTGTACCGCATGTTTACCCGCCTCTTCTCCTCCAATGTCCACAAGCAGATGCTCTCTGCAAGCCTTGTCAGGCTCAGGACCGTCCTGCAGTCCAACACGCTGAACGAGCAGGAAAAGAGCCTTGCCGGCATCCTGCTCTCCCAGAGCGAGGCGCTGGCTGTGAGCGGCAGCTGCCCCGACATATTGGTTGACCGCCTGGTCAACGTCACAGGCGAGCTGGAGGACTTGAGCAGGGCGCTGGCCTCGCAGCCATCCTGGACGCAGAAGCTCTTCAAGACCACCCAGTGGCAGCACCTGGGGCAGAACAAGTCCATCCAGGGTGGGCGCATCACAAGGGACGGCGTCTTAAACGACGTATCCTGCCTCATCAAGGACATGTCCGCCCATCTGGCGAAGAACAAGAAGGACATACGCTCTGCCGCAGTCGATGCGCAGACCGAGAATGAAGCCGAACTCAACGACATCACCCTCTCTGCCAACACGCTGCTGGGCAAAAAGACCAGCCTTCCCCCGGCCTTCTCTGCACCCGTCGAGCAGATAGCCTTCACCACCCTGGACATTCTGTCCACCATACGCAGCATGCCCGGCGACCAGAGGAGCAGCGTGCGCTACCTCGCCAAGTACCTGCCCAGGGTCCACCACGTCGTAGACGAATACATACGGCTCAAGCCCTCCTTGTCGCAGGAGACCACTGAGCGCACCCTGGAGGTGCTGAAGCATCTGGCATCCTCCTTTGCCGCCCAGAAGCAGGGGCTGAGCCGCACCGACACCATCAGCTACACAGCGGAGCTCGATGCCCTGGACACGCTGCTTACGATGTCGTCCAAGTAGTCGTCCTTAAGCAGGTGCTGGCCCTGGTCAGCACTCCTTCAGCCGCATCAGCACATCCTGATTTTCCAGCATAAGTCGTTCAAGCTCAGCAAAAGCCCAGGAAATCCGTTCTTCATCGCTGTCAAACTGCCGTGGTTCTTCCGGTCCCCGGCAGCGGGATGCCGCATGCAGGCCGGCCTGCTTCGTGCCGCAGCCGTTTTTCCTGTTGATGAGCTCTATTACGGTATCCAGCATCAGCATACGCAGCGCACTGGCTTTTTCGCTTCCAGTCAGAAGCATGGCGAGATTCAGGAAGGACCGGAAGTCAAAGACGCCAAGCTCTTTGGTCATTGCCGGGATATATATGTCCTTGCCATGCGCCTGAGCCGCTGCCATGAAGGCTTTAAGCGCAGCCCCCCTTGAGGATGCGGTATCCGTTTTGCTCAAGCTCGGCTGCATTCTGCTCGACGCAGCTGCTGACTGACTGCCTGTCCACAGCGAAGCAGGATGCTGCCATCTCATGGGTGACATAAACCCTGCCGTCCCATGAAAGGTCCACCGGAATTCCTGCTGCGCCCGCGTTTCTCTGCATTTCGGCAGCTGCCTCTTCATTGCTCAGGATCTTTTGCCTGTCTGTATACGAAGTCGTCAAACTCTTTGCCTCTTTCATGCTGTCCTTCCTGGAGAAAATGCATCCGTTCAAAGTGCTTCCGTGTGTCTACCGCTGCGTCCTGCTTTCCGTTCCAGCCCCTGCACGCATCAACAGCAAAGGCCTGCCCCTTGCAAAACAAGGCTGCTGGAGTTCCTGCCACAAAAAAAAGACCCGCACTGTTACATGCAGGTCCATTATTTGTTAAATGGTGC
>CAZWGJ010000055.1:0-3347 GCA_964633375.1 uncultured Desulfovibrio sp.
TTTGCTTAGCAGGAGATGTTGAGCCCCTGCAGGATGCTGTGCAGCTCGTTCATGGTGTAGGCGACCTGGTCCGGCTCTGCATAGGCTATGCATTCGCAGTGCAGGCTGCTCTGCGAGCGCACGAGCAGCTCGGCGCGCAGGCAGTTGGGCTCCACCTCCACGGCTGCCACATAGGGTGCGCACTTGGGGCAGTGGGACTTCTGGACGGAGGAGAGGGCGCACTCAGGCAGGGGCAGCCAGAACATGTGCTCCAGGGAGGCGGCCCAGCCTCTTTTCTTCAGTTCGTTTTCTATCTGGCTGGTCTGGGCTTCAGTCAGGTCGCTGACAAGATATTCACGCATGGCAGGGCTCCGCTGCTCCATTTGCCTGGCAGAGGTCATTGTCCTCCGCCTTGGCCGTCATGGAACAGGATGAAGGGGAGGGGGAGGACGCATTCTGCGCAGCCTGGCAGGAAGGACAGGACGCCTGCTCTTCCGCAGCTTTTCTGGCTGCCTGGCAGCCAGAGCGGCTGGGGCAGTGGCCGTCCAGGTTGAAGACTTCCTTGATGGTGAGGATGCGGCGGCTGTGGGCTGCCTGGTCGCCTTCCTTGAGGTAGGTGATGGGGGCGTGCAGGAATTTTTTGACCAGGGCCTGCCCCATGGACTCCAGCGCCTGGCGGACTTCCTCGCTGTCGGACCCCAAGCGGTGCATGGTGCGGGCCACTTCGTCCTCGATGGCGTCGTGGTTCATGTGGACCAGCTGCTTGATGGTCGGCTGCACGTCGAGGCGCTCCATCCAGTCGCGGAAGGCGTGCATCTCCTCCTCCACGATGGCCTCGGCCTTGATGGCCTCGCCCCTGCGGCTGGCCCTGTTCTCCTCAACGACCTCGCGCAGGTCGTCGATGTCGTAGAGGTAGATGTTGTCCAGTCCGTTGACGTCGGGATCCACGTCGCGCGGCACGGCGATGTCGATGAAGAACATCGGCCTGTTGCGGCGCGCCTTCAGGACGGTCTTGAGATCCTTGGCATGGATGATGGCGTCAGGGGATCCGGTGGAGGTGATGACGATGTCCACCTCCTCCAGCGCCTTGGGGAAGTCCGCAAAGGGGACTGCCCGCCCCTGGTAGAAGCTGGCCAGCTCCTGCGCCCTGCTCAGGGTGCGGTTGGCGACAAGAATTTCGTCTATCCCGTTCTGCACAAGGTGCGTTGCCGCCAGCTCGGCCATTTCGCCTGCGCCTATGAGCAGCGCCTTGTGGCCCGCCATGGTGCCGAAGATGCGCTTGGCAAGCTCCACGGCTGCATAGCTGATGGAGACGGCGCTGGAGGCCACTGCCGTTTCCGTGCGGACGCGCTTGGCTACGGAGAAGGCCTTGTGCAGGAGATGGTTCAGGATGATGCCGGTGTTGCGGCTGTCAGAGGCCTTGCGGTAGGCGGACTTCAGCTGTCCCAAGATCTGCGGCTCGCCCAAAACCATGGAGTCCAGGCTGGAGGCCACGGAGAAGAGGTGGCGCACGGCGTCGTCATCGTGGTAGGTGTAGATGTAGGGTTTGAGATCCTCGGGGCTGGCGTCGCGGGCGCTGGCCCAGGACCTGATCATCTGCTCCTCGGCATTGCCGGCTCCCATGGCCAGGAGCTCGACCCTGTTGCAGGTGGAGAGGATCAGTGCCTCCTGTATGGCGCCTCCTACAGGCAGCGCCCAGTTTTCGGGATCGGTCTGTCTGGCAAGGGCAAAGCGTTCGCGTATGTCTACTTGTGCTGTGCGGTGGTTGAGTCCGACTAATGTGATATGGCAGTCCATGATGTTATACCCTGGCAAACGCGTGGTGGCTCTGCATAAAGAAGTTGATGAAAACGATGGAGAAGAGGCAGAGAAGGAAGATCAAGACCATGAGGCGCGCCGGCTTGCGCCCGTACCAGCCGCGGCTGGCGCGGCTGTAGAACAAGTACCCGAACAAGGCCCAGACAAAGAGGCTGACCAGTTCCTTGGGATCGCCCGTGAGGGTGGCGCCGTACACGGACTTTGAGTAGAAGAGCCCGCAGACGATGCCTATGGTGAAGAGGGGAAAGCCCACTGCCGTGCCTATGGCGTTGAGGCGGTCCAGGATGTTCAGCGCCGGTATGTCCGCAATGAAGGAGGGGATGGGCTTCTTCCTTTTGATGCGCCCGTCCAGGTACAAAAAGAGGCAGCCGGCGGCAAAGGCAATGGTGATGAGGGCCAGGGACGTGTAGAGTGCGCCGATGTGCAGGGCGTAGAAGGGGGCGTGCAGCGACTGCGGCAGGCGCACGACGCTCTCAAGGGACCCTGCGGACAGTCCGTAGAGCAGAAGGGAGAGCAGGGAGCCGAACAGCAGGGGGACTTCCTGGCGGATGACAAGCCACAGGGCTATGCCTGCGAGCATCATGAACCAGGCAAGCATCTGCAGGTAGGCGCCGACTGAGAGCCCGCCCATGGTCTGCCCGTGGAAGCCCATGAAGAGGATGGCTGTCTGCAGGATGAAGCCCACGGTTGCGACCGAGGCCGCCACCAGGCGTATGCCAGGCTTCTTGAGCACCATGCCGGCCATGCCGAAGACGCCGGCAAAGGCGTAGAGCGCCAGTATCAGAAGAGTTGCAGAAGCAGGTGAAAGGATGGAGGTCATGGGGTGCCGTCCCTGTTGGTTGGTTGGTTTAAGCCGCTGAGCAGCTCAGGAATCTTGTTCTGCAGGCTGCCGGGAAGGGTCTGGTGCAGAAAGGCGCTGGCATAATCCATGTCGCCTGCGGCAAGCGCCTTTTCAAGCCCAGGCTCCGCCAGGCTGCGGAAGAGCTCCCTGTTCTGCGCGGATGGTGCGCCCATGGCCAGGACAAGGGGGCGGATGCGCCCCATGAGCCTGGCTGCAGCCGCCTTTGGTGCCAGGAAGCCTTCCAGCTCCTTCTTCCAGCGCCTTGCCAGCGCCGGGCTTGTCCTGCCTGTGGACAAGGCTGCCGTCAAGGGATCCTTTCTGACGACTGCAGGCACATGGAAATTTCCGGCATTGGGATCGTCCGTGCAGTTGCAGAGTAGGGAGCGCGCCTGGCAGAGTTCTGCAATGCGGAGGTTCAGGGCATGGTCGCTTGCGCAGGCAAAGACCAGCATCATGCCTTCCAGCATCCCTTCCTGAAAAGGTTCATGGGAAAGGGAAATGTCGATGCCAAGCTTCTGCCCCTGGCAGAGCAGCTCCTCTCCTTCGCTGTCTGCAGGCGCAGGATCAAGGATGCAGATCCTCTTCGGCCTGGCTGGAAGAAGCATGGCAGCCTTGCGGCGGCCCACTTCGCCAAAGCCTATAATAAGGCAGGAAGCGCGTGCCAGATCCAAAAGCAGAGGGTAGTACTGCCCGCTCAAAGGGACTCCTT
>CAZWGJ010000055.1:3447-11645 GCA_964633375.1 uncultured Desulfovibrio sp.
GCATGCCGGCAAAACAAGGGCAAAAAAAGGAAACGGGCGCAATACCCGTTTCTAACGTGATGGGAGTATGCCCCAGAGAGCAGATTTTTGCAAAAGACCGGCATCTGCTCCGCAGCCTCTTTGGGGAGGCTGCGGAAAGGCAGGCTTTATGCCGGCGCAAGGGCTTGCGCCGGCAGGAAAGGGACTACATGTACTGGACGGTTTCAGAGAGCGGCTTCCTTTTGGCGTGGTTGGGCAGGGGGCCTGTGCCTTCTGCAGCATGCCCTAAGTCCATCAGCATCAAAACTTCCTCGTTGTCCGGAAGGCCCAGGATTTCAGCAGCCTTGTCCGGATCGAAGTTGTTGATCCAGCAGCTGTCCACGCCGGCGCTGGCTGCTGCCAGCAGCATGTGGGTCGCCACGATGGTTGCGTCCTCAAGGCCGCTGTTTCTTTTTCCGCCGGGGTAGGTGAAGACGTTGTTCTTGTCGTAGGCCACCACCAGCACGGTGGGGGCGCCGTAGCGGCAGGGCGTGATTTTGTCTATCTTTGCCAGCCCTTCCTCGGAGCTGACGACGTAGATGCGCTGCTCCTGCAGGTTCTTGGCTGTGGGAGCAAGACGGCCTGCCTCAAGGATGCCGGCAAGGCTGTCCTTGTCAACAGGGCGGCTTGGCTCATACTTCTTGCAGGAATAGCGCTGGCTGACAAGTGTAGAAAATTCCATTGTCTTCCTCCATGGTGTGTCTTTGGCTGCGCTGCGGGAGCTTGTCCCAAGGACGTGCTGCTGCAAAGGGGCTGCATCTGCCCAGGTAACCGCAGCTGCAACATATATAATGCCGGAATGAAAATTGTCCTGCACCGTCTTTCAAAAAGGTGATGAAAGGAGTGCAGCAAAAAGGTGCAGGCTGCTTTAGCAGCCGCAGGCAAGCCCGTCCCCCCTGGGGTCCGAGGCCCCGTGCAGGATGCGCTGCGGAAAAGTATTGCGCTGTGCGGCATCCAGGGCGTCGTCCCTGTTCTCTATCAGGATGGCGCCGGCATGCCCCATAAGGTCGGTGTAGTCCGCCACCATCTCGACCTTGTGCCCGCGCTTTTTCAAATCCTCGGCAATCTTCTTGGAGATGCGCCCCTCCAGCCTGAGGCTGTTGGTTTCCTCGCCCCAGGATCTGCCGTAGAGCCAGCGCGGGGCGTCTATGGCTTCCTGCGGCGTCATGTGCTTGTCCAGGATGCGGGTGACCAGGGCTGCCTGCGTCTGCGGCTGCCCCTCGCCGCCCATGGTGCCGTAGACAAGCACCGGGCGCCCGTCCTTTAGAATCATGGGCGCATTGAGGGTGTGCATGGTGCGCTTGCCGGGCTCAAGGGTGTTGGCGTGGTCGGGGTCGAGCGAGAAGAAGGAGCCCCTGTTCTGCAGGATGACGCCCGTCCCCCTGGGGATGATGCCGGAGCCAAAGTCCATGTAGATGCTCTGGATGAGGGAGACGGCATTGCCCTGCCTGTCCACGACGCCAAGCCAGATGGTGTCGCCGCAGGGTGCGAGCAGCGAGGGGTAGGCTTGGGCCTTTGCCATGTCTATCTGGGCAGCGCATTTGCGGGCGTGCTTTTTTGAGAGCATCTTCTTCAAGGGGATCTTCACAAAGTCCGGATCGCTCACAAAGAGCTCGCGGTCTGCAAAGGCCAGCTTGGTCGCCTCGGTCATGAAGTGGTAGTAGTCGGCGCTGTCCACGCCAAGCTCCTCCATGTCCTTTGTATTGAGCATGGCAAGAATCTGCAGGGCCGAGACGCCCTGGGTGTTGGGCGGCAGGTTGAAGGCAGTGTACTCGCGGTAGTCCGTGCTGATGGGGTCCACCCAGTCGGCGGTGTGCTTTTTGAAGTCCTTGCCGGTGAGCAGGCCGCCTGCCTCGGAGAGGCCGTCCAGGATCTGCCTGGCAGTGAGCCCTTCATAGAAGTCCCTGGGGCCGCGCTCGGCAAGGCGCACCAGGGTGGCGCGCAGGTCAGGCTGCACCAGTATGTCCCCAAGACCCAAAGGCTTGCCGCCTGGAGCAAAGATTTTGGCAAACTCGGGGAAGCGCAGAAGGTTTGCCTCCTCAGGAAGGGCTGCATCGGTGTCTTTTGCCAGCCAGGCTGCCAGGCTGGCCGCAACAGGTGCGCCGTGGCAGAGCTCGATGGCGTCCTCCAAAAGGCTGCCCCAGGACATCGTCCCCTGCATGGCCTTTTTGGAGTACTTGAAGGCCTTCTCCCAGCCTGAGACTGTGCCCGGCACCGTGATGGCTGCCAAGGGTCCGCGGGAGGGGATGGCGTTCATGCCCTCATAGACTGAGCGCGTCACCTTGCGCCCGGCCCTGCCTGAGGCGTTGATGCCGCGCATCTCGCCTGCGGCGGCATTGTGGATGAGCCAGAAGTTGTCGCCGCCCAGGGTGCACATCTGCGGATAGACCACGGTCAGGACGGCTGCCGCCGCTATGGCTGCCTCAATGGCGTTGCCGCCGCTGCGCAGGACCTGCAGTCCTGCCTGGCTTGCCAGGTAGTGGGGCGTGGTGATCATGGCGTTGAGTGTGACCGGGTTTTGGCGCTGGGACGGTGTCATTGCTGCTTCCTTGATGCTGGAACAAAGACGGGGAAAGAGGAGGGCGGGGCGGGAAATGCAGGCGCCTGCCGGAATCTGCCGGGATGGTGCCTGTCCTGCTGCTTTTCCCTCATGATGCTGTACTTTTCCTGATTAAGCCGCCTTCTGTCAACCGCCGGGCCAGGACCAGGAGGGCGCACTCCGTCTGCCGCTTGCTTGAGAATAGCCCCTTGTTGTGCTAGGGAATGATGCGTACAACAGGCATGCTTTTGGATGGAGCCTCTTTTAAGAAGAGGCAGTGCAGGGCAGACAAGGAAGCGGCTTAGGCAGCTTCATGCCGGCACCCCTGCCTTGTGCAAAGCCTGTGGAACAGGGACTTTTGGCTGCAGGGAATTCCTGATGTTTTCCCCGGTGCCAGCCCTGCGCCTTTTTAAGGGGGCCGGGCTGGAAAGTCCTGTTGACTTGAGCTTTTAGGAGGAAGTGCGGGGGACATGGTCCCTTTGTGCAGCACGCTATGACGGAAGGGATTGAGCGCAACAGCAAAGCAGAGCCCATTCTTGAACTGCGCGGCCTGGGCAAGACGTTTGCGGTCGGCCAGGCAAAGATAAAGGTTCTGAAAGACATCAACCTCACCATTGAAAAGGGTGAGATATACGGCATTATAGGGCGCAGCGGCGCAGGCAAGAGCACGCTTGTGCGCTGCATCAACATGCTGGAGCCGCCGACTGAGGGGCAGGTCCTGTTTGAGGGGCGCGACATGTGCACCTTAAAAAGCAGCGAACTCAACATCGTGCGCCGCTCCATGGGCATGATTTTCCAGCAGTTCAACCTGCTCATGCAGCGGACCGCCTTGGACAATGTCTGCTTCCCCCTGGAGCTGGCAGGCGTTCCAAGGTCGAAAGCCAGGGAGCGCAGCATGGAGATGCTGGAGCTGGTGGGGCTTGCCAAGTACGCCAAATCCTACCCTGTGCAGCTTTCCGGCGGACAGAAGCAGCGCGTCGCCATCGCCCGCACCCTTGCCACCAGCCCCAAGGTCATCTTGTGCGACGAGGCGACCTCCGCCCTGGACCCTGAGACGACGGACTCCATTCTGGGGCTGCTGCGCACCATCAACCAGACCATGGGCATCACGGCCGTGATCATCACTCATGAGATGGACGTCATTGAAAAGCTCTGCCACAAGGTGGCCATCATCAGCAAGGGCGTCATTGCCGAGACAGGCACTGTCAACGAGGTCTTCTTCCATCCCCGCAGCGACATAGCCAGGCGCCTGGTGATGCCAGAGGCGCTGCATCCGGACAAGATGACTGCGGACAGATTGTACCGCCTCATCTTTGACGGGCAGTCCAGCTATGAGCCGGTTTTGTCCAACATGGTGCTGGCATCGGGGCAGCCTCTGAACGTCATGTACGCCTCAACCAGGGACATAGGCGGCAAGGCCTTCGGGCAGATGATACTGCAGCTGCCCGACGACGAGCCCTCAAGAAGAAAGGTGCTTGAGTACTGTGCCGAGAACCTCATCAGCATAGAGGAATACAAAAAGGAACAGCCTGCCGGCAGTTCTCTGGAGGAAGGGAAAAACGATGGACCTGAACGTGTTTAACGAAGCCCTGATGGCGCTTTTGTGGGAAGGGACTGTGGACACGCTCTACATGACCCTGGCATCCACCTTCTTTGCCTACGTCTTCGGCATGATGATGGCGCTGGTTCTGGTCGTGACCAGGTCGAACGGCTTGAGCCCCCATCCTGTCCTCTTCCGCATCCTGGACGTGGTGGTCAACCTGACCCGCTCCTTCCCCTTCCTCATCCTCATGATAGCCGTCATCCCCTTCACCCGCTGGCTGGTGGGGACTACAATCGGCAACAATGCGACTGTGGTGCCCCTGGTCATCGCCGCCGCCCCCTTTGTGGCAAGGCTGATAGAGCAGTCCCTGCTTGAGGTGGACAGGGGCGTCATCGAGGCTGCGCAGTCCATGGGCGCCAGCACCTGGCAGATCCTCTACAAGGTGTACATCCCCGAGGCCATGCCCTCCCTCATCAACGGCAGCGCCATCGCAGCCACCACCATCCTGGGCTACTCCGCCATGTCCGGCGCCGTGGGCGGCGGCGGCCTTGGCAAGCTGGCCATCATGTACGGCTACAACCGCTACCAGAACGAAATGATGATTGCCACGGTCATCCTGCTCATCGTCATTGTGCAGGTGCTGCAGAGTTTCGGCGACTGGGCGACGCACCGCTCCGACAAGCGCAGCATGTAATAATGCAGACAATTCCGGCAGGCGCCCTGCAAATCAGGGGGCAGCCGGATCATCACTATATGCCATCTACCAAAAGTCTTTTTCCCTTAAGGCCGGCGCCTGCATGGCGCAAGGCCGGGGAAAAGGACCAAGCAGGCGGAAAAAAGCTTTTCCGCGCTTTATGAGGTCAATTATGCGTCTTTCTTCTCTTCTCTGCGCCGCACTGGCTGCAGCCGGCCTGGTCTTTGGATCAGCATCTGCCAGCCAGGCAGCCAAAATCCTCAAGGTCGGCGCCTCCCCCACGCCCCATGCCGAAATCCTGAAGGCTGCCGCCCCCCTGCTCAAGGAAAAGGGCATTGAGCTCAAGATCGTTGAGTACGCCGACTACGTGCAGCCCAACGTCGCCCTGGACGGCGGCGAGCTTGATGCCAACTACTTCCAGCACAAGCCCTACATGGACGACTTCAATGCCCAGAAGGGCACCAAGCTGCATGCCATGGCCTTCATCCACTACGAGCCCTTCGGCATCTATGCCGGCAAGACCAAGGCTCTCAAGGACCTCAAGAAGGGCGCCATCGTCTCTGTGCCCAATGACACCACCAACGAGGCCCGCGCCCTGCTCCTCCTGCAGGATCAGAAGCTCATCAAGCTGAAGAACCCCAGCCTGAAGTCCACCCGTCTGGACATCGTGGAGAACCCCCTCGGCCTCAAGATTGAGGAGCTGGAAGCTCCCCAGCTGGTCCGCTCTCTTCCCGACGTTGATGTGTCCATCATCAACGGCAACTACGCCCTGCTTGGCGGCCTGAAGGCCAAGGACGCCCTGGCCCTGGAAGCCGCCGACTCCGAGGCTGCCATGACCTTTGCCAACATCGTTGCCGTGCGCGCCGGCGATGAAAAGCGCCCCGAGCTGCAGGCCCTGTGCGAAGTTCTTAAGAGCCAGACCATCAAGGACTTCATGAACAAGACTTTCCAGGGTGCCGTGCTGCCCAAGTAAGGCGCAGCGGACATCAATCTTTTCTTCAAGGACCCTTCCCCAGTTTTGGAGCGGGGTCCTTTTTTATGGCTTAAACGAGGTGGAACATGCGTATAGCTGTGCCTGAGCCCATACACGACGACGCCATGGCGCTTCTGCGCGCCGAGGCGGAGGTGGCGGACTGGACGGACCCTCATGTACGGGACTGGTCTGGCTTTGACGGCGTAATTGTGCGGACGATCAAGGTTGATGCAGCCGCCATGGAGGCGTCTTCACTCAAGGTTGTGGGATCCCATGGCGTGGGCGTTGACAACATTGACCTTAAGGCTGCCGAAAGGTGCGGCATAGCCGTGGTCAATGTCCCCAATGAGTCTGCCAGGACCGTGGCTGAGCTCTATTTTGCACTCATGCTGGCCGCAGCCAGAAAGATTGTGCCGGGGCTTGATGCCGTCAGGGAAGACAAGGCCGTGCGCACAGCGCCCGGGCAGAGAGGCATGGACCTCTTTGGCAAGAACTTGGGCATCATAGGCTGTGGCAGCATCGGCCGAGCTGTTGCCAGGATAGGGGCCATGGGCTTTGGCATGAAGGTGCATGTCTGGTCCAGGTCAGGATCCCATGGAGAGGGCAGGGAGTGCGCAAGCCTAAACGAGCTTATGTCCGCAGCCGATGTCATCTGCGTGTGCGTGCCGCTGACGGATGCGACAAGAAACCTGATAGGAGCTGCAGAATTGAGCTTGTGCAGGCCGTCTGCCATCCTGGTGAACTGCTCTCGGGGCGGCGTCGTCAATGAGGAGGCCTTGTGCGAAGCGCTTTTGTCAGGGCGCCTCTTTGGAGCTGGTGCGGACGTCTTTTGTGAGGAGCCGCCCAGGGCCTCAAACCCGCTTCTTAAATGCCCGAACTTTGTGCCCTCGCAGCATATAGGCATCAACACGGATGAGTGCCTGAGCCGCATAGGATGCAGCGTGGCGCGCGACGTGCTGGCAGTGCTTAAAGGCAAGGCGCCGCAGCATCCGTGCCTTTGCAAAAACTGAACGCAGGACAAAAAAAGAGGCTCCCCTGAAACATCGCAGGGAGCCTCTTTTTCAGCACTATGATTTATCGGATGCAGGGCACTAGAAGAGGAAGCTTGTGGCGTCCTCAAAAGCAAAATAGGCAGTCGTCATGCTCAGCAGGAAGGCCAGGATGCAGAGCGGCTTGCAGCGCATGGGCAGGTCGTTTTTGGCTGTCAGCCACATAAAGAGGCACACCAGCACGGGCGGCACAACGCGGGCAGCCTGCGAGGCAATGGTCATCAGCGTAATCTCAGACTCTGCCTGCAGCAGGGGTGTGACGTCAAAGTAAACCTCTGCACCCATGACAAGCAGGAGCGGAATCCAGGCGATTTTGCCCCAGCCTGCAGTCCACTTCATGACGGTTGTGTAGTAGTCCCTGCCAAAGTCGTCCTTCTTGCGGCGCATGATGAACCAGACAAGCCCGGCTGCGGCAGGCATGGCCAGAATAAGCAGCAGGGCTGCTATGAGCGCATTGCAGAGCGGCGAGGGGAAGGAAAAGGAGAAGAGGTCGGCCAGGGTCAGGGAGGCTGCGTTGGGCAGCTCCAGGGCAGCCATAAGGCGCAGGGAGCCCAAGATGGCATACGTGCCTACAACTGCGTTGAAGCCGGCTAAAAAGACGATGACAGCGTGCCAGATGCGGTGCTTTTCCATGAAGTTCCAGACGGCAAAGTGGATGCTGACAGCAATGACGGAGAATCCGAAAAGCCCCCAGCTCAACTCGGTAACGGTGGCCAGGAAGGATGCGGGAACATAGCTGTCGGAGGACAGGAAGAGATAGATCCTGGAAGCTATGAGCAGAATCCAGCCCAGCCCAAGGCACAGGACAGCCAGCTGCTTGGCTGCCTTGTTGTAGGCAGAGCGCTTGGTGCGCATCCCTGTTGTCTGCAGCGCCCCGACCATGAAGGTCAGACCTGTGTAGGAAAAGAGGAAGGTCATGGCCAGCGCCGCCAGAAGCATCGGCAGCAGCGGACCAAGGATGGGGTGGGTAAGCAGTGTCTGAAAGATATTCATGAACGGCTCCTGCTAGGGCAGGGTGAAAGCATCTCTATAGATAGTGAAAAGGACTGCTGCAAAAAAGCGGCGGCAGCTTCATGAACTGATGATCACACTGCCTATCGGATGAAAAGAAAATTTCTTTAGTGTCTGCCGGAATACATCAGGCAGGCATCAGGCTTTCATCAGAAGTTCAGCAGGGGATCACCAGGGGCATCAGGATGCAGGGAGGACGCCGCAAGGGCTTTTTGTGCCCCAAATGATCGGGGATGGCAAGAAGGAATGCGGCATCCTGGACATGCGGCTGGCGGGGAGGGTGCAGGGGGATCCCTGCACGCCGCAGCACCGGCAAAAAAAAGACCCCTGTGCAGAACACAGAGGTCTCATTATTTTATGGTGGGCCATCG
>CAZWGJ010000056.1:0-11103 GCA_964633375.1 uncultured Desulfovibrio sp.
CAGCTCCCCGCACTCGGGACTTTCACCCGTTAGAATACGCCCATGCCGGGCACACCAAAAAAGGCGGCATCCCCCATGAATCACCATGGAGAATGCCACCCTATCTTATGTTTTTCCCTAACGGCTTTCCGGACGGCCTTTAAATTATTGACATATCAAAAGTATTTTATACTTTTGCCATCTTTGAAATACGCTTTCTCAAAGTTAGTAAAAAGGAAGGCAGATTCTAAATCAACATTGCTGCCACAACCGCTGCAGCAATGTTTTGCCTGCTGATGGCAGCCATGGTGCATGCCAGCCTGCCCCGCCTGCGGACAAGCTTCCAGCAGACAGACTATTCATGCAAAAGCGGCGCAAAGAGCGCTGCAAAATCATCGCCGCAGGACCCCAGCAGCTCCATCACGCGATCATGCGCCCTTTTTCCCTGCCAGCTTCTGCGCTCCATGGCGTCATGGTCCGTATCCAGGAGGGGCTCCAGGGCATCAGCCAGGGCTTTCTCATTGCCGGCCGGCACAATGCAGCCCTCTTGGCCCACCAGCCATCTCTGATCAGGCAGATCGCTGGCAACTACAGGCAGGAAAAAGGCCATGGCCTCAACCAGCGCCGACGGGATGCCGTCCGCAGGCTTTCCCTGGCGGACTACTCCGGGCGCCACAAAAACGTCGGCATCCATATACAGGGAATTCATGTTGGCGTGGGGCACAAAGCCGGCAAACGTCACCTGGCGCGCCAGCCCGAGCGCCTTTGCCTGCGACTTCAAGGCCTTGCCAGCAGGGCCTGTCCCGGCAATGGTGCAGCGAAATTCCTTGCCAAGAGCCGCCAGCCCTGCCAGGGCCTTCAGCAGGACGTCGTAGCCCTTGCGCTCATCCAGCGTGCCGCAGGCCAGGATGTGGGGCAGCTTGCTTGCCTCATGCACCTGGCAGATGGCAACTTCCTCATCCATAGGGACAAGGGTGGCCGGATCAGGAATAAAGCGCACCTTTGAGGCATGTTCGGGAACCACGCCTGCAATGCGCTGGCGCACCGTTTCCGTAGAGCAGCGGACAAAAAGCGCATCCCTGACGAGAATGGACACAGCTGCCTGAATCTCCGGCCTGTCAAGGGACGCCAGCCACACATCCGTATCCCGCACCTCAAATGCGTAGGGGATGCCGGATGCAGCCGAGGCAGTCCAGCACACGACAGGCGCCCTTGAGCCTGCCGCAGCATAGAGGCACTGCACGCCCTCCACCCTGGCCCAGTGCGCCAGCTCCGAGCTCTGGGCCCTTGCCCAGCGCCACGAGCAGGATCCCTGCAGAAGGCAGCGCAGGGAGGCTGCATCATGCGCCTTGTCGGAGGGAAGGCTGCCAGTGCCCAAAAGCCATCTCTTCAGCACATTGGTCGCCCTGATGCCGCCCATGTGGCACACAGGCATGGGCAGGGAATAGGACTGCATCTCCCTGCCAAGCAGAGAACCGCCTTTGAGGGTGACGACATGGGTCAGCAGGCCCTTCTGCTGGATGAGATGCGCCTCCGTCCTCTGCCCGACAGCCTCAGGGCAGAGGAAGTTGTCCGCCACCATGGCCGTATGCAGGCGGATGGTCGGCCCGCTCAAAAGATCCATGCCCTCCATGCGGCTGATCTGCGGAATCTGGCGGCGCTGGCAGACCAGCACGCCTTCTTCCAGCGTATAGACGGAGTCGCAGAACTCGGCCATCTTGGCATCGTGGGTCACCATGACCAGGGCAACGCCGCCTGAGTGGCACAATTTGCGGAAGTTTTCCATGATGAGCCGGCTGGTGTTCTGGTCAAGGGCGCCGGTGGGCTCGTCCGCCATCAAAATGCGCGGGTTGTTGACCATGGCGCGGGCAATGGCCACGCGCTGCTGCTCGCCGCCGGAGAGGCGGTTGCTGGCATAGTGCACGCGCGACGACAGGCGCACCAGCTCCAGGGCATAGATGACGCGCGGCCAGCGCAGAGAGTCCGGCACATTCTTGTAGATCAGCGGAAACTCAACGTTCTCAAAGACCGTGCTGTGGTCAAAGAGGTTGCTCTGCTGCATGATGAAGCCGAGGTTGTCGCGGCGGAAGTCAGCCGTCTCCTGGCGGTTCAGGGAGAGGACGTCCTTGCCCAAAATCTGCACTGTGCCCGAGTCCGGCGCATGGAGCATGCCCAAAACATGCAGCATGGTGGACTTGCCGCAGCCCGAGGGGCCCATGATGGCCACAAGCTCCCCAGGCTCCACTTCAAGGTTCACGCCGCGCAGGACAGGTGCAAAGCCGGCATAGCGCTTGCGAAGGTCACGTGCGACAATAACTGGTGCCATAAAAGATTCCTTATTCTCTTCCCCTCCCCACAGGGACAGGGGATGACCTTTACTCGAAGCGCAGGGCCGTCACCACGTCCATGCGGCTGGCCTGGATGGCGGGATAGATGCCGCCTGCCACGCCGATGGCCGCCGAAAAGAGGATGGACCCAAAGCAGCTGGCAAGAAGAAGAAAGCCCGGGATGCTTGTGCCAAGCGCCAGCACGCCGCCAAGAACAGAGCTCACGCCCAAAATGATGCCAAGCACGCCGCCTGCCACGGATTTGCACAAAGCCTCGCACAGAAACTGGGCCATGATGTCCCTGTCCGATCCGCCCATGGCCTTTTTCAGGCCGACCTCGCGGGTCCTGGCGCGCACGGCGGCAAAGGTTCCGTACCAGATGCCGAAGCCGCCCAGCATGAGGGAGGCGGCAATGCCCAGCCAGAGCAGCGTTTCAACCCACATAAAGGTTATCTGCAGCCTTGATATCTGGTCGTCCCTGGTGTGCACCTTGAGGTAGGGGGCGTTCTGGCAGGAAAGCACGACCTGGGGAATCTCGCGGGCCAGGCGTGCGACGTCCTCCCAGCCAAGAGCCCGCACAAAAAGCCTGGTTATCTTGGCGTCGCCCCAGTTCCTGTCGCAGAGCGTGGTGTAGGGGATGAAGCCGGATCTGGACCAGTCGCCCAGCATGACGCCGGCTATGACGCCGCTGACCTCAAAGACGTCCTGCCCCAAGAACAGGAGCTTGCCCAGTGCCGCCTCAGGCGTGCCGTACAAATCGACTGCTATGTCGCGCCCCAGCACGCAGACCCTTTTGTGGCCGTCCACGTCCTCCTGGGTCAGGGGCGTGCCTGCCACCGTGTCTGCGGAAAAGGCGGGGGCAAAATACTGGTCCACGCCGTAGACAAGCGTGCCGAGCGTCCGCTCACCGGCCTTCAAGTTGAAGAACTGCCCGTTGCGCACATTGCGGCTGACCAGCTCCACGCCGGGCAGCTTCCCTATGCCGTCTATGCTCTCAGGATAGAACTCGCGCATGGGCTGCCCCGGGTACTGCCTGTCCTCCATGGTGACGTTGATGACATTGACGCCGCCCATGAGCACCATATCCTGGCCTACTTTGTAGCGTATTTCCTGCCCCAGCACAGACAAGGTGATGAAGGCGGTGATGCCCAGGGCAATGGAGATGATGACACCATAGCTTTTCTGCCTGGTTACCTGGCGCAGGGAGACGCGAACTAAGTCTGAGTAGGATATCATAGCAAACCCGCATGCCCCAGAAGGGGGCTGAGCATTGTTCTTAAAGAAAAACCACAGGTTGTTTATGCCATATTCTGACAGCCTGTCAAAAAGCTACTGCCGCTCTATGCCTTCAACCCTGCCTGCCCTGCCGACGCTGTACCAGATGCCGTGCCAGAGTATGCCCCTGGCAGGAATCGTCTTCAAAAAGGTGGTGCAGGCCGTGCAGAGCGTCAGCCAGAAGGCGCCAAGGAAGCGGATGAGGGGGATGTGGTGCGGCATCAGGGGACGCAGGCAGGAGAGCGCCACGGCCGTTGCCGCCAGATAGAGGAGCGACAGCAGAAGATATCCGCCCTTCACAAGGCCTGTCAGACCGCCAAGGAAGAAGATGAGCGCCAGGGGCTGCACAAGCCCCATGGCCAGGATGAGGACGCCCAAAAGCACCCACTGCACCGGGACGCAGAACTTCAAAAACAGTATCTGCCTGTCAAGCCAGGCCCGCCACACGTCGCCGCTGTGGTGCTCTGCCCTGGTGCGCAGCAGAGCGCCCGGGCAGAGGCAGACGCGCACAGAGCGCTCCTGCAGAAAGGTTGTCAGAGAGCAGTCGTCCACCACGTTGCTCTTCCAGAAGTCCGCTATGCCAAGCTCCCGGAAGCTTGTCCTCTTCACGGCCATGGCGCCGCCCCAGGGCTGGGTGAACTTGGAAAGCCCCTGCAGGATGCGCATGCACAGGACGCAGAACGCATAGGCCAGCGTCACCAGCTCCTTGTCCATGGGCACCACCTCATGGTAGCCGGTCGAGAAGACGCCCTCGCCTGCGGCTATGGGCGCAATCAGGCGCTGCAGAAAGTCGGGAGAGGCAATGTGCGTGCTGTCGCAGAAGGCGTAGACGTCAACGCTGTCCCCAAGGTGCTGCACGCCTGCCAGCGAATTGTGGTTTTTCTGCCCGCAGCCCTCCGCCTTGCCGGCGACCACATGGGCAGCGTCCTCATATTCGCCGCAGAGGCGCTCTGCCAGCTCGGCCGCCGCCTCATTGTCCGCGGCAGTCACAAGCACGCACTTCCTATCGCCTGCATACTGCTGCTCTATAAGGGAGCGCAGCGCCTTTTCCATGTCGGGATGGCTTCCTG
Organism: uncultured Desulfovibrio sp.; assembly: GCA_964633375.1. Classification (GTDB taxonomy): domain Bacteria; phylum Desulfobacterota; class Desulfovibrionia; order Desulfovibrionales; family Desulfovibrionaceae; genus Desulfovibrio. The sequence continues at coordinate 4,652 of CAZWGJ010000056.1, forward strand.
CACAGGGAATGACAAGCCCCACTGAAGGCCAGAAGTCGCACTGCCTGGGAAGCAGGGCAGCCATGGTGCGCAGTTTTCTTCCCTGAGAGGCCAGGTAGAACAACAGCGCCGGCACAGCCAGAAACAAAAGAAGAAAAAGAAACCACATGGTATCCTCCTAACAGCGGAACACCTTGCAAAAAAAATCCATTGCAGCAGCATTCCTTTACTGGAGCGGCGCGCAGTCCTCGGACAGCGGAACATTCAGCTGGCTGCGCCCCTGGACATTGATTTTAAACCCGCTTTTAAGGCGCACCGTCCCCTTGAGGAGGCCGCCTTCGTATCCGGTGATCTTCCCTACATGGCCTGAGGCATGCCGAAGCTCAAAGTAATTGCCCTCTTTGTAGCCGTAGACATGGTAGACGTCGGTCTGCCCTGTGGCATGGGTCAGAAGCAGGACGCCGCGGGCTGAGCCGTTCTTCTTGGTGCACACGCCCGCCTTGAAGGTGGCGGTCAGAACGGAGCCTGTCCAGAGCTCGTGCACCTCGGCATTGTCCGCGCCCCTGGCAGCATAGGATTCTGCGGGGCAGGCCGCCAGGAAGAGAGCCAGGAGAAAAACGATGAACGGCACGTCGCTACTCCGCACACAATTTCTCGAAAACGGCTTCGTGGGCAGAAACCATGGCGTCAAAAGAGTAGTCGCTGACAGCCTTGGCACGGTTGTTCAGGCTCATGCTCCGCACAAGCTCCCTGTCGCCCAGAATCTGCAGCATGTTGTCAGCCAGCGCCTGGCTGTCCCCAGCAGGCGACAGCAGCCCATTGCGCGGCGTTATCATGGCCGGGATTCCGCCCACGGCAGTGGCGCAGACAGGAAGGCCCGAGGCCATTGCCTCCAGCAGCACGTTGGGCTGCCCTTCCCTGACAGAGGAGAGGGCAAAGAGCTTTGCCTGGGAGAGATGCGGGCGCACGTCCTGCGTACCCGGCACCACCTCGATGCGGTCATGGTACGGCGATGAGGACGCCTCTTTGCGCACCTTTGCCTCCCAGGGCCCGTCGCCGACAAGGCGCAGCCGGGCAGCTGGGTTCACGGCAGCCGCCTTCTCAAAGGCATGAATGAGCGTTGCCTGGTCCTTGTCCTCGCAGAGCCTGGCCACGCAGACAATGAGGTCGTCCCGATCCTCGGGAGCCGGGTCGGCCGGCGCAAAGCGGTCTGTGTCAACGCCGTTGGGGATGCAGGTCACAAGCCCTGCCGGCACGCCCTTCTTCCGCAGTACGTCCTGCAGCGCCTGGGAGTTGCAGATCATATGGTCGCACAATCTCCAAAGCAGAGACTCATACTGGCGCTTGGGAGCACCGCCTCCGCGCACAGTCCCCACAATGCCCAGGGGCCTGCCGCACTTCTTCTTCAGGAGGCATCCCCAGATGCGCCCCCAGATGTTGGGAAGCGCCGTGCAGGGCACCAGGACGTCGGCGTCAAGCTTCTGCAGCTCCTGGCAGAGGCGCAGAAAAAAGAAGGGATCGACCTTGCGCCCTGTGTTCATGTGGTGCACGGGAAGGCCGCCGCTTCTGGCCTCGTCATCCAGGTCCGTCTCGCCTGTCAGGGTCAGGATCACGGGCTCAAAGCGGGAGCGGTCCAGGCGCAGCGCCAGCTGCAGTGTCTGCCTCTGCGTTCCGCCAAAGCACAGATCCTCCAGAAGAAAGACGATACGATGAGCCATCAATACCTCCATGTGCCGCACCAGGGGGCACAGACCGGTTTAAGAAAGAAAAAGAATGCCCCTGTCCTATGCAGAAAAGAGTGGCGTATTTTACGTGCAGCCGCCCAATAAGGCAAGCTGGGGGAAAAGGCTCTGCCTCAAAGGCCCCTGCCAGGGCGCGGCTTCATGGCAGGGAGTTGCGTCCTTGGGGAAACTTCGCAAGAATGAGGCCTTGCCTGTCCTTTTCCTGACCCTGTTTCACAGAACCCAAAAGGAGAAATGCTATGTTTCCGAAAATGCGGCGCGCAAACCAGGAACTTCCCCATGACGTCTGCCTGGACGTGCTCGGCAGGGAGAACTGCGGCGTCCTGGCCCTGCAAGGATGCGGCGGCTACCCCTACGCAGTCCCCCTCAACTACTTTCTGGAAGGAGACCACCTCTATTTCCACTGTGCCGTCGAAGGGCACAAGATTGAGGCCCTGAAGAACTCGGGCAAGGCCTCCTTCTGCGTCGTGGCAAAGCACGACCTCGATCCGGCGCACCTTGTCACCAGGTACCTGAGCGTCATTGCCTTCGGGCAGGTTGCGATCGTTGAAAGCGATGCGGAGCGGAAGCGCATCATCACCAAATTCTGCGATCTGCTGGCTCCGGGGCAGGATGAGATGTTTGCCCATGAGATGAAGCACTTCTTCCCCATCATGCACATCCTGGACTTCCGCATAGAGCACATGACGGGCAAGGAGGAAAAGAGGATGGCGCAGGAGCGCCGCGGGCAGAACGCAGCTGAGTAGCAGCTTCCTTCACTCAGAACGCAAAACAAAAGAGAGGATCGTCGGCTGGCGGTCCTCTCTCTTTCTTTTGCCTTTCATCACTGCTGCAAAAGGCAGGCATAAAAAAAGACCGGATGGACTCCGGTCTTTTCAACGTTTGTTGAAGTGGCTCCCCAAGACGGACTTGAACCGCCAACCTAGTGATTAACAGTCACCCGCTCTGCCGATTGAGCTATTGGGGAACGAACAAGAGTGTTTCTACGCTTGCACCCCCATTCTGTCAACAAGAAATTTAAAATTTCTTCATTTTTTTCACTTTTTCTCTGGACAGCGGGGCTTTGCAGGGTGCAGCTCTTTGAAACCATTGCCTGTTTTTCCTTACGCTGTCGGGACCTCCTTTCCGGCAAGGAAACGTCGCAGCATGTCCAGGGCCTGGCTTGCGGCACGATGGCGCACGGCGCTGCGCCCAGGGCAGCGCCCCTGGGGCCGCATGGCGTACACAAAAGTGCCCTCTTCTGCCGCAAGCGCCATCCAGACAAGTCCCACCGGCTTTTCCCTGGATCCTCCGCCGGGGCCGGCTATGCCGGTTATGCCTATGCCAAAGTCGGCATGGTAGCGGGTGCGCACGCCTTCCGCCATGCTGGCCGCCACCTGCGGGGAAACCGCACCGTGCGCTGCCAGCATGTCCTCAGGCACGCCAAGAAGCTGCGTCTTGGCCTCATTGGCATAGGTGACAACCCCTGTCTTGAAGACGGCGCTGGCGCCGGGCACATCCGTGATGCGCTTGGCCAAAAGGCCTCCTGTGCAGGACTCGGCCGTTGCAAGCACTTTTCCTTCAGCCAACAGCATGGAGACGACGACCTCTTCAAGGCTGGCAGCGTCAATGCCGTAGACGATGTCGCCAAGCCTCTCCTGCACGCTTCCCAAAACGGGCTGCAGGAGCTTTTCAGCCTGCTCCCCGTTTTCCGCCTTGGCAGTCACCCGCACAAAGACCTCGTTGCCGGAAGACAGGTAGGTGGCAGCTGTGGGGTTCTTCCCCCGGCACAATTCACCAAGCTTTTCTGCCAGCTGCCCCTCCCCCATGCCGAAGGTGCGCACCATATGGGAGACAAGGACGGCGTTCAGCTTTTTCTCCAGCAGGGGGACGGCCTCTTCCCTGAACATGGGCTCAAGCTCCCTGGGAGGCCCTGGGAAGAGCAGGAAGAGCGTGCCGTCCAAAGACTCTGCCGCAACACCAGGCGCAGTTCCCACCCTGTTGCGCAGAGGATGCGCGCCTAAGGGCATCATGGCCTGGGATGTCTGGTTGGCGCTCATGTAGCGGGAGCCAAAATACTCCTTCAGGTCCTTGAGGCAGGCTTCATCTTGCACCAGCGGCACACCCAGGATGCCTGCCAGGGTCTTCTTGGTCAGGTCGTCCAGGGTGGGGCCAAGCCCTCCTGTCACCAGCACGATATCGCAGCGATGCATGGCCTCCTTCAGGGCTGCGCCAAGCCTCTCCGCATTGTCCCCGACCGTAGTGACCGTATAGAGATCGATGCCCATGGCTGCCAGCTCCCTGGCAAGAAACGCAGCATCCGTATTGACGGTGTGCCCCAGCAAAAGCTCCGTCCCGACAGAAACGATTTCAGCCTGCATAAGAAGACCTCCAAAAAGCTTCATAAAAAAACAAAGAGGGCCCTGCAGCCCCCTTTTCATCCGTCATTGATTCTGCTTTCTACAGCTTAGGCACCAGCGCCTCATTCTCCTCGCTCTGGAACTTCTTCAGGAAGTTCCTTGCCTTGCGCAGGTTGCCGGACACCGTGACCACCATGTACAGGCGGTCGTCCATGGTCACATAGCCTGTGCTGTCCATGCCGTCGTAGCTTTTGAAGGCAAAGAAGCCCTGGCCGTCCTTCCTGACAAAGCTTTCCGCCGCCTTGTACTGCTGGGCAAAGCTTTTCAGTATGGTCTCCATGTCGGACTTGCCGTTGGAGCCGATGATGACGGTGACTATAGAATCCCTGCTTTTGGTGGCGTAGACGGACAGGCTGATGGAGCTGTCGTTGTCATCCTGCAGAAGCTGCCAGTCTGAGGGGATGTCCACAGAAAAGTATTCGTTTTTGACAACGTCTGCCTGCGCTGCGCAGGGGCAACAAAAAAGACAAAGCATGAAAAGGACCAGGACTTTTTTCACGAAAACATTCCTCATGGCTGGCTGCACAGCGCCCGGCAGGAAGCTGCAGCCCCATTGCCGACAGCTGCGCAGCCCTCAAAAAAAAGGCTGGCTTGCCGGCCGCAGGCTGCATTCCAGGGACGACTTTTCTCCCTATAAATGCTACAACAAAAAAGCGTGCTGCATATCTTGCTGCATATCGTTTCTGAGTATCATATCCACTTTCTGCTTTCAATTCCTCAATCTTTGTACAGGCCGGCTAACGCTTGGAGGCAGCCATGCATATTGTAGAATGTCCGCCGCAGGCAAGACTTATGCACATCAAAAGGACAAGGCTTTTTGACGGCGTCCAGGAGGCCTCCCTGACGCATCTTGTCGCCACGGCCAGCCTGCGGGAGTACGAGGCGCAGGAAGTCTTCGCCAATGAGGGCGACGAGGCATCCGCCTGCTTCATCCTCATCAGGGGGCTGGCCAAAATAACCCACAGGCAGAGCAACGGCAGGGAGCACATCATCCACATCGTCTCAGAAGGCGGCACCATAGGCGAAGCCTGCATGTTCCGCCAGAAGCTCTGGCCTTCAACGGCCGTCGCCCTGGAGCAGAGCCTGGTCCTGCGCCTTGAAAGGGGGACCATGCACGAGGTGGTGCAGATGGATCCCGCCTTTTCCCTCTGCCTGCTGGGGCTGCTCTCCCTCAGGATACGCATGTGCACCAAGAAGCTTGGCAACCAGGGCATCAACGCCTCCCAGCGCGTCAGCCGCTACCTCATGCACCGCATCCTCCTGGAAAACACCATGACGCTGCACCTCAAGGTCTCCCGCCTGGAGATGGCCAACATGCTGGGCATCACCCGCGAGACGCTGTCCAGGGTGCTCTCGCGCCTCATCAGCGACGGCATCATCCGCCTGCAGGGAAGGGAGATGACGCTTCTGGACAGGGAGAGGCTGCAGTCGCAGACAGAGCAGGACTGACAGCAAAAAGGCCGCCTGGCGCAAAGAAGCAAAGACGACAAAAAGGCGCGGTGCAAAAGACAGCAAGCACCACGCCTTTTTTGTATTTCCAGACTTTTTTTTGTGAACTAGTTTTCGCCGCCTGTGGCAGCGTCTTCATCCACGACCCAGATGAGGTCGCCGACGGAGGGGCGCACCAGCTGGGCCGGCAGCTCGGGCTTGTCCAGGAGGTTGAGGGCGCGCTGCAAAACAGAGTGCTTTTCCTTGCCCGTCACCAGGAACATGCAGCAGCGGGCGTTGTTGAAGACAGGCAGCGTCATGGTCAGGCGGTCCGCCTTCCTCTCTGGCACATACTGGTCGATGACCAGGCGGTTGGTTGCATAGAGCCCGGGGGAGTTGGGGAAGAGGGAGGCCGTGTGCCCGTCTTCGCCCATGCCCAGCAGGATCATGTCAAAGCGGGGGATCTCCCCTTCCTTCAGCATGAACTCCTTGGCCAGGACGTCCTCATAGTCCAGGGCGGCCCTTTCGGGATTGAGGTCGCCGCGCATGCGGTAGAACTGCGTGCAGGGCACGTAGCTCAGGAGCTCCCTGTGCGCCATGCCGTAGTTGCTGCCGGGCTGGTCGGGACCTACGCAGCGCTCGTCAGCCCAGAAGACGGAAATCTTGTCCCAGGGCAGCGCCGCCACCCAGTCCTTGCGGGTCAGCAGACGGAAAAGAGGGATAGGGGTCTTTCCGCCGGAAATGGCAATCCTGAAAGTTCCGCGCTCGGAAATTGCCTCATCACAGGCGGCAGCCAGAATATGGGCAGCGCGCTCTGCCATGGCATCCGGATCTTTGTGGACATGGACGGAAAGATGGATGGAGCGACTCAGTTGTTTCATGGGCAAAGCCTCCTAGGCAGTAA